>CAUZAW010000120.1:0-8532 GCA_963577735.1 Phycisphaerae bacterium | reverse complement strand
TCATGCTCTTGGATAGCAAGACGGGGCACTGGGTCAATAATCAGAAAAAGGGACTGGAAAAAGTTTATATGGGTTGGGAGTCAATTAATCGGCAGGTCCTTGTAATCTACCTGGTTACTTACGAGAGAATATTGCCGGTGTGGGTAGCCAGAGTACAAATAGATGATGAAACAGTTGACCGGGTGCGAATCCGGAGACGGTTATATGACTATTAATCATTGCAAAAGGTGATAAATCCATGTAAACCCACATCGGCCAATTGAACGCGGACGGCGGACTCATACTGGCCCCCTCCAACACGATCATGACCGATGTGCCTCTCGAGTGTATCTTGGCCATGTATCGGGAAGGGGCAGCGATTCAACATTAATCGTACTTCACAAGGGAGGTGAACAAAAAGCCGCGGGGAGTGATCAAATTACCTCACCGAGTATTTGTGCGTAGAATAAATCCTCGCGTGATCCAATGGCCGAGAGCGGATTTTATCCGTTCCATTATTCACCTGGTAACACACCACGCACGACCGGTCCGGGCTCCAGTCCGAACGCCGTCACCCTCAACACCTGATACCGCAGTTGGTGCGGCTCATTCAAGCCACCGTATACGAACAGCACCACGTCAGGTTCAATCTCGTACATTGAACCATTGGCCCATAAGGCGGTGTCAATCTGGCAGCACCGCCACGTCATTCCGTCATCGAAGCTCGCCTGTACCGCAATACCCGGGAATCTTCCTCCGATCAGTATCACGCCCGACCTAGTGGTCAACATCGAGTTCGTGCATGCGTACATGGCGAATGCGCCTCGTGCTAGGCCAAGGGGGAGAGGGTTTTACTTGGTTTTCGTGGGGAAACTTTATAATTGATATCCTAGTGGAACGGCGTGGATCCGAGCCAGGGCCAAATGGGAAATATGGCAAAAGCAATTTCCTGGCCTTTGACCGCACATGCTCCTTCGATAAGGTGTGGCACCTTGTTAAAACTGAGGCAATTGGACATTGGTTATCAAGCTGTGCTGCTCAGCTTGATACTTGTCGTTATCGCGTCTGGTCAAGAGTCTTCGGTTCGGCTGAAAAAACCGCAAAATATTTTCTTCTACCCCCAGCTCAATCTGCACGGGGGATATGACACCAATGAGCCCGGCGACCACTGGGGTCTAGCTGATCGAGGAGCGAGAACACAGTTGTCTCTGGAATGGTTCGTCAAGGACGAGATACATCAACAGCGGGGTTTTGCGAAGTTAATAGAACCGGCTAGCTGGAATATGAAGTTTGCGGTGGAGATCGAACCCAAGGAGCATCAGCAGGAGCGGTTTGATGTACGGCTGAGGCCGTTGGATACCTGGGTAAAGTTCGCCACAAAATGGGACCGCACCAACCTGTGGCTCGGGCATAAGTCAATTCCATATGGACATAATCCGAGGCTTGATCCCAGTCACGCGTTCATGCCCAACCAGGCCGGGTTGGACTTAAGCTTCGGCCGCGATACCGGGATATTTGCAAAGACGCCTGTGTCCAACGATCTCGATCTGGAGCTTTCTGCCACGATGGGTAAAGGTGACACATGGGACTATCACGGTGGGTGGCTGCTCACAAGCCGCGTCGGTTCGCCGACCTTCAAGATCAGCGAGGCCGGCCTGTTTGCCCTCGGCGGCAAAATCCAGCGAACCAATGGTGCTGCAACTACCAATAGTGACTTGACCAGCGTCTACCGCGTTGGCGCGGATTGGATTTACAAGCACCAGGAGTTGTGGAAAGTTGTCAACCAGTTCTCAGTAGGCGAAAACCGATCAGGTGGCGATGAGGATCGATTTCTGTTGAACATGCTCAATAGTTTTGAGTGGTATGCCCACCCCAAATGGACGTTAGGTGCGACCCACAGCTTACGCTATGAAGAACCATATGGCGACCGTTTGAGCGTTCAAACCAAGGGGGCCTTATTCGGCACCCTTTCCTATGCGGTCCGTCGTGACGTCCGACTCCGCATCAATCTCTTAGCTGAGTACCATAACTCGACTGGCGACCGTGACACGGGCGTCATGTTGCAACTCTGCTTTGGCTGCGGGCTAATACGTTGATGGCGATCTGGCAAAACAACCATATATTCAATCATCCAAGACTGGTGCCAGCAGGGCGATGTAGCCTTTCAAGGGCGGCGCCGCACGACAATCTCGGCGCGATCAGACGCCGGTGTCCATGGTGCCGGCACGAAGATACTGCCCTCGGTGCCCTGGCCAACACTTTTTTCTCGGGTGATGCCAATACGTCTTAATCCCTTGCTGTAAGAATTTTTGGGATACTGCGTGGTATGGAGCCATATGACGTTAAAAAGCAGCATGCCCCGCAAGAACCAATCAGATCACCACACCAGAGCATGTGACGTGAACCGCCATCGACTCAACGCCTTCACCCTCATCGAACTGCTCGTCGTCGTCGCCATTGTCGCGGTGCTGATCTCCCTGCTGTTGCCAACCTTGAAGGAAGCCAAACGCCATGCGGGCCTGATCACGTGTTCCAGCAATCTGAAGCAAATTGGTATTGGCCTATCGGCTTACGCAACCGATGAGAACGACGAGTACCCCGTCTCGTCGGGCACATGGTGGGCCTACCGCCCATCGTACGGGATCGACAACCGCCAGATGCTAAAGGATCTGGCCGGTGGCAACACGAGGATTTTCTATTGTCCCATCAGCGGTTATCCCACACCCGAAGACAGCATCGGGCCAGGCGAGAACGGATACGGGAACGATTACGTCTATAACGGGCTCCACTACAGCGTCGGGTACGATTGGTGGGCCATGTATCGACACGCAGAAGCAGCGGCCGTAAGCGATTCCTATCTCTTCACTGAATCGGGCAACCTCGGCAACACACAACCGCGCGACCACCCGTTTGAGTCGAGAAACACGCTGGTCGTCGACTCGAACGGCTGTGCCGCCTCTTGGGACTGTACCGTGCGTTATGGGAATCTAGGCTGGCAACATCCCGGCCGTATCGCCCATGGGAATACGTCGGTCAACGCGGCAGCCTTTACACCGCCTTTCCGCGAAACCAATGCCCTTTACGGCGACGGCCGCGTGGAGACCCATCCCAAGCCGGTCAACTTTGTAGTTCGTCAGGGCGACGGGCACCGGTTGTCCTGGTAAAATCGCCCGGGTGATGCGTACCGGCCCGTGTTGACCAAGACGGGGGGGACGGCACCATTAGGGTTTGGGGCCGTTTAAGTGCTCAATAGGTATTAACCGGTTTGCCTAGAAGAAATAGGCGGACGGCACCTTACAGGAGCAAGACCCCAAGAAGTATGCCTACAAATACAAGTGCTGTTTTTTTGCCTTTCATTTCAGTGCCACTCCAACAGCCTAGGCTGCGGGCTTCCGCGCAAAGGTCGCCGCCCACGGCCACGCTATTACCTATTCTATCGTCGCCGCGCTTTTACAAGCCAGGATCTTGTCTGCCTGATCAAGAAGAAACTGGACGTCGCCTAGACATTCGCCGCGAGCGCTCACATGTCATTCCAACTGGCTACGAACTGGTCGACTCCGAAGTCAGGCGGCACCTCGTAAATGCGGTAACGGGTCGGTCCGGGAAGCTGGTATCCCGGCTCGTATTGCTGCTGATCGGCCTTGAGCGCTTCGTCCAGTGGCGTGAAGCGCTTCCAGAGCAGATCGAACTCGTCGTCGGTAAAACGCGGGCCGTACTCTGCATCCCTAGCATCCATGTTGCGCTGGACGAACTTGCACAGGTGGGTCAGGCAGGTTAGCCGGGCCGGTGCGCCGGGATGCAATTTTGCCAGTAACTCGTGAAAACCCGTTTCGTCACGATCAAGTACCGCACGGTAGATTGCTTCGACGGTATCCAACTCCCCATTGTGCAACGCCACCCCCCGCTCGAACACTTCACGTGACTGTGGCGACAGGTATTTGGTAAAGCCCAAGTCAAGGGGCAAACCCTCATAATAGAACCGTGGCCCGGAGAAACACCGATATCCCAACAGGATGCAGCGACGCATCACCTTCGACGTGTAGTCACTGGCCCAGTGCAGAATCGTGTTCTTGTAGATAACGGCGTCACCTGCCTTGAGGTCGACGCAGATGCTGTTGGGCAGCGGCGTGTGGCGCTTTTCACCCTGCGGTTGCTGGCCGTGCTCATAGCTGTGGGGAACCGACGCCAATCGCGCGTTTTCCTCGTCGGTGTTCGGACGTTTGTGACTACCGGGCACGACCCAGAGCACCTTGTCATCGTACAACGCGAGGTTCATCTGGACTGACGCCGGACCGTTGGCCTCAAAGTCCCGGACCATCCCTTCCAGTGGCCCCTTCGTAATGGGGTTAAAATCACGATGCCAGAACCACGGGCCCATCTCCCGCGTTGGGTTCAGGATCATGAAGAGGTACTGGGGACAGACGAATTCGGCACGGGGCATGAGCTGGCGGGCCACGCCCAGCGTATTCTCGTTCACCAGCAACTCCATCATGTGGGCGGTCGAGTCGTCCACGTGCTGGCGAAAGCCTCTCATCATGGGCTGAAAATGACCGTCGGGAACCCCGCCTGGCCACTCGCGCTGCACCATGATTTCGGCCCCGGCCCGCAGTGAGTCCAGATCACCCTGATCAATCACGTTTCGCAGAACGACGAAACCATCCTCCATGAACTGCTCAACATCTACCTGTATCATGGCCATCCCCTGCCCTTCGGGTTGCCACCGCATCGCTTGTTACTGATCACTTACCCCTCCCCGGCTATCCCCTGCCCATTTTCTTAAGATCCAAAAAAGCATTCAAGATCAATTCCCTTCGCGCCAACATCAGCATGTTCAGGTCGCTGTAGTGGGTGTAACGGTCCAGAAGTCCGTTGAAACGCACGATTTCTACCGCCAATGCTTCCCCGCCCTGTTTGATGCTAAGAAAACTGGAGTAAGCACCGTCATCCGAAACCGAGTCGCCGTCCGCACAACGGTCGTGGATGGGACCGGTATCGCGCCATCGATAGATCGGCGTTGCAACAGAACCGGAATTAGCCAGCAAGGACCCGCCCCGCTGGCGAACGAATGGATAGTGCGTGTGCCCGATGGCCGTCAGGTCCACCTGCGAATCGTGGAACAGTTCCATGAGTTGGTCGGGGGTGGCCATCCAGGGGGTGTAACCGGGATTACCCGGGTTCTGATGACCGTGCAGGATACGAATGGTCCTGCCCCGCCAGCGTATCATCAATTGATCTGGGAGTTCGGCAACGAATTCAAGCTGCTCGGCACTGAGTGTCTTATAGCTTCCCAGTTCTCCATCCTGCTTCCACTGGGATGGAGGATCCTGATCGGTTTCCTGGGCCAAGTAGGCGAAGATGCGGCTGTCATGGTTGCCCCACGTGGTCCGGCCCGATGCACGGGCGCGGACCCAGTCGATCGTGGTCGGAGCATCGACCCCACCCTCGAACAGGTCCCCGTTGACCACGACCCGGTAAGCCTCGTTGAGCGTATCTAGGTATGCATCCACGGCCGCGAGCGGCTCCCGGTAGGCGTGCAGGTCACTGACCACGATGATCCTTTCGATAAAGTCGTCAAGCTCAATCTCTTGAGACTCGATCTCCCAGGCGCGGGGTTTGCCTGGTCGCCAATGGAGTCGATCATTCATGAAAGCTGTTCCCTTCAAGGACCGGCCACACTGCTAGGTACGGCAAATAAAATCGTAAGCGGTGGCACACGATGTCAGTTAAAGTTTTCTTGCAGCATGTGCAAGCAGCATGTCAATCTGGGCTGCCGGTTTGTTCACCCAGCAGATGGACCACGGATAAAAACAGGGGATGTAGGACTACATGTCATGCGTGGCAACGTAGTCTATCCCAGGCGCATACGCCTCGCACCAAAATGGCTGCGTCAACGGCGCTGGGACTGAATTCATTGGCCCCCGGCCCACGCTACGCACATAACGACAACCGGAGCCCCACAGACCGCCGCCGTCAACCCTTGATCTTGCCCGCTTTTTTCCAGTCCTCGTGCAATGAACGCAGGTAGGCCTCATAGGCCTCGACGTCTTCAGTGACCCGGGATGAATAATAGATCGCCGCCATCGCCCTGCGATCGCGATCACTGCGGTTTGCATCGGCGCTATGGATGGTCAAACAATGATGGACCAGCAAGTCGCCCGGCTCCGCGTGAACGGGTACTTCCCTGTCGCGGTCGGCCG
Organism: Phycisphaerae bacterium; assembly: GCA_963577735.1. Classification (GTDB taxonomy): domain Bacteria; phylum Planctomycetota; class Phycisphaerae; order Phycisphaerales; family Phycisphaeraceae; genus CAUZAW01. Next base: position 2,356 of record CAUZAW010000120.1, on the reverse strand, counting down.
GCGCATAATCAACAAGCGATTGTGAAAAACCAAGCACCGAGCTGGGCTGATGTGCGCGCAACCCATCTCGATGGGAACCGGCTACATAGCGGATACATCCGTTCTCATCATCAACTTTATCCAGCGCAATCCACATCGTGACCGCTTCCTTGGGTTCTATCTTGAAGTAGAAGCCATCCTGGTGTGCCGGCGTTGGCTGTGAAGCTTGCGGCGGCTTGTTGAACCATTCCAACTCGCTGAGGCTGACGGGGCCATTCAGCAGAACCTCCGCCAATTCGACCGGGCGGCCGGCAGAGAGAAACTGCTTTAACCACGCATCATAGTCGCCGACGTGAGCAAGTTGCTTGAGTGTTCGGGGGTCGTCTGTATCCTCATACATGACGAATCCCTGCGGAATATCCGGCGCCACCTGCTTGATATACCGATCCAGTTCATCCTGGATTTCACGTACCTGGCCAGCATCGAAAAAGCCACGTACCACCACGAAACCGTCACGGTCGAACTGTGACTTGACGTCGCTGCAACGAGGCGGGCGATTCATGTTCACAATCTCTTCATCCGCTTGGGATCTCTTGGCGGATACGACCCGCCTTGGGTTCGATCTCAGGTTGCCGTGCTACGGATGTTTGCGCTCCTATGCTCACAGAAACCAGGCCGGCGTCTCTTCCGGCATCGTCGTCATCACTATGGGCCGGAGGAAATCTACGCTCTTGACAATCCCCTCGCGCGCGCTCATCAACATATCCTCGTGCTCGATACTCAACACTCCGTCGTAACCGACGGACCTCAGGGCACTGACAAAATCGCGCCACCAACGATCGTCATGGCCGAATCCCAACGTGCGATAGCCCCAGGACCGTTCATTGAGATTTTGGAAGGGACGTAGGTCGATGCCGCCGTTGAGAGCCATCTCGTAGGGATCGATACGCACGTCTTTGGCGTGAACGTGGAAGATGCAATCCCCGCCAAGGGTACGGATGACGAGAATCGGATCCATTCCCTGGTAAAACAGGTGACTGGGGTCGAAATTGACGCCTAGGTTGGGCCCGGCGATCTCCCGAAGGCGTAACAGGGTGCGAGTGTTGTACACAGACTGGCCGGGATGAATCTCGATGGCGATATTCACGCCGTGATCGGCTGCCAATTTACCGGTCTCCTGCCAGTAGGGGGTGATCACTTGCTCCCACTGCCACTCGGAAATCTCGATGAACTGCTTTTGCCACGGGTGAGTCACCCAGTTCGGGTAAGGGCTTCCGCTCGGGTCTCCCGGGCAACCGCTCATGGTGACAACCGTGCCCAACTCCAGCTTTCCTGCCAGTTGGATCGTCTTGGCCAGGGCCTGGGAGTCCGCCTCACCCCGCTGCGGATGAGGATCCAGCGGATTACCGTTGCAATTGAGAGCGCTTAGCAACAGGCCGCGGCTATCGATCGCCTCCATAAAATCGCGCCGCGCCCCCCCGTCACCCAGCAATTGGTCCACGTCGCAGTGCGGCGCGCCTGAAAATCCGCCGGTCCCGATCTCGACCGCCTCGATCCCCTGGCCGACAGACCAATCGAGAAACTCTGTGAATGGCAGATCCGGCAGGCCGTCGCTAAAGAGTCCTATTTTCATGAGCTGATCCTAACCCTTGCGTTTGGCAATGAACTGTAACTACCGACAATGACCAGTGGCTCACGTGGTCCACTTAATCCCGGCAGGAACAGTGCCTACCGCCGTGGCTTACCGTTCATGCAAATGTCATACCGTCTCCAACCAACCGCTTATGATACCGGCGGCCTATCACTTGACTAGATTGTTGTACGGGTTGTCCGGCCAAGCAAACACCCGGCCAGCCACAGAAGAGCAGGAGCAGCCACCAGCATAGGGACTGGTGCCACTCGTGGAGCGATTTAATCAAGAAAATGCCCCCATCCATGTCCATTTAGACAGTCACGAAACTCATCGTAATTGGATATTAACTCTTCCATGGACATCGTGTTAACCTTTCTATGGTCAGTAGTCACTTCTCTTTGTTCCAATGAAAGATAAGCAAGCAACCTATCTACTGTCCCCTGGTGTTCCGCTGACACCTCAAGGTCGTCTTCGTAAACCACTTCGTGATATTCGATATTCGCCAAGGCTTCCTTTTCCACCGCCTCAATGCGCACTCTATTATTTACCCGTTTAAGAAAACGCTCGCAATCTATGAATATCTTCAAGTCTTCCTTCGTGTCTTCGTATTTATGGTAGGCCCCCCTGTGCTCAGCCAAGGTATTGGATAACGCGTGTTTTATTTTGTTTTGCCTTCTCAAGTATATTACCTTCCACCCTTCACTATAAAGTGCTTGCATGAAGGAAGCCGGATCGATTGGCCGC
>CAUZAW010000119.1:0-8606 GCA_963577735.1 Phycisphaerae bacterium | reverse complement strand
GACCGTTGCCGTGACCGCCGGTTACATCAGCCCCGAGCCACGCGTCGAGTTTTACCAGTGGATGGACGCGGCCAATGTTGATCTCAAGGCCTTTACCGAAACCTTTTATCGCAAGTTAACCAAGACCCACCTGGAGCCGGTGCTGGATACGCTCAAGTACCTCAAGCATGAAACCGATGTTTGGTTTGAGATCACCAACCTGATGATCCCCGGTGAAAATGACTCGCCGGACGAAACACTGGACATGTGCCGCTGGATCGTCGATCACCTCGGTGACGACGTGCCGGTACACTTCACCGCTTTCCATCCCGATTACAAGATGCAGGATACCCTGGCCACGCCACACGAAACACTGATCCAAGCCCGTCAGATTGCCTTGGATTGCGGCATCAAGTTCGCTTATGCCGGTAACGTGCACGACAAGCAGCGGCAGAGTACCTGTTGCCCCGGCTGCGGCGAGTTGCTGATCGAGCGTGACTGGTACGAACTGGGTGCCTACAACATGGACGGCAACCGTTGTCGGTTGTGCGGTGAAGTGATCCCCGGCGTGTTCGATCGCGGCCGCGGCAGTTGGGGGCGAAAGCGTGTGCCCATGACTATCGGTAAGGGGTCCGGTGACAAGGGAGAAGGGCAAGGATAGCCCAACTATAGATCAAGCGATGGACTTCAAGGCCGACCGGCAACCTGTTGGCGAAAAAATACGTAAGGCGGCACGCGCTGGCCAGTTTTACCCCGGCCAGGTGGATGCCATGAAGCAGGCCATTGCCCAACACATGGCCGTTGGTCGGCTTCATGCCGGTGACGAGCAACCTCAATTTCGCAGGGCGGTGATGTTACCCCATGCCGGCTGGCAGTTTTGCGCAGATACTATAGGCAAGACGCTGGCCCGTACCACAGTGCCCAAGCGTGTCATCATCATCGGTCCCCGCCACACACCTGGCGGTCCCAACTGGTCTGTTGCTTGCCACGATGCCTGGGATATTCCCGGCGCAACCGTGCCCATTGCCACTGACTGGGCACAGTACTTGGCCAAAACTGTGCCCGGCCTCCAGTGCGAACCTCAGGCCCACCGCGTGGAGCACGGATCCGAGGTGCTCATTCCCTTTCTGCACCATCTCAACCCCGACATTGCCGTGCTGCCCATCGTCATCGGCCATGCTCGCTACGAGGATATCGAGTTGTTGGGCCAGGCCTTGGCTAGTATCTGCGACCAGTGCCAACAAAATGACGGAGATCGACCGCTTCTGGTCATCTCCAGCGACATGAACCATTTCGCCGGCGAGCCGGAAAACCGGCGACTTGACCACATGGCGCTGGATGCCATGTGCAGCGGTGATCCTAAAAAACTTTACGATACCTGCATCAACAACGATATCAGCATGTGCGGAATGATTCCCGCCTGCATCATCATGCGGGCCTTGTTGGAACAATCGCCGGCCTTGCGGCCACAGTTGATCGACTACTGTAACAGTGCCTCAACCACCGGCGACGAGTCAAGCGTGGTCGGCTATGCCGGGGTCCTGCTGGATTAAAAAACCCCAGCAAAATCCATAAAGACTTACTACAACGCGTGGCTATCAGTATCACGGCATTGTTGCTAAGACTATTATCAGGCCCAGTTCCGCTTCTCGGCATATCTGGGGTTGGAGTTGTAGAATGGTGGGCAGTGGTATTGATTTAAAGGAGCGAATAAGTTTCTTGACCATATTGGTATGTGTAGGTGTGAAAAAATATGATTGAGCCGGCACGTAACTGGTATGATTCCAAGTAGCACGGACCAGTTAGAATATTTCAAGAGAAGTGTCAGTTTAAAGCAGAATTGGGCTGAATTTAATTGAGGAGATCATTACCGTGACTTTAGAAACACAGTCCAAGAACACAGGCGCTGAACTATATATAGAAGCCAAGAAACTGATTCCAGGTGGCACTAATCTGCTTAGCAAGCGGCCGGAGCGATTGCTGCCCGAGCAGTGGCCGACCTATCACAGCAAGGCGCAAGGCAACTATGTATGGGACCTGGACGGACGGAAACTGATTGACATGACCTCGGCCGGTTGTGCGACGTGCTTGCTTGGTGCGGCCGATCCGGATGTGAATGCGGCGGTTAAGGCGGTTATTGACACGGGTTCCATGTCCACGCTTAACGCGGTGGAAGAGGTGGAACTGGCAAAGATGCTGTGCGAGATTCATCCATGGGCAGATATGGTCAGATACGCCCGTTGCGGTGGCGAGACCGACGCCGTGGCGGTACGTATTGGCCGGGCCAGTACGGACAGGCAGATGGTGGCGTTTTGCGGTTATCACGGCTGGCATGACTGGTACCTGGCTGCCAATCTTGCCGAAGACAGCGCACTAGACGGGCACCTGTTCCCCGGCCTTGGCCCTCGCGGTGTGCCTCGTTCGCTTGCCGGGACCATCTTGCCGTTTCGTTTCAACCACATAGAAGATTTGGAGAAGATCGTTGCCGAGCATGGGGCGGACATTGGCGTGATCATCATGGAGCCAATGCGTTTCACCGAGCCGCAACCGGGTTTTCTGGAAAAGGCGAGGGAAATTGCCACTCGGGTAGGCGCGGTACTGATCTTTGATGAGATCAATATCGGTTTCCGCCACAATGTTGGTGGTATTCACCAGCAACTGGGGGTTGAGCCGGATATCGTGACCTATGCCAAGGTGCTATCCAATGGATTTCCAATGGGTGCCGTGGTCGGTCGCAAAGAGGTTATGGATGCGGCCCAGGATTCATTTATTTCCAGTTCATACTTCACCGAGCGGATCGGGCCGGCGGCGGCGGTGGCAACCATTAAGAAGATGAAGCGAGAAAATGTACAGGAGAAAGTCGTTGCCACCGGAAAACTCATCCGAGACAATTGGCAACGCCTTGCCGAGAAGCACGGGTTGCGTGGTAAGGTCAATGGCTGGCCCGGCCTGATGACCATGGGCCTCGATTACGGCGACCAGAACCCCGCACTAGGTACGCTCTATACCCAGGAAATGCTTGATCGCGGCATCATCGCCGCCGGCAACTGTTATCCCAACTTCACCATGACCGATGCTATACTCGACGAGTATTACGCTGCATTGGACGAAGTCTTTCCCATCCTTGCCGACGCCGCTGACAAGCATGACGCCGAATCGAGGTTGCGCGGCCCGGTGGGACATGCGGATTTCCGGCGTTTGACCTGATCGGTATCAAAGGAGTAACGATGCTTAAGCCAGGCCAGTTGCGATTGCCCCTGGAAAATGACATTGCGTTCTTTGAGCGTGAAATTGATTCGTTCTTGCCCGACAAGGTTTTCGACGCCCACACTCACAGCTGGAGGCGTAGTGAGATGCCCCAGTGGGATGATTACGAGGATATTGTCAGTTGGGACCAATGGGTGAAGTTGCAGGAGGGATTGCACCCGGGGCGGACCATGGGTGGTTACTTTATTCCCTCGATTCCCGAGCCCGAACTGCTGCCGGCGGCCAACGAGTGGAACGCCAAGGTGGTGAGGGACGGCACCCGCACGATCGGTATCTACACGGTAAAGCCGGACGATGATCCGGAGTTTGCCCGCCAGGAAGTGAAGCGGCTGGGCTTGAAGGGCTTTAAGGTGTATCGCACCTACGCCCTGTCGGGCAAGTTTAACCCGGAGGCGAGCATACCCGATTTTCTCTCTGAGCCGTTCGTCAAGGTCGCTCACGAGGAGGGTTGGTTCATCACGCTGCATGTTTTCAAGAAGCGGGCGATGGCCGATCCGGAAAACATTCACTGGGTCAAGCATTACTGCGAGACCTATCCGAACATGAAGCTGATTCTGGCCCACTCGGCACGCGGCTTTAATCCCAACCACAATCTCGAGGGCCTGCCACAACTGACGCACCTGGATAATCTTTACTTCGATACCAGTGGTAATTGCGAGTCCTTTGCCCATGAGGTTATCATCCGCTTGTTCGGCCACGAGAAACTGATGTACGGTACGGATTTACCCATCAGCCATTTACGGGGCCGATCGTTTGCCGTCGATGACAGTTTTCGCTGGATCAATGAACAGACGCCGATATGGGATGCCGAGTTTGACCTGTCGAACACGCAACCGGTGTTCCACGGGCTCGAGCACCTGCGTTCGGTCAAGTGGGCCTGTTGGTCACAGAAGCTAACTGACAGCCAGGTCGAGGACGTGTTCTGGAACAACGCCATAGAATTGTTCGGATTAAAATAATCGATTGTGACAACAGGGCACATGCCACTCTTAATAGCAGCGTTGAGGTAACGAAATGATTGACGACAGACAGGTGGAGTATTTCAAGGCATTTGGATTTCTTGTCCTGAGAAATCTGTTTTCGGCTGACGAGGTCCGTACGATCAGGTCTGAATTTGATTATCGAGCCGAGATCGCGTCCGGTTACGAGCCTTACGACGGCACTAAAGTGTGCAACATGGTAATGATGGGCAATGACACTCCGTTTTTTGCCTCACTGCTGGAAGATGATCGCTTCTTGCAGATTGCCCAGAAGCTTTACGGTGACGTGACCGGCGACGTAGTGACGGCCGATCGGCGTATGGGCGACACCGTCTGGCATCATGATGCAGGTGGTTATGACGAGGCGGGCGTGCGGTTTGCCTTTTATCCCCAACCGTTGACCGCTCAGACCGGGGCCCTACGTTTGCTTGGCGGTTCGCACCTGCAACCGTGGCACAACCAACTCGACGAGATGGAACCGATCGGCGCGAAATGGTACCGACACTCGGCGACCGAGCAGGAGAAGGCGTTGGCCAATGCCACAATTGACAAGATTCCAGCTTATGTCTGTGAGACTGAGCCGGGAGATGTTATCGCCTGCGACCTGCGTACTTTTCATGCCAGTTGCGGTGGCAATACGGATCGGCACATGTGTTCGCTCATGTATTTCAAGTATCCACAGACGCCGGCGGAGATTGAATTGACCATTAGTCAGGCCAAGGGCTGGACCAGCGAAAAAAAACGGTTAGCCGATCCATGGAACCCTGCATTACTGCGGAGTTGTTGGGAAGAAGATCTTGATCGCCATCCACTGCGTAAGCTCTGGATCGAGCGGATGCAGCATTTCAGCCAGATGCCGGAAGGACAGAATGGAGTCCGGGCCGTTGCGGTAAATGGTAAGCTGCGTATTGTGGCAGTTGAGCCAAGCTGAATTGGCCACTAGGAAAGCAGGCAGACTCATGACTGACAAAACCAAGGACATTCAGGATTTCCAACATTCATATAACGATCAAATGGATCGCTTGCTCGAGGTTGATGCATGGAAGCAATGGGCCAAGAAGGACGGTGTGCCCGAACCTTACCTTGGCAATGTTTGCTCTTGGTCACAGCGGCAGGTATTGGGTTTGGCTGAGCAGGTTCATGATGAGATTGTTGGGGCGAATTTGAATCCGGACCAGCCTCCGGAGGTTCAGGCTATGGGAAAAGAGATTGATGCGCGGGTTACGGAGACAATGTCGACCGAAGGGCTGAGCCGCGGGGAGGTATGTCTGCGTATGCGCCGTGCCGACGTAAAAAAATTTGTGTACAATTTCCGACCCGAACATTTGGTGGGCCATAGCTGGAAGGAACTTCGTCGCAGCAATGGTCCGATGAGATCCTGGTAACTAACGATGTGCACATACGTGATATTTCCGCAGACACGAGATGGACCGCTAATTGGCAAGTGTATGGACGATGCGGTGGAATGGCGGCAAGTCTGGGAATCCTCGAATAAATCTCCCTCGAATAAATCTCCGTCGTTGCAGTGTCCGGACAACATGATTTACGCAGAGGGTGTTGGTGGGGGTGTGTATGAGTATGAACTGGAATCCGAGGAGATTTGTGTGCGTCCTGGGCTTGACAAGGACGCCGGTCTTGATGCGATTGAGCGGTATTCCAAGAAGTACGCCCATTTTCTGTCTTCTCCGGGACATGGTGGATACATTGATTTGCGGACCGGCGAAACAATGATGCAAGAAAGGTCTCTGGACGATGTGGACGTGTGGCGGCCCGATGACGGTATCGCCTACGACACTTATGGTGGGTGCAGGTCGCCTAAACTGCGGCGTTTGTGCGATCAGGATAGCCCGTTATTTACCTATCATGAAAAGCGGATGGCGGCCACGGCGCAGGTGATAGATCGTCACCGGGACCAGCTTGGTGTGGATGCGATGTGGCAGGTGTTGCTGGGCCGAACGCCTGGGGGGGAATTGTGTCAGCACGCTGATACACGTCCGCCCAATATTCATTTCATCACGATGTGGGTGACGCTGTTGGCTCCGGCGTTGGGGCGGTTCTGGACACGATGCGTGTCTGGGGGCAAGGCTCCCGACGAGGTTGATGCCGTGGAGCAACAGTTCAAGCCGTGGCTGTAACTATTTTACAAGGCTTGTAGAGTCTGAAAAAGACGTAGCCCCACAGCAATGGGGGGGCGATACAGTTTTTACGGGGAAGCTGTTACTGCTTGCTTGGTGTAGGTGCGGGGTATTTACGGAAACTAGCGGGCAGGCCCGCCTGGTCAGACATGGGCGGCGTTCCGCATTCCGCTGGCCAGCATTGGCCACCGGTATATTCAAACTCTTCGCCGCTAAGCCAGCTAAACATTTCCACGGCTGCAATGCCTCGCTTGAACTGCTCAAACAGTGGATTGGGGTCGTGCTTAGGCCAGGAGAACGAAAAGTCGGGATCGATGATCCAGTCGCGGCAGGGATCAGCGGTTCGCCAGTAATTGTACTTGAGCAGGTTGCGGATACCGGCGGCGGTTGACTTGCCTCTACGGTGCCATATGGGGTAGGCGGTGATAAAAATAGTTCCCGCCGGCGCGGCAGTGGAGACGGCCGTGGAGATGCCTCGCATGTGTTGCATGTAGGTGGCTTTGTGCTGGGCGAAGTGGGAGCCAGGCACGACCTCGGTCGGACCCATTTCCTTGGTGGTGTTTTCCGGGTAGTAGAAAACCTGCAGGTAGTCGAGTTTCCGGGTATAGATGGACCCACCGTCACGATGCCATATCTGTACGGGTGAAGGGCCACGGTTGCGGTGGTTGGCCATGATGAACGGGAGCTGAAAGTTTTTCCCCAATAGGCAACGGACGGCCCCGGCAGCCAGCTCGTTCTTGATCACATGTTGGTCGAACCAATCTTCGTCAAGGATTAGATTGGGCTCTGAGAGGGTGCTCTGGTTGCAGAACTCAACGGTTCTGCGATTGACCTCGTCGGGCACGACGGCTTCCAGTTTCAAGAAGCCCTGGTAGCAGAAATCAAGGACCTGTTGATCGGTCAGTGTGGGATTGCAGTTGTAAAGTTCACCAGCCATGGTTGTGTGTTTCGCTTATTTTTCGAGGATGAACTCGCAGCCCAAGCCGTAGGTTTTATCTTCTGCCAGTAACAGTGCCATTTCAGGGAACTTGATGATCCTCCATCCGTCACGAATGGCGTCGCTGATGGTGGGGTAGGGCCAGTCCTCTGGATTGTCAGGCGGGTCTAGGATTTCGCCGTTTACCACCTCTGCCATGCCAATGACCGAGCCATCGATGGCCGAGGAGCGGCACTGGAGATAGAGGATTCGTTGCGTTGGACTATCTGATTTGTCGAGTTGGTCGAGGCCCTGGACCAGGTCGGCATCGTTGAGCGTGCCAGTTCGGAGTTTTTCCCGCCAGTTTTCAATCTGTTGTTTCAACTGCATGATGATAGTCCAGTGGATTGGTAATGCTGACTACATTGTGAAAATGGTAACAGAGATATGGTAGCTTGTGAAAATAAATCTGTGGCAGGATGAATAGGGACAGTGCCACAGCCTCGCGGCGGGTTATTTGACCCATAAGGCCATGCCCCATGTTGGGTCAATGTTCCCAGTGACCTTGGCATCAAAAACAGATTTTCAAGTTAAATCGTTATAACTCTTTTAACGTGAAGGGGAAGTTTTTTTTTGCTTGTTTGCAGGCAACTGCGGTACGGCAGTTGCTTGTTCTTATCCCTGTAGATGTAGACAGGGGTTTAAAAGCCAGGCAATAGGCCAACACAAGGTAGGCATACCGTCTGCAGCGCGATGCTTGCGTAGAGCATTGTGCCTTGGACGATTTAGTTTTGTGTTTTAACCAAAAAGGAGAATGATATGACACGCTTCAATCAAATTTTAACTTCGAGTTTCTTTGCAGTGGTCTTGACAAGCTCAGTTGCAAGTGCTGCGCTGCTTACGGGTTCCGGTCCGCACCTGTCCGTTCCTTCCATAGGTTTGCCCAGCGCCCTGCCTACAGCGGTAACGGGTAATGCTGTCAGTGGCCCCTGGCAGGGCTCATGGGCGTCGCCGGCCTTGCCCGGTTGGATCGGTTCTTACGACGTGGGCGGCCCACAGCCGGCGGGTACGGGTAACAACACGGGAACTTCAGAGTATGACTTTACGTTGATGGCCAACGGTGAATTACCCGTTGGTACTTACTTCAGGTTCGGCGATCTGGACCAGGGATCGGGAACGGCTGAGATTTTCACGCTAACTGCCTACGACAGCACGGGACAGATTACGACACCTTGGCTTGACGAGCCGGCGTGGGTGTCGGGTACAGGTACAGGTACAGGCGGTGCGGTAACACTTAATGATATGCCCAGTTGGAGTTACTCCGCTGGA
>CAUZAW010000118.1:0-8661 GCA_963577735.1 Phycisphaerae bacterium | reverse complement strand
TTAAAAACAAATATATACAACATTTAATGCTGTAGGCGAATGATTAGAAAATCCTTGCCGTCCTGAACTGGAGCATAAGCACTCCCCTCAAAACGGCCTGATCACGGCCACCAATGCCCTGATCACCCTAAAGAACGTCTTTCCAGTAAATGGAATTACAACCCCTTATTATTGCTGCACTACAAAACAACTTTTTTTCACAAAAAAAAGGCCCTGGCCGCTTGTAATCGACCCTTGCGTCTGTAACAATATTATCGAGAAGAGGCAGGCGGCTTAGGTGGTATTTTGTGCATTGCACCCGCCTGTGGAGTAGGGAGCGGAAGCTACGTGCTACATCAGGTAAAGCGAAGCTGTCTATGGCTTCTGGTGGGCTGTACTGTCTTAGTGCTGGCCACAACAGAAACAGCCCAAGGGTGGGCGGTTGACGACATCATTGTCGGCATCGGTGATGGTGGAACCAGTTCGACAACTGAGGATACCTATGGCCAACTTCTAGCCCGTGCAGGCTTTGGAGATTTGGACCCGCTTCTTGATAGTGGGGGAACCTTTGAAAGCATCACCGCCCTAACCTATCTGGGCAACAACACGATTGCCGTTGGAGTCAACGAAGGCGCTGGTGGCCTGTTGTATGTCGTCGATGCGAGAACTTTCCTTCCAGTATCGGGTTCGCCAACGAACGGAGCTTCCTTTGGTACCATCTCCTCGCTGGCATCCTTGAGTAATAACAACATAGTCGTGGGTGTAAAAAGCAATATACATCCAGGCCAAGGTGAAGTATTCGTGCTTGACCCAGTCACGTTGGCCCCAGCCGCGGGCACGCCCACAAGTGGGGTCACTCTGGGCCCCGTCACAGATGTTGCGGTGCAAAGTAACGACAATATCGTCGTGGGCGTGGACCACGGCAGTACCGGGGCAGTATTGGTGCGTGATCCCATTACGCTAGCACCCGCAGATGGTACACCTGGGGGAGGGATTGCGTTGTCCCCTGTTAAAGCTGTGGGCGTCAATAGCCTCGATCAAATCGCTGTCGGAGTAGATAATTTAAATGGTACTGGAGCCTTATTGTTGCGTGACGGAGATGGTTCCTTGGGTCCGGTATCTGGTACGCCAGGTGGCGGTACCACGCTCGGCGTCATTTATTCCTTAGCCATTCAAAGTGATGATGACATCGCAGTCGGCACACAGGACAGCCTGATGCTGCGAGAGGGCTCCGGCAATCTGGGGCCTGTGGCTGGAACACCCGGTGGCGGAACCCTGTTCGGCTTTCCCGTTGTTAGCCTCGCGATTCAGAGTGATGATGACATCGCGATTGGTCTTGATGCGGGCACACACGGCCAAATGATGCTACGACAGGGTAGTGGTGGCCTTGGACCGGCAACTGGAACCCCTGGAGGGGGCATTGTATTGAGCCACCCTGTCCTTGCCTTGGCAATTATCCTCCAGAATTCCGAAATTCCAGAACCGGCGACCGGTGCTATGCTGATCTTGGGTAGCGCAATGCTGATGTCTTACCGTTCGCGGCGTGGCAACCGATCCTGATTATCTTGAAATCTCTCTGGGCCGGCTCTTGACCCCTTGCAAGTTGATTGGCTCGTGTGTCATGGCCTAGGTTCGACCTCACCTGACACATCCATGTACGGCTTGGCCTGCATGTACCGGGCCAGTTGCTCGGCTATCCGCTTTTCCAGGCCGGCGTTCTTGTGGTAACGAGCCAGTTCCAGGCCCTGACGAGCGGTGGTCACTGCACCTTCAAATTGACCGGCTGACGCGTATGCCGACGCCAGTGCCTCCAGGGCCTGCGGATCGCGTTCCTCTGTCAAATGTACCGCTTTGCGCCCCAGGCGGATCGCCTCATCAGGATCACGCAGCGTTGCATCCTGTGACGTTGCCAAGATCCGTGACAAGGCCATGTACGGTTGGTGCCAATTGCGATCCCATCCCATCGCCTTGCGCAAATACTCCATCCCGCGGACTACATGGCCCCGGGCCACCAGTGCAGCGCCTAACCCATGGTGCGCCTGTGCGGACCTCGGCCTCTGCACGAGCACCTGCTCATAATGATTGATCGCCTCATCAAGTTCGCCCTGTTCCGCTAATGCATTGGCCAAGTTAAGGCGGGCTTCAAAATAATCGGGTGCAATTGAAACCGCCTTCTGGTAATGCTCAATCGCCGCTTCGCTGCCGAGCAGAATCCCAAGGTTATTATGCGCTTCGGCCCGGTTGGGGTCCGACGCCAACACCTGGAGATAGTGATCGATCGCTTCACGACTGTGGCCTTGCATTTGCAACGCCACGCCCAGACTGTAGTGGGCTTCGTCGTGCTGGGGCGACAATGCCAAAGCCTGGCGAAAATGCGATATCGCATCATCTATATGGCCCATACGACCAATCACCTGGCCAAGCCTGACATGCGCTTCGGCGTATTTCGGTTCAAGCTCCAAAGCCTTGCGCAATACAGTTTCAGCCTTGTCCAGTTGGCTCGACGCCAGATACGCGGAGCCGAGGCCGACGAAAGCCATGAAATGCCCCGGCTTGTGACGCGTTAAAAACTTAAAGTGCTCAATCGCCTCGTCGAATTTCTGCTGTGATTGGAGGGCAAGGCCGAGTGCAAAGTGCGCATCAATAAAATCGGGGCGCACCTCGAGTGCGCGCCGAAAATAGCTGACAGCATCATCGTATCTGCCTTGATTCGTGAGACTTCGCCCCATGTTCAAATTGGCATAGATATCCTTGGGATTAATTTGTAGCGCGGAATCCAGATATTCCGCGGCCTGATCAAATTGCCGCCGGTCCATGGCTATTTTTGCCAAGTAGAGATAGCCATCGATAAAACTGGGTCGACGTCTTAACATTTGGGTGCACAGGCTTGCCGCTTCGTCATATTTTTTAACCTGAATCAGTGATGTCACGCGTATATGTTGATCGTGAAAATCAATCAACTGCTTCGGGTCATCTTTTTCCTGTGTTTGCTCAAAATTAAATTCTTCGCTGGCAGAACTTCGCCCAACATATCCGATCCCTTCGAGTTTCTTGAGCGATTCTTCGTCCAAAGATAACTTTGCGGCGGCGCCCTTTCGGTGCTGCTGCGTCACCGTTTGCTGCAGCAACTGGCGCAAACGTCGCGCAGTTTCCGGTTCGCTTTCCACCACGTTGGTCAGTTGTTGCGGGTCTTGCGAAAGATCGTACAGTTCGGGGCGTGTAGTGTGGATATATTGCCAGCCCTCTGCCACGATACCCAAAAGCGCACTAGCGGCGTACTTGGTAGGCGTAAGGCTTTCGCAATACAAATATCTCTCGCCCTGCGGTACCCGACTTGTGAAATACGCCGACAAGTCGATACCTTGGACATCCGGTGGCATCTCAAAACCAAGCGCGCCACAGACCGTGGGCAGGATGTCAATCAGTCCGACATTATGCTTGATCCGTTTCGTGCGGCGTTGTTCGGGAAATCTGATCAGCAGAGGGACCCTTAGTGCATTTCTATATATGAAAAAGCTATGTGTAAGTTCCCCATGTTCACCGAGCATTTCACCGTGATCGCTCGTGATGATGATCAGGGTCGATTCGTACAACGACAACGCTTTTAATTTGTCGATGAGTTGTCCGATCCAATGATCGGTGTACGAGATTTCATCGGCGTACAGAGATTTACGATCATTCGAGTCAGATCGAAATGGATGCGGTGGATCGTACGTTTCGTGCGGATCGAAGTAATGGACAAACAAAAAGAACCGATCACGATGATGCTGCTCAATCCAATTGATCGCATTTCGGCTGACTTGCTCGGCTCTCCGCTCTATGGCTTGACGTGAATCAAGCCCAATTTCGAGCCTGTCGTCATATGAATCAAAGCCTTGATTCAATCCATATTGACCATCCAACGGAACAGCCGCAATGATGGCACCGGTGGCGAATCCTTGCTGCTTGACTACTTCCGCCAATGTAATACTGCTTGGGTCGAGTTGGTAGTTATTGTTGTCATGTACACCGTGGTACAAGGGATCCGTTCCGGTCATCATCGAGCAGTGAGCGGGCAATGTTAACGGAACAGGTGAAAATGCATTGTTAAATTGAAACGCTTCGTCTGCAAGAGCATCGATATTGGGTGTGGTCTCTCGAGAATAGCCGTAACAACTCAGGTAGTCAGCCCGGCAGGTATCAATACTAATCAACAAGACATTGCGAACATTAAATGGAGGCGAAGCGTCTGCCCGCACTCCGTGGGGCCAAACGGGGTTATGGCCACCGAACCAGTCTTTACGCCAAAAATATCCACAGATAGCGATCGTCGTAATAATCAAAATCAATACGATTACGAACGACATTCGGGTAAACGCGGAATATTTCGTGCTTGATTTCATGTGGGCAGCAAATACCGACAACTTAACATCTTCAAATCAGTCAACCACATTTCCATGCTGCTTGCCGGTCACGCCGGACACATCCACGTATGGCCTGGCCTGCATGTATCCAGCCAATTGCTCGGCTATCCGCTTTTCCAGATCGGCGTTCTTGTGGTGGCGGGCCAACTCCAGACCCTGCCGCGCGGTGGTCACAGCGCCTTCAAATTGGCCGGCTGATGCGTACGCTGCGGCCAGTATCTCCAGGGCCTGCGGATCGCGTTCCTCTGTCAAATGTACAGCTTTGCGCCCCAAGCGGATCGCCTCATCAGGATCGCGCAGCGAGGCGTCCCGTGACGTCGCCAAAATCCGCGCCAACGTCGCATACGGCTGGTGCCAATTGCGATCCCACCCCAGCGTCTTACGCAAATGCCCCACCCCACGGCCCACCTGGCCCTGGGCCACCAGCGTCGTGCCCAGCCCATAGTGCGCCTGGGCAGATTGGGGCGCTAGTCTGAGCACCTGCTCATAGCGGCCGACCGCTTCTTCGAGTTTGCCCTGTGCCGCTAGCGCATTGGCCAAGTTAAGACGGGCTTCGAAATACTTGGGATTGATCGAAATCGCCTTCAGGTAATGCTCATTTGCCGCCTCGCCGCCAAGCAGCATTCCCAGGTTGCTGTGCGCTTCGGCCCGGCTGGGGCCCGACGCCAACGCCTGGCGATAGTGATCGATCGCTTCACGATTGCGACCTTGCATCTGCAACGCCACGCCCAGTTTAAAATGGGCTCCGCTGTTTTGGGGCGACAATGCCAGTGCCTGGTGAAAATGTGAAACCGCATCGTCCATTCGGTCCGTAATTCCCATCACGTGGCCAAGATCGACGAGTGCTTCGATGTGATTCGGTTCAAGTTCCAAAGCCTTGCGCAATACAATTTCAGCCTTGTCCAGCTGGCTCGACAACAGATACACGGAGCCGAGAAAGGCATATGCCGACGCATGTTTCGGATCGTACTGCAGCGCCAGTTGTACGTGCTTAAGCCCTTCTTTGCGCTGCTGCTTGATAAGCAACGCCCTGCCGAGATTGAAGTGGGCCGGCACAAAATCCGACCTGACTTCCAGGGTTTTACGGAAATTTACAATTGCCCGATCCAGATCGCCGGAACGTCCTCGACGTTGAAAGAACACACCCAAGTTGTTGTAGAGGAAGGGGTAATTGGGGCTGATGTTAAGAGTGTGCTCAATAAGTGCTTGAGAATTACCCCAAAGTTGCGCCTGCCGCAATGAAACGACACCGCATGCAACGACCGCTACTGCAACGGTAAGGCCTGCAACCCGCAGTGCCAGCAGGCTTGCCGGGCGCAGCAATTGAGCGAAGGCGGTACTGCCCCATACGATGACGATGAACAGGCCAATGGACGGCACGTAAGCATACCTGTCGGCCATCGCCTGGTTACCCGTCTGAACAATACCGATGTAAGGCACAAGACTACCCAGAAACCAGAGCCAGCCGAATATCAGGTAACGATGACGTAACAACCCAACCACCAGCACGGTAATGGCCACCAGCAATACCGCAGAACCGGCTATTTGCCATGTTTCCCACGGCGTTCCCCCATGCAAGTTCGGGTGTTGATAGATGGGCGCAAGGTCACTGGGCCAAAACAGTTTCCCGATATAACGGATGTAAGAAACGACCGCATTTGCTGCGCGAAGGCGAAACGTGATGTGCTGACCACTTCCTGAGTCACCGCTGCGAAACATGATGTACGTCACCGCACAGGTAACCGCTGATATCGCCAGCAGTGGAATTTTTTCAATCACGACAGCACCCAGGGAACGAACAGGGAACCGCCTGTGACGGGCAACGGTTGCTTGATCATCGCCGAATCGGGTGAACCTGATCCGTTCCAGCGGCCAATAGTCCAACAACAGCAACACCAGTGGCAGCGTCACCAAACTGGGCTTTGCCATCAAGCCCAGCACCAGGAACAACGCGGTCAACAGGTATCGACCGACGCCCCCTCTTCTGGCAAAACCCACGTATGAGCACAGCATTAGAAACATACCTAAGGTGCTCAGCACATAGTTACGACACGTGGCCCACGCGACCGGTTCCACTGCCAGGGGATGCAACGCAAACAACCCCGCAACAAGAGCGCTTCGCCACGTTGCGCCCGTCATTCGACGCATCAACCCAAACAACAAGAGTGTGCTGCAAACGTGCAGGAGTAAATTCGTCAGGTGAAATCCGCCGGCCCACGTGCCATACAACTGGCTGTCAAGCATCAGTGATAGCCAAGCCAACGGCATCGGATGGTGACCATGCTTGCTGGTCGTAAATGCCCAGCCTAATCCTTCGGCCGTGATTCCCGCTAGGACATGCGGGTTTTGAGTAATCAACACCGGGTCGTCAAGCGGAACAAAAGGGAAAGCAAGCACTTGGGCAAAGACCGCAACCACCGCCATGACGAGCAGGGCACAGATGCATCGTATTTGCAATTTGCTTTTTATCGCTCATCCATTCAAAAGCAATTTGGCCGCCGCCGTCTCCGGCACGCGTAACCGCAAGCGCCCAACATGACCATACGGTACCATGGCACAGTGATCGTGGTTTTCAAGGTGTTGCAACAGGTTCACGACAAGGTGCTTCCGCTGGTACAGCATAAGCCGTTTCCTATTCCGATCGGCATAATCATGGCCTGCCTATAACTTCGCCGGTTCAATGGCCTTGCTGGCGGCAGACACTGTCCGGCCAAATTGTCCCGCTGCGGCCCGGGCTGCTGACAGCATGTCGTACGGTTGCCGCTTCTACTGTTTCGTAGACGTCGCCGCACGCTGAGCCAAGAGGATTGCCTCGTCCAGGTGGCGCACGTTTTCCTTCGGATCGGTAGCCAAGATCCACGCCAGCGGTTCACTGGGCCGAAGGCACAATGAGGCCGTGGCAAACTGCGTTCATAACCTTCCCCCCATCGAACAGCCGAATGGTTACCCCTTACTCTTTCGTGATTGATTCAACGGGTTGGTTTCGAAACGGCTGTTGCCGTCTGTAGAGCGCGAGGCGGCGCCCAATCTGGTCTGCAAAGCTGCCTTGACCGGCGGCACGGGCAAGTTGGACGGCCCTTTCGGCAGCCGTTGCCGACAAACCGACCAAATCCCGGTTCAGGCAACCAAGGCGGCATGTAACGACTGGCTGTAATTTGCGCTATCTGTTCCGCACGTTTTTTAACATCGCGAAAAGTCAGTAGGCTGAAAGGCGATAATTCATCCGGACGGTGACAAGCCACGCAATGCTCAAACACGATGGGAGCAACATCCTTGCTGAATGTGACGGTCTGCCCCGTATCGGTTACGCCCGCCTCGCAGCGGCTAATATCCATATGCCCATCGCCCTGAGGTGCGGTTTCATAACTCTCACATGGCGACAAATAGTGCTGCCCTCCGGCAAACCCCCGCTAAGGTTGGGCTGCCTCAGGTACCGGCTGGCGACCTGCATTGTACTGGTGATATATTTTGAGTCGCTCTTGTACCTTTTGTTCCAATGATTTATTTCCGGAAGTACGTGCAAGGGCAATGGCCTCATCCGCTGCCAGGGCGGCCAAGTCATACTTGCCTGCCATGGCGTATGCCGTGGCGAGCGTGGCTTGTACCGCCGCATCACGATGAGAAGTCAACTTCGACGCGTGTTGCGCCAACCTGACCGCCTGCTGCGGTCGGTGAGTTGTCTGCTCCGGGTACGTTGCCAATAACCACGCGGCGGCCTCATATGGCGCCCACCAGTCGGGCTGCAATTGCATAGCCTTGTTAAAACGCGCCAAAGCGGCCTGTGGGTGGCTGGTTATCGATAACACTTCGCCCAATTGCTGGTGGGCCAGTGCAAAATTCGGTTTGATTCTAATCGCTTGTTCAAAATGATCGATCGCCTTTGCATATTGGCCTTCAGTCGTCAACGCATTGCCTAAATTACAGTGAGCATCAACGAAATCGGGCCGTGCACGAAGGGCCGCATAAAACTGTTCAGTCGCAGCAGCTCGTTTCCCCTGCGCTTGAAGGGCTAAGCCCAGGTTGTTGTACGCCTCTGCATAACCGGGATCGATCGCTATGGCCTGCTCATACAAGTCGATCGCCTTATCCATCTGGTTTTGCAGTTGAAATATATTCCCGAGGTTGTATCGACCGATCGCATAATCATCGGCAAGGCGAATCGAGGCCTGAAAGTGCTGCTTGGCCTCTTCAATCCGACCCGCCTGTATATACCACAAGGCCAATGTGTTGTGAGTATGCCAATCATTCGGTCGAACTTCCAGCATTTTTTTGAACCCGC
>CAUZAW010000117.1:0-8665 GCA_963577735.1 Phycisphaerae bacterium | reverse complement strand
TGCTGGTGACGACGAATTTGCCGCCGAGCTTGAAGGCTGGTTGGCACGAGGCGGTAAGTCGTACCAGGAGAAACTCTGGACCGGGCAATACTATCGCGTCTGGACTGACACGGCGAGCAATCGTCGCGCTGATGTGTCGCTGGCAAATCAGCTCATGGCCGAATGGTGTGTCCATGTTGTGGCGTTGCCGGGTGTTTTACCGAAGAAGCAGGTGCAGACGACGCTGAACAGCATAGAACAGTTCAACATGGGCGCGACGGCATACGGGCTAATCAATGGCGTCACGCCGGACGGCGCTCGCTATGACGACGCATTGTCGCCGAGAAGTGACCATGAGCAACACACATTTGTCGGCGAGAGCCTTTGCGCAGCCATGACATACATGTACCACGGACGCAAGGAGACGGGCATCGAGATAGTACGGCGGTTGTACGAGGCCATCGCGATCAAGTCCGCATCGCCCTGGAACCAGAGATGCCTGATTCATGGGCGGAGCGGCCTACCCGTGTGGGGTGATGACTACTACTCCAACATGGCGATCTGGGCGGTGCCGATGGCGATGGCGGGTCAAGGTATCGGCGAGTTTGTGAAAACCAGCAGCCTGCTACGGCAGATGATGGCCACGTGAGGCGAATGACGCTGGGAGCTTTGATGTCCATAAGCCACTGCTCTTGAGAATGACCTAATGAGCAGCTTCCTCTCGGCCAATAATGTCAGATTAGCCGGTACTCTTTCCGGCCAGGGAACCTGTGTCGTATTGCTTAACGGTTGGATGTGTAATCAGTCTTTTTGGAGTGAGCAAAGTAAATTACTTTCTGGCCACGGTTACCAATGTCTTACCCTCGATTTCTGTGGCCATGGGTGATCGGAAGTACCGACCGCCTGCTATTCCATAAAACAATTGGTCTCTGAAATCACTTGCAATCGATCAGGTGGTCCTGATCGCTGGCAACAGCTCAGATCGAAAAAGTTCTTGTTATCGTTGTAGCATGGCCTTAGTAGGGTGCTTTTGGGAAGTGCTTACTCGCTGCCTGCAAATGTGGACGCCTCACCCAGCCCTTCGCTGCCCATGCCGCGATATCCCCCGTCCACCATCAACTCCGACGCCGTGATGAAGCTCGCCTCATCACTGAGCAGGAATACGGTGGCGGAAGCACATTCCTCAACCGTGCCCAAGCGTCGGAGCATATGGAACTTGCCCCAGACCGGGCCCCATTTCTCGCGGTCCCCGCCTGCAGCCTTGTCCACTTCACGCGTCCAGATCCAGCCCGGACTGACAGTATTGACCCGCACGGCCGGCGACATATCCAACGCCATGCAGCGGGTAAGCTGGGTTACCGCACCCTTGGCTGCGTTGTAAGTCCACCGGTCGGGCTGTGCGATATGGGCGGAAATGCTCGACATGTTGACAATGGCGCCGGTTCCTTGCTTTTCCATGTGCTCGTAACAGAGTTGGCCCATCGTCGCGTAGGCCACGGGACCAACATTCATCACCCGCTCCCAGTCGGCCCGCGTCACATCCAGCCCCTTGGCGGTAAACGAAAATGCGTTGTTGACCAGGTAGTCCAGCGGTCCCCATTGCTGGGCTGCGGCCTCGACCAGTTCTTTGCAGAAAGCTTCTTGGGCCATGTCTCCGCGGACGAAAGACACTTCGTGGCCGGCGTCCTTCAACTGCTTCACCGTCGCCTGGCCGATATCGCTCATGCCGGAAAAAGTTACCTTGCACCCCTCTTGGCACAGACGCTCCACGCATGCTCGGCCGATACCCGACGAGCCGCCCGTTACGATAGCCGCCTTATTTTTTAGTCCCTTCATGGTATGCCTCCATACTCAAACACGATAAAACTTCGCTGCATTGGCGTAGAAAAGCTGATTACGATCCTCCGCTGAACGATCGTTAACGGCATCCCACAGCATATCAATCCAACGTCGGTGTGTCCCTGCCAATGTGCATACGGGCCAGTCACCGCCGAACATAACCCGCCCCAAGCCAAACGACTCCAGCACATGGTCAATGTAGGGCCTCAGATCATCCGGGGTCCATGTTTCCCCGTCCGCTTCGTTCATAAGCCCCGACATCTTGCACCACGCGTGAGGCATGCTTGCCAGTTCCTTGATGTATGTCGCCCATGGTTCGACGATCTTTTCCTTGATGAACGGCTTGCCTATGTGGTTAAGGATAAACTGTACATCCGGGCATCGGTCCACAAGCTTCAGCGTATTGAGAAACTGCTCATCTCCCTTGATGCAGATTTCAAAATGCATGTCAAATTCTGCCAAAAGCTGCACGCCCCGCACGAACCGCGGTTGCAGACAAAACTTAACGTCCGGCTCGAACTGTATGATCCTCCGGATTCCGCGTACCAGCGGATTGCGAGCTAACTGTGCCAGTTCTTCGCCTGCATCCTCACCTTTCTCCAGCGGCGCCCAAGGCACCATGGCCTTGAAGCGAGGCTCATCCTCTATCTGCTCAGTTACCCACTGCACCTCCTGATGATACTGCTGGAAGTCCGCCTCGCACTGAAGGAAGATGAGTGTTTCGATGTCAAGTTCTACCGTCGCTTGGCGATAGTCCGCCGGCAGGTGCGGCTTGTTGATCTTGGGCACATCCGCTAGCCACGGATACGAAATACTGCCCGGATCCCAAATATGCACGTGCGTGTCTATGATTGGAATATCAATACTCATCCCTGTACTTTCCTTGTTTTGCGTGGCTTCTTCTAATCCATGACCAATCCGCAGTTGGCATTTAGGATTTGCTGATGATATATCTTGCACGGCTCCGCCGCCGAGCCTCCATGCCATCAGTGTAACGCCTGCCAAGAGTTAAAACCTGCAGGGCTCGATCCTGCGACGTCGCCAGCTTGGTCGCAGTCTGACATTGGTCTTCCAGTGACCTGCAACTCCAAACCGGATCCCGTGCCAGTGAAAGAAATCGGGTCTGATTCCTGCTGGTGCCGCAAGGGGAGCAGGGGAATGCAGGTATGAGTGTCACGATTGAACATCACTGGCTTCTTGGGGTATCTGGTATTATCCGCAGATCGCATTGTCGAAATGTTGGAGTCAGTCTGATGAACGAAGTCCGCATCGCGGGAATCTCATGTGACGGTACGGGAGGAGTCGATGTCTCATGCCGTCGCGTCTTGGGCTTGATCGACGAGGCATGTGGTCAACCGCTGGACATCATCTGTCTACCAGAACTGTTCGCGTGGATGGAGCTCGAAACATCGGACAAGGCCAAGGTCGCCGAGCCGATTGACGGTCCATTCGCCACGGCCATGAGCCAAGCGGCCGCCCGGCACAAGGTTCACCTGCTGGCCCCTCTGGTCGAGCAGGCGGACGATGGCCACGTCTACAATACCCAGGTCTGGTTCGACCGCAACGGGCAGGTGCTTGGCAGATACCGTAAAGTCTTCGTCACCTATTACGAGATGGACGGCGGCTTCCACCCCGGCCAGCTAGACTTCGACGTCTTTCAGACCGAATTCGGCCCGATCGGGTGTTGCATCTGTTTTGACCTGAACTTCCCTGAGTTGCAGCACCGCTTGGGCGAGCAGCGGCCGCGTCTGACGTTCTTTCCCACGATGTTCCAGGGCACGACGTTGCTGCAAACATGGGCCTTGCAGAACCAGATGTATTACCTGTCCGTTGCGTGCGTGCGGTACGGCATGCTCGTCGACCCTCGCGGCAAGATCGTCATCGAGCCATGGAACCACCACCCGACCATGATCGTTAAAATCAACCTCGACTACGCGGTGCTGTTTAGTGACATCAATCGCGATAAATGGTCAAGCGTCAAGAGCAAGTACGGGGACAAGGTCGGGTGGGACGACCATTACATGGACGGCACGATTCTGTTCGAAAGCCGACACCCTGAGCTGTCTGCATTGGACATGGTACGTGCGTGCGACCTCGAGTTGCGCCAAGAGTTGTTCGGACGTACCCGCGAACAGCGCCAGCAATGGTTAGAGGCTAGATGATCCCGGTTGACACGATTCTTACGCATCTGATGCGACAAGATTTGTCCATTGAACCGCGTCGAGTCGGCGGGGACGCACCCAATTCACTCGTAGTATAGAACTGACATTGCACAGCCAGATAGTTGAGACAATATGTTTATGGTCGCGTGTCTTGCTGGCATCGTTGAGAAATAATATGTTTAAGGCAAACTGCTCACAGGTCACGGCACCCTCGCGGCCCAGACCTCAAAGCAGTTGTCTTCGCTGGATGACTGGAACACAGCCCACCGACTGTCGGGCGTCACGTGTGCGTTGGATTCTAATCGGTACCCCAGCATGCTCGGGTTGCGCAGCATCGTACGGAACTGGCAGACGGGCGTCGTTTTGACAACTTTGTCCAGATTCTGCAGCACGTCAGCGTCCAGCAGTCGGGCGCCATCCAGCCCTTCGTGGCGGTAAGCCGTGTACATGTGGTCGTAGTCTTGCCAGTACTTGGGATCGTCCAGAACGCTTTCGGTCGGAAGTTCGTATTTCCAGATCACTTCGCCGCCATTGGTCAGATTGTCTGTTAGGTAAAACTCACACCAGACAGGATCAGCCCGGCCGTCGGCAAGGCGTTGCTGAATTTCCTTGCGAATTTCTGGGGGTAGTGTGTTGCGGTCAAACTCGTAGCCGTCACCGACCAAGAATGTTTCGTCCGGTGCCACGCGGCAGTGTTGGCTGAAGCCGACGTGTGGCAGGGAGGCGAACCAGCGGTTCTCTCCCGTGTCCACGTCGATGCGACTGATACAGTGTACATTCGGTGACGGCCACTGGTGCGTGTAGATGCGCTTGCTGTGCGGCGCCCAGTTGTAATGGCCTTGGCCTCGCCATCGCGGGTAAGCGGGATCGTCGATGTGATCGAGCCATTGGCCGGTGTCGAAGTCAAGGATGCGTGCCCCGGACAGAAACAAATTTGCAAAGGAGGGGTGCGGCGCGGGATGTTCGAGATTGAAACGCTCGCCGTTGTGCCAGATATTCTCGTGCGCGGTTTCAATTTGGCCGGTCTCGAGATCGATGCGTACCATCTCCTGTTGGCCCGGATCCTGTGCGATCATCTCGCGGAACGGTTCCGGGCCCAATGTCTTTTGCAGATGCATTTTTTCTTTGCGAGGACTGTACAGATAACGCTCGTCCGCCGAGAAGCTGGCAAAATACACGTGACTAATTGGCTTGGACGGCTCAATGCGCCGTTGTGTTCCGGCCTTGATGTCGAACTGAATGATGGCCCAGGCATCGGGGTCAGACATATCCCAGGCATTGACGCGGTGCGAGTGGTACGCCGCAGCCCAATATCCGGCATCCGCACAAGCGCGGATCAGTGGAACCAGCGATTCTGGCGTTTCCGGTAGGGGACCCAGTTCATGAACATCGCCGTTGGTCAGGTTACGGGCCCACATGCTGCGGTGGCCACAGCCTACTCCGTTGCGGGTTTCGTCGTAGCCGTAGAAGACCGCGTATTGGCCATCGGCAGTGAACATATTCGAACTGAAGTAGATATTGCGGAAATGCATCTTACGAGGCGGCGAGAGGCAGACAACGTCAGTGCCCGTTAGCGGGTCTTGCCAGTGTTTTTCAGCCCAGTCAAACTCGAGCGGTAATGATGCCATTTTGAATTTTTAGTCTAAAATTATCAGATAAGCCAATGCCGCATGTACCGTATGGCCCAAGGTAAATACCTTAACTGAACTTCTACTGGTCGACGCAATAGACAGGCACCAGGGAACCATCCTGATCGTCAATGGACAGGGCGATGCCCTCGTCGGCCAGTTGGCTGCCACATTGCCAATTTATGTAAGATATGCCTCTCCATTTACTCGCTCGTCTGGCATGTGGGTCTCGCTTGGCAAAGTAGTCCTAACTGACTGGTAAGAGCCGTTGAATCAATCGCCGGCCAAGCAAGAGGGCAAGGATTTGAGTATCGCAAACAAACATTCGTATTTGAATGAGATGACGGACATACTCGGGAGGCATTATCCTGATAATCGCACGGTGAACATCGTCTGTCACGGGCACAGCGTGCCTGCCGGGTATTTTGCAACACCTATGGTGGATACGTTTAATGCGTATCCGCATCTTCTCCATGTTGGGCTAAGGGAACACTTTCCTTTTGCGGTCATCAACATAATCGTGACCGCAATTGGAGGCGATAATTCACAGTCCGGCGCCGCCCGATTCCTTGATGAGGTTCTTTGCCATCGGCCGGATGTGATTACAATCGACTATGGGCTTAATGACCGTGGTATTGGTCTTGAGCAGGCCCATGCGGGATGGTCCAGGATGATCAAGGCGGGGCTTAAGTCAGGCGCAAAAATTATCCTTCTTACCCCGACAGTAGACAGAACACAGGCGCCAACATACACGGGGGATGACAAATCCGCTCTTGGGGATCACGCGAATCAGATCCGACTGCTAGCAGATCAATATGGAGTTGGTCTCGTAGACAGTTTTGCGATGGGCAAGGAACACGTGGCACAAAATGATCTTTCGGATCTCCTGTCTCCGAGCGACCATCCGACCCGCGCGGGTCACGAACTTGTAGCGAGAGATCTCTTGCGCTGGTTTTCTGCGAGGTAAATTGGATCTCCAGCAAGGTGTAAAGGGATGGGATCAGTTCCTCGGCCACAGCCCATTGTGGCGTGGAAGTGATCACAATGGAAGGACAGTAAATGGGAAATGAATTGAAGTTTTCAGGAATCATGCCCGCGAACCTTCTTCCATTCAAACCGGATTATTCTATCCATGAGGCAGACTATCGCCGCCACCTCGCCTGGTTAGCAGCTGTCCCCGGTGTCACTGGGATTGCCTGTAACGGACATGCTGCAGAAGTTTCTTCCCTTTCGAGAGAAGAAAGAAGAAGAACACTGGCCATCGCGCTGGACGAAGTGGGATCTTGCCTCCCCCTTATTGCGGGAATCTACACGGACAGTACCCTTGAGGCCATTGCCCTGGCAAAAGATGCAAAAGAGGAAGGGGCCAGCGGCATCCTTGTCTTTCCCCCTTCATTCTTCATGTGGGGTGCCCAACTCCGTCCCGAGATGGTTTGTCGCCATTTCGGCATGATCGCCGAGGCAGTTGACCTTCCAATTGTCGTCTTCCAATATCCGCCCGCGTCTGGGACCGGGTATGACACTCAAACCCTTATCAAGTTGGCCGAGATTCCCCAGGTTGTGGCATATAAGGATTGGAGCAACGACATGGTTGTCTACGAACGAAATTTTCGGGCGATCAGGTCTACGGGCAGACCTATAGCGGTACTTTCGTCATATACCATGTCGCTCTTAGCCAGTTTTGTTACGGGGGCTGACGGCGCCATCTCAGGAATGGGAAGTGTGGTCGCCGACCTGCAGGTTGAACTTTTCGCCTGTGTGCAGAGATTTGACCTCGAAGCCGCAAGGAAGGTGAATGATCGTCTCGATCCGTTGCTCCGAGTCTTTTATGCCCCACCGTTATTAGATATGCACAACCGAATGAAAGAAGCACTGGCGATACTCGGGCGGATCAGTCAAGCGGTGGTCCGACCCCCACTACAGCCTATCGGGGACGCTGAGCGGGAGAGGATCCGCGTGGCTCTAGATCAAGCCGGTGTTGCCGCCGAGGTTGAACGATAGAGGATCGGGCAGACCTCCACCACGCTCCCCTTCACCGCTCACAGGCCAGTGGGCAAAACCAGTGACCAAAAAGTCGGTATTGATTTGAAAAGATCAACGCATGCCTCAGCTGAGGACCACCGGTGCGTGCGTTGCGGCCGATTCAACTGCCGCATTGATGACTCGCAGCACTCGGCACATGTCGCGTATGGAAGCAATCGGCGGTTCGCCTGCCTGGAGACGACGAATCGTCTCAGCAAAGCAGACGTCTTCGGGGTCTGGGCCTTCGGATACCTCAAGTGTTCGGCCATCGCGGAAGAATATTGTTGCCTGTGCGCTCGATGTTGTCCCTTCGTCAAAGACCTTTGTTGATACAAGCAACCGGTCTGTACACAGGCTCAGGTACTCGTCATATCTTGATTCTGGACACACATAACCAACGTCCAGGGAAGCGACCGCACCCTCCGTCGTGGACAAAAGCATGGTTGAATAGTCCTCGACGTCCAGCCCGTGCAAGGCGCGGCTGGACTGGCAGAACACGCTTTGGACTTCCTGTCCTGACAGCAGCAGTAAAAGGTCTATCACATGGGGCGCAAGGTTGAAAATCGGCCCCCCGCCAGCCTGAGCAGGATCCAGAACCCAGGAAACATTCCAGTCGTGATAGCGATGTGGTTCGCCCGCAAGCAGCCGCTGGCAGCAAGCGGTCACACGTCCGAGTTCGTCTGCCTCTTTGAGACGCAGCAGTTCGCGGGCCAGTTTCAGGCAACGCCTCGGCAGAACCACGCCGGCGAACAGACCTCTACGTTCAGCTTTGTCGGCAACGGCCGCCAATTGGCGCCAGTCAACTCCCATGGGTTTTTCCATGACGAAGGGCGTGCCGTGTTCGACCAACGCGTCTGCGATCTTGGTCATCTCACGGTGAATTCCGTGCGCGAACACAAAATCGGGCGCCTCCTCGTCAAGCAAATGCTGGTAGTCGGTGTAGGCTCGGCAGCCGAGTTGATTGGCGCATTGTTGGACTGTTTGCGCATTGTGGTCGGAAACGGCGACAATCTCCAAGCCAAGATCCAATGCTTT
>CAUZAW010000116.1:0-8713 GCA_963577735.1 Phycisphaerae bacterium | reverse complement strand
TTATCGGAATCCAGCTGGATCGGCTCGCACGTACTGGGGGTAACCTAGGCTATGGCTTAGCCTTACGCTGATGCGTCTTAGGGCCTGGTGCATGGCCTTATCGTCTCGGTGGGCGGAAAAAACTCCGCGTATCTGAACCTGACCCAGTTGGTCTTCGAAACCGTCGCTGGCCTCGGACCAGCGTAGGTTGCCCTGCCACAGGCTCAAGGTCAGGTTCCCGCTACCCAGTCGACCCTTGGGGTACAAGAAGCCAGCCCCGCTGTAGAGACCCACCATGGGCTTTTGATCACCGCGGAATATGACATAGCGGATCGTCGCGTTGGTGGCGCCCGGGGCCAGGGGCGTCCGAGCCGCGCGCGGCTCCCACATCATGCGCATGGTCATCGCCCGTGTCGGCCGATCCACAGGGCCGTCGAACAGCAGCACCGTGATGTTGCCTGTGTCGTCAAAACTATAGATGCCTGAATCAAAATCACCTTCGACCACTGTCTGTGGTTCCGTATCGCGGTACAACGACAACTTTCCCCCCATGCTGCATCCAGAACTGCCAGCCACGGCCCACGCAAAAAACACGACCAAAAGCAAATGCCGTTTCACGTTGCCATTTCCTTGATCAACTGTGGATCTTGATCTGCCGCCGGTTCTGTGGAGACGGTGGGCGCGTCAATGCCCAGACATTCCAATGTGTCGCGATTGATAATACCGTTCAGTAATTGACGCGGGACGGTTGGCAGGTTTGTGCCCTGAGCCAGAAGATTGATCGAGTACAGATTGAGAATCGCCTGTCGCGGCGAGCAGAAAGGAAACCCGCTGGCGAACAGGAGTTTGTCGGCCGCACCATATTGATGTGCCAGGAGCAGGGCGTGGTACAGTTGCCATGGTTCACCGACCAGGCCAGACACATCGGCATACACGTGTTGGTGTTGGCTGATCAGCCACATCGTCGGTTCTACCCAAGGCCTACCCATTTCCGCGATGACCAGTCGCAATTGGCCAAAGTTGCTTGCTATCTCATCGAACGATTCCGGTTTGGCGTAGGCCAGTTGTGCCCGATCCCCGAACAGTGTTACGCCGTGCACGTAGACAGGCAACTTACGGTGTTGGCATTGATCGTAAAGTTGCATGGCCCGTGAATGGCAGGGGTGCATGGCCTGGCCCGCAGGGCTGATGCTCACCCCGACCAGTCCCAGTTGCACCGCGTGATCCAGGTTGTCGGCCATGCTTGGCGCCAGTGGATCAAGGCCGGCAAAACCCAGGCGCTTCTGCGGGTTCTGCTCAACAGCCTCGGCCACCTGTTTGCAAGGCACCGATACTTTCGCATGGCGACTTTCCAAGCCGTGTATGATCGAGACCTGTACGGTTTCGGCTGCCCGTGCGTGTGTGCTGTCGCCGCTGTCCAGATGTTGCCAGGGTTCCCTGTCGCCACGCAGCCGTGATACCGCCGTCGATACCATCTGATGAGGTGCAGACCAAATGTGGGTATTGGTATCAACGATCATCGGACGCTCATGTTAATGGACCGTAGCATAACGGCAAAGTTTTCGGCCAAAAAACCTGATCGGTGACTTAACGCGTGGACTGATCGTAATCCCCTGCTGTCTTGAGCGATTCAATCTGCGAAGGATCGTCAGCCGTGATCCTGACAATCCAACCCTGTCCGTATGGGTCACGGTTGACAATCGAAGGGTCGTTAATCACCTCTTGGTTGACTTCGACCACTTGGCCGTCCACGCCGCTATAGATGTCGCTCGTCGCTTTCACCGATTCGATCTCACCCAGTGATTCGCCTGCGCTAATGTGTTGCTGCGACTTGGTGATCTCGACGTAGGTGATATCCGTTAACTCATCTACGGCAAATTTCGTGATGCCGATGGTGATGTGGTTGCCTTCGAGTTTGTGCCATTCGTGGGTGTCGGCGTAACGCCGGTCGTTGGGAGAAACCATCGTTGCGGGCTCCAGTGCAAGTTGCGGTTTGTTGGGTGCCTTAAGTGTAGCAGTCTTACTCAAGCGAGCATCTCCTGGACAACTACGACACCATGACCGACCTGCTGGACGTCCCCTACCCTGTATGGGAGGACGGCCTCTCCTTCCTGCCCTCTCTCACCGGTGCCGAGCAGGCCGACTCCGACTACGTCGTCTTCGCCGGCAACGTCGGGCCGGCCCTGGTCACCCCCGACGGCTGGAAGGTGCGCTACCTGACGCCGGCGCAACGTGTCCAGCTCTTCTACCTGCCGGACGACTACAAAGTAGAACTGCTGGCCACCTTCGAGAAGGCTGCCGAGCATCAGCCATTCCGGACCGACGATGCCTTCCTTACCGTCTATAAGCACCGGGACGGCTACCTGCTCTATCTGATCGGCACCGGCTACTTCGCCGTCGACGACGGCCCGGTGACGATTCGTATAAACAGAGATATCAAGGTCAGATCAGCGGTGGACTATGTGACGGGCGAGAAGATCAAGATCAACACCCACATTCCCGGCGGGGTGGTCCGGGTGTTGTTGGTGCGAGCTAAGCAACAATGAGGTGACAAAGGAACCGCAGCATGCCCTTGGCCCGTGTTGCGGAGATGCCCCGGGGTTGCGTCCCCTTCGGGGCTGCCTTCGGCGGTTGGCTCTCTCGCAAGCTATGATGTTTCTGTGCCGCTAGATGATCCACGCCATCACGTCTGTCTGGACCGGGCTCCGTGACCAGTGCATCTGGGCGGCACAGGCCTAGTGTGCCATTGCCGCTTGGGTAGGACAGGAACCTGACGCCGTGCGTGGCGATGGCAAATGCTAAGTGGCCTGCCGTTCCGGTGGGCACGTTACCGGCTCGATAAACATTGATGCTGCCTAGAGCGCGGCGATATTAGTGTTGGCCACCAAGATGCTCTTGGGCGCATCAACATTCTGCTGCCACCGTCAATTGCGGTTTGGTGTAGTACAAATCACTTGGTCTTGGCTAGACATATTGGACTTACATGGTCCTCAAAAGCGTACTATGTGTAGAATGCCCAAGGGGACAAGCAGAAAGCGGGCCCCACCGACCCGCCTCCTGTTGGTCTGGTATAATTTTTAAGTAAGGTGGAATTGCGACAGTTATTGTTAGTGTCATTCTATTGGTCTTTACTGTCGTCGGTCTTGATTTTTTATTTATTGTGGCTCTGAGGCGTGATTGGGTTGCAGGGATATCTGATTTTCCGTGGATATGGGCCGATAATAGTGCCATATGCATTCACAGATGTTCGTGTCCGAGCGTGGCCGATGTTCGATTCAAGGTGATACTCGCGTGGTATCGTTGCTTCGACGCCGTGTTTACCGTATTTGGTTTTGATACAAGGTGGCTATGAGCCAGCACTCCGCTACAGAAATGCTCGAACCGACCCTGCCGGATCTGGTCGATCACCTGACTCGATTTGATGGTCCACCGGACGATTTTTTGTTGCGTTTGTTGGCTGTGCAGTGCCATATCGGTTCAGCCGAGGGTGGAGCCATTATCCGCGCCAGGCCACAGTCTGATCCCGAACTGCTGGCCGTATTCCCGCCACCGAAGGATCAGAAGACCACGCCGGCCTGGTTGGCGCACTCGATAGAGAGTGTATCCCGGGTCATTCAGTCCACAGACACAACGGTTGTCCCGCTACGCATGCCTGACGAACTTTACGACCAGACGCCCAAGCAGTACCTGGTCATGATCCCCCTGCGCAGTAGTGAGGGCGTGCGCGGCGTGGCGGCGTTTGTCATTGCCGGCGGCGACCCGGCCATGCTTAAGCAGGGCCGCAAGAGTCTCGAGTTGACCATCAGCCTGCTCAGTCTTTACGAGATGCGCCTGACACTTCAGCGTCGCCAGCTTGACTTGCAGCGGCTGCGTGAGGCGGTGGAGGTGCTGGCTGCAACGAACGATCACAAGCGGTTCAAAGCTGCCGCCATGGCCTTGTGCAACGAGGTCGCCAGTGTCTGGCAGGCCGATCGCGTCACTCTCGGTTTCCTCAAAGGTCGTTACGTCCACGCTGTGGCCATGAGCCACACCGAAAAGTTCACCCGCAAGATGAAACTGGTGCTCGACATCGAATCGGCGATGGAGGAATGCTTCGATCAGGATGTGGAAGTGATCCACCCGTCGGCATCACAGGCCACTTATGTCAGCCGTGCGGCGGGCGCTCTGGCGGCTAAGCACGGGCCCAACAACGTTGTCAGTCTGCCCTTGCGGCAGGATCAGAAAATTGTCGGTGTCCTCACCGTCGAGCGCACCGTGGATAAACCATTCGAACTGGAGCAGATCGAGTCCCTGCGATTGGTCTGCGAACTGTGCACGGCCCGTGTGTCGGATATGCATGAGCACGACAAATGGGTCGGCGCCAAGGCTGCTGGCGGTTGCCGCAAGGCACTGGCGACTCTGGTCGGGCCTGAGCACACGTGGCTCAAAGTTCTGCTGACCGCCATCTTCGCCGCGGCGGTTTTCTTCACTTTTGGCAGGGGCAATGATTACGCAGAGGGCTCGTTCGTTGTCGAGGCCGAGCATCGCCGGATTATTCCCGCCAAGTTTTCCGGGTTCCTAGAAGACGTCAAAGTACAGCCTAGTGATTCGGTTACGAAGGGGCAGGTCTTGGCGGTACTGGATACCAGCGAGTTGCGTGAACAGTTGCGCAAGGTGCGGGCCGACCTTGCCGGCCTCGAAACCCAGTGGCGCACACTTTGGCAGAATCGTAACAAGGCCGAGCAGATGATGGCCAAGGCCCGTATCCGCGCTGTCAAGGCAGAGGTGCAGTTGCTCGAACAAAAGATCGTTCAAGCGCACATCGTTTCCCCGATCGACGGCATCGTCACCAAAGGCGACTGGATGCAGGAACGTGGCCGTCCCTTCCAGACCGGCGATGTGTTGTTTGAGGTCGCTCCGCAGGGCAAGCTCCTAGCCGATATCCTGATCCCTGAAAGTCGTATCGGTGATCTGTTTGGCCTGTACGATGAGGGGCTGGACCTCTTCGGCCAGTTGTCGCCGGTTTCACACGCCGGTGATTACCTGCCGGTTAAGGTCGTGCGCATCAACCCCGTGGCCGAGGTAGTCAACCAACGCAACGTCTTTCGGGTGCGTGTCGAGTTTTATGAATTGACGTCCGAGCAGCGAGAAAAAGTACCCGTCTACTTGAAGCCCGGTGCCGAAGGCGTTGGTCGGATCAAGGTCGGCCGTGCCCACTTCGCTTGGTTGTGGACGCGCGACCTTGTCAACTGGGTACGCATGAAACTGTGGTGGTGACCGATTGTCCCTGATGACGCTGGCCTATGCCCGTTGACCGACCTACATTCAGTGAATCATGGTACCGCGTTGCTTCGCTGCGACCACGCCTGCGCTCCACGGTCCAGACCTATCGCCAGTACTATCGCGGCCAGATGTGGCACGTCGTTCGCGACCCAGGCAACAACCAGTTCTTCCGCCTAGATGAGGCCGGCTACCGTTTTGTCGCCATGCTCGACGGACAACGCAGCGTCGAACAGGTCTGGCAGATATGCAACCACGAACTGGGTGACCAGGCACCCACCCAACCGGAAATCATCCAACTTCTCGGACAGCTTTATACTTCGAACCTGCTGGCCTCGGAACTGCCCGCCGATGCGGCTGGCATGTTTGAACGTTATAAGAAACGTATCCGCCGCGAGATCGGCAGTTACATACAGAACCTGCTGTTTATTCGCATTCCCCTTTACGACCCTGACGCTTTTCTCGACCGATGGGTAAGCGTGTTCGGCTTGGCGTTTACCAAGGCGGCCTTGGTTATTTGGCTGATTCTGCTGGCGTTGGGTATTACTGCCATTTCCGATCGCTTTGGCGAACTGGTCACCTCCGGCGGCAGCGAAAACCTGCTCGACCCCGACAACCTGATCTGGCTTTACCTTTCCTTTGCCGTTGTCAAGGGTTTTCACGAGTTCGGCCATGCCTTTTCGTGCAAGAAGTTCGGCCGCGACCGGCAAAGCGGTGGTGAAGTGCACACCATGGGCATCATGTTCCTCGTCTTCATGCCCGTGCCTTATGTCGACGCCTCCAGCAGTTGGGCGCTGCGCAACAAGTGGCAACGAATCACCATAGGCGCCGCCGGCATGTACGTGGAGTTGGGTATAGCTGCGATCGCGGCCATGATCTGGAACCATACACAGCCCGGCGTCGTGCACGCCATGTGCTTCAACATCATGTTCATTGCCAGCGTCTCGTCGCTGCTGTTCAATGGCAATCCCCTGCTGCGCTTCGATGCCTACTACATCCTTTCCGACCTGCTTGAAATCCCCAACCTTGCCCAGCGCGGCAAGGAATATATGTACTATCTGACCAAGCGTTACGTCTACGGTGTCCGTCAGGCCCGCAACCCTTCGCACTCGTCAGGTGAACGCTTTTGGCTAGTGGCCCACGGCGTTTCATCGTTCTTTTATCGCATCATCATCTGTGTGGGTATCCTGCTGTTTGTTTCCGGTAAAGCATTTATCTTCGGTGTGCTTCTGGCGTTGGCCGCGGTGGTTACCTGGGTATTGATGCCTTTAGGCAAGTGGGCCCACTATCTGGCCAACAGCGCTGATCTGATCCGCACCCGCCAACGTGCTGTCATGAGCACCGCAGGCAGTTTCCTGGTTCTGTTCGTGGTGATTGGTGTATTGCCATTTGAGGAGCACCACCGCGCCCCTGCCGTCGTCGAACCGGCCAACGTCAGGCTCATCTTCATGGGAGAAGATGGATTCATCTATTCGGCACTCGACGCCGATCAGTCGGTTAACCCAGACACCGCGCCGCTGGTCACTGCCGTCAATCCCAACCTGCAAGCGCGTTATGAGCAAGCAGAAGCGGAACTCGACCTGGCCCGTGGTCAGTTGAACATTGCGCGTCGTGACGAAGACTGGGCTGTGGAGAAGGCCGCACTCGCACGGCTCAGTGTCGCCGAGCAGGACCTTGAGCTTGTTGGCCAACGGCTCGGCAAATTGTCCGTAACCGCTCCCATCAGCGGCATCTGGGTTCCTGCCAATGGGCTTGAACAGGCCCAGGGGGTCTTTATGCGGCGTGGCGAGCAACTAGGTGTGGTGCCTGACATGGGGAGGATGATTGTTCGTGCCGTCACCGGCCAGCACCTGGGGCCACGCATCTCCATACCCAGCCGTGTTGCCTTGCGCGTTAGCGGTCGCCCTGACCAACTGTTTCATGGCCGAGCCGTAGACCGCTACGAGGCCGGCCAGTCGCAACTTCCCTATGTTTCACTGGGCTATGCCGTGCGTGGTGGGTCTGTTGTGGTAGCGACGGATGACGACTCCGGCAGGCACACGGCCGAGCAATTTTTTGAGGTTCGCGTCGAACAGTTGCAGGACGAGCAGGGCCGACCGCCTCGGATTTTTCCCGGCCAGCGCGTGGTTGCCCGGTTCGGACTTGGACCAAGGCCGCTGGCCTTTCAATGGTGGCGTCAGATTCGTCAGATGATCCAGCGCCGATTCCACACCACGTTTTGAGACAGTATCCATGACCCCCGGCGATACCAGTACGTCCGACATCACCTCGAGCCAGCCGGTATTGGTTCCCAGCGCCCGGTGGAGGAACTTATCGGTCCGCCCGCGGCCGGCAAAGCTGCCTAGGGGGATGGATGCGGTCTGGAACTCTGCAGTTGCCACTGTCGTGCCGCTGGTTCCACGCCGTCGGGGTTTGCTTCGCTTGGCTGACCAAGTGGTGGCCCTCGAGAAGCAGTACGCCCACATCAGTGCCCGGTTGCTGCGTGAGTCAGCGGCAGGTATGCGCGACATCTTCCGCCTGGGCCGGGAAACGTCCGATGATCTGATTCGCGGCTTCGCCATTGTGCGTGAAGTCGCCTGGCGGCAACTGGAAATGCGCCCTTACCCAGTCCAGGTGGCTGCGGCCATGGCCATGGAGACCGGCTGTATTGCCGAGATGGCCACAGGCGAAGGCAAGACGCTCGCCGCCACTATGCCAGCGACCATGGCCGGCTGGCGCGGCAGGGGCTGCCATGTCATCACCGTCAATGACTACCTGGCCCAGCGCGACGCGGAGTGGATGAAGGGTATATACGCCATGTGCGGGTTGCGCGTGGCCTACATCACCGGCCAGATGCCCTCTGGAGAACGACGCACCGCCTACGAGGCGGACATTACCTATTGCACCAACAAGGAGGTTGCCGCAGATCTGCTGCGCGACCGGTTGAAACTGGGCCAGCAACTGGGCCTACCCCGCGTGTTGTTAAGCAAGATCATCGACCCTAAAGCCGGCAGGACCGACCAATTGGTCATGCGTGGGCTAGACACCGCCATCGTCGACGAAGCTGATTCCGTGTTGATAGACGAGGCCGTCACTCCGCTGATTATTTCCGGTGACGGCCGCAATGCCCAGCAGATTGAGGCCTTCGAGCAGGCGGCACAACTGGCCGACCAACTTGAGACTGGCCGCGACTACACCGCAGAACATCGTTTCCGAGAGATCCGCTTTACCCGGGCCGGTCACCTTCGCTTGGATGACCTGAGGCAAAACATGTCTGGCATATGGACCGGGATACGTCGCAGTGAGGAACTGCTCAATCAGGCCCTGTCGGCGCGCGAGTTTTTCTTGCTCGACAAGCAGTATGTGATCCAGGAAGGCAAGGTCGTGATTGTGGACGAATTCACTGGCCGACTGATGCCTGACCGCACTTGGCGCGACGGCATGCACCAGGCTGTCGAGGCCAAGGAAAAGCTTGAAGTCACGCCGCCCAAGGAAA
>CAUZAW010000115.1:0-8788 GCA_963577735.1 Phycisphaerae bacterium | reverse complement strand
ACACTATATCGGCGGGCATGTCGGTCTACGACGTCGGAAAAAATCGGCCCATGCTCAATTCGGCATCTCTAGAACGCATCGAGGCGCTGGACTTGGCCGTTAAATATGGTGCACATGTGATCATTACCGGCGCCGGCGAGTCGGGTATGCCCGAAGACGCCGAGCAACGCGTCGACAACGCGTCACGCATGATTGACATGGCTTTGGATAGGGGTATTGCGCGAGGCGATATTCACGTTGACCTGCTGGTATTTCCCATTTCCGTAGACGGTCAGTACGGCCGCCATTTTCTCGACGCCGTATGTCAGATACGCAACAAATACGGACCCGAGATTCACATTACCGGCGGAATGAGCAATGTTTCCTTCGGGCTGCCGGCGAGGCGGTTGGTCAACGATGTATTTATCAATCTTGCCATCGAGGCTGGGGCCGATGGCGGCATCATAGATCCCGTTGCCCGGCCTATCCAAGGCATCGTCAATCTGGACAAACAAGGACGAGCCTATCAACTAGCCTGCCGGATGTTGCTTGGCGAGGACCTGTTCTGCGAAGCATTTATTGCCTCCTTCCGTGCCGGTGAACTGCAACACCATTGAGTTCCGCCCGACATCAAAATACACGCTATCGCACACGGGATACTTTTCAGGTAAAACTTTAGATTGCCTTAATCAGACTTTATCCAAAGGCCACAGAGGATCTTGACGGCGATACTGTCCACAATCTGGCCAATCGCTGGACGGACGATGTGATTAGACATCGTCCAAGCTGGCTGTCAATCAAAAACAGTATCAACGATCTTAGCCAATGGTTAGCTCAGGACCCGAAAAGCTCAGTTAGTCCCCCGCAATATGCCGAGCTTAACGGCTACATTCTTTTCGTATTGTGAAAGAAACGAAAGCGAAGGTTATACTGGTTGACCCGTTTTATATTTCGCGCGATCAGGATCCCAATTCGTACCGCATCAAGGCCCTTAAGCATCTACCCAAATACATTAGTACGGTGCATGCCATGTCGCGTAAGTACCGCACCCGACTGGTCAAGACGCACGAGGTGTTCCATGCGTTGCTCAAGTATTACTCACCCGACCACTTCTGTTGTCCGGGGTCTGTTTATCCTCATGCTGCCGGTCACTTGGTGATAACACATGCTCGGCTTAAAGTAATGGGTTGGTAGAACAGGTAAACATTCGCCATGCGCTATCGCAAACTTGGCCAAGCCGATATTGAAGTTTCCGTTGTGGCCCTCGGTTGCTGGGCGCTGGTCAGTGGCGACTTTTGGGGGCCGCAGGACGAGGCCGATTCGATCGCGGTGATCGACGCGGCACTCGATGCGGGTATTAACTTTCTGGATACCGCCGAGATGTACGGCGACGGTGCATCCGAAGAGTTACTCGGTCGCACCCTAGGCGGTCGAAGTGAGCAACTGGTCATCGCCAGTAAGTTGATGGGCGATCACCTCGCTGCCGATCAGGTTGCAACGGCCTGCGAGGCCAGCCTCAAACGACTAAAGCGCGATTACCTCGACCTCTATCAGATTCACTGGCCCAACCCGAAGATTCCAGTCACCGAAACTATCGGCGCCATGCAGGCACTTCAAAGGCAAGGCAAAGTGCGAGCGATAGGCGTGTCCAACTTCGGCGTGGACCTGCTCGACGAGGTCGCTGGCTGTTGTACCACCAACCAAGTTGCTTACAACCTGCTGTTGCGCGGCGCCGAGTTTAATATTCAGCCCAAGTGTCTTGCCGAGGACATCACCATTCTGGCCTACAGTCCTCTGGCGCAAAGTCTTCTGACCGGAAAGTTCCGCACTGCCACCGAAGTTCCCAACGCCCGGGCCCGGAGTCGACATTTTTCTAAAAGTAGGCCGCTAACTCGTCACGGCGAGGTTGGCTGTGAAGGAAAGACCTTTGAGGCCATTGATCAGATAAGGTGGATCAGCGCGAAAATCGGACAGCCGATGAGTGACGTTGCACTGGCCTGGGTGCTGCATCGCCGGGGCTTGGCCAGCGTCGTAACTGGCGCACGTAATGGAGAACAGATACGTGCCAATGCTCGTGCTGGAGAATTGCAGTTGCCAGACGATGTGATTGACGAACTAAACTGCGCCAGCGAACCAGTCAAGCAATATCTAGGGCCAAGCGCCGATGCATGGGAGTCTGCCGCCAACTCCCGAGTGGTTTAATGGTCAATCGGTTTGGGTTGTTGCATCGTCAGGCAATGCAGCCCACCGAGGCCGACGATCAACTTGTCACTTTCCACGGGTATGATTTCATGTTCGGGCATGGCCTGCTCAAGGGCGTATGCCGCTGTTTCGTCGGCGGATTGGCTGAACGCAGGTAAAAACACCGCATTGTTGCAGATCAGAAAGTTGGCGTAACTGGCAGGCAGTTGTTGGCAGGCAACGCTGTAAGCAGGGTTAGATGGGAAGTCGTATGTCATCGGCTCTGGCATGGGCAGTTCGATCAGATTTAGCCGGCATCCGTTCTGGTCACGCGCTTTCGATAAACAACGCCAATTTTTCTCAAGCTCGGCATGGTCTGGGTGCGGTGATGGTGCACGGCAGGCAGCGATCGTGTTGGGATTGATAAAACGTGCCACGTTATCTACGTGGCCGTCGGTGTCATCTCCCGTGATCGTGCCACTTATCCAGATAACATGTACAGCACCCAGCGTATGGCCCAACAAAGTTTCAATAGACTGAGGGTTGCTTTGCCGGTTTCGATTTGGTTCAAGTAGGCATGATCTGCTTGCCAGTACGTCGCCAGCGCCGTTGACATCGATCGCGCCCCCTTCTAGCACAACACCATGTGCCTCTACTGATACGTCGAGCATATTGGCGATTTTGCGAGATGCCTTATTGTCGTGATTCCACGGCGGGTACTTGCCTCCCCAGCTATTGAAACGAAAGTCATGACAAACCGTTTTTCCGGTTTCATCCAGTACAAATAATGGTCCAAAGTCGCGTATCCACGAGTCATTGGTAGGAATATCCAGCGATTCGGTGTCGTACACCTCGACACGCTTGGACAATTCTTGAACGAACGTATCAAATTGTTGCTGCGCCTGTCCAAAGCATCCCGGCCAAGTGTCATAGTTATGCGGTCGCGTTACCCATACACGTGTCTGCGGATGCCATTCAGCGGGCATGTGTTTTCCAACTCGTTGACAGTTGGCGCTGGTCAACATGATAGATAATCAGGACAAACCCTCGGTATCCTGCTGTCTGGGTTTTTCTCGAAGTCCGTCGTGGCCCTCGGTCTGCGACCATGAAAAATGCCTGAGCCTACCTGTTCGGACTCGCCGATCAGGGCACGAAGCTCATCCTTATGCAATGTATCGAATAGTTGGCACTCGATTCCTACCACGCAATCAGCGATTCGATCAACCTGAGAAGTGATGTGCACAAACGTGTGCGTCACCTGCTGAAAATGACTGTCAAGAACAACCGCCTTTGGCTCGAGCTGATGAACAACCCTTGCGGTCCACCCGATCATATGGCTTGACGATGCCAGCAGGCAGGCAATCCGCAGCAGAATCATGTGCTTCATCCAGAGTTCGATGACTGATTTGGCCATACTTACCTACTTCTTGGTTGAGGATCAATTAAAACGTTGTCTCAAGTCGTCATAGGCGTCGACGCGTCGATCGCGTAGGAACGGCCAAGCCTGGCGTGACTGGCTGATCTGCGACAAATCGCAGTCAGCAATGACGATCTGTGGCTGATCGTCATCTGCCTCGACGATCACCTTGCCGCTTGGGTCAGCCACGAAACTACCGCCCCAGAAGGTTAGTTCGTGCTCAACGCCGATACGATTGATAGCGGCAAAAAAAATGCCGTTGTTGATCGCATGAGCACGCTGTACGGTCAGCCAAGCCTCGCGCTGGCGTTGTTGTTCTTCGGTTGATTCGTCTGGACACCACGCGATGGCCGTGGGGCAAATAATGATCTGTGCCCCACCAAGAGCACTGAGCCGGGCCGCTTCGGGGAACCATTGGTCCCAGCAGATGAGCATGCCGATCGAGGCGTATGGTGTCCGCTGTACCTGCCAGCCCAGATCGCCGGGCGTGAAATAATATTTTTCGAAGAACCATGGATCATCCGGAATGTGCATCTTGCGGTATTTGCCCATGATCTGCCCGGACGGGTTGAACATGACAGCCGTGTTGTGAAACACGCCCGCATCGCAGCGCTCGAACAACGATGCAATCAAATAAATTTTCTGTTGCTTGGCCAAGTCACCTAGCCGTTGCGAGGTGGTCCCGGGGATTGGTTCGGCCAAGTCGAAAAACTTGTCGTCTTGCGTTTGTGGAAAATATGGTAGGTAAAACAATTCCTGCGTCGCGACAATCTGTGCCCCGCGATCGGCTGCTTCGCGGATCATTTTCACTGTCCGATCAATCGTCTGTGCCTGGCCCTCACCGGGCAGGCAGGCGTGTTGAATCAGGCCTAGCCGAACTATGCCGTTGGATGTCATCTCAATGTGTATGATAACTGCGTCCAAGTACAGGAGTATTGAGTTTGGGTGCATCTATCGAAGAACTCGACACGCCCGCTCTACTGCTGGACGGGCCAATGGCGCAGCGGAACTTGCAGCGGTTGGGGGCGTATTTCCGCGATCGGTCTTGCAAACTAAGACCGCACTTTAAAAACCACAAGTGTGCAGCTTTGGCCCGCCTGCAGCAGGAAGCGGGCTCTACAGTGGGTATCACTTGCGCTAAACTCGCCGAAGCGCAGGTGCTGGCCGGACAAGGTTTTGAGGACGTGCTTATCGCCAATCAGGTGATTGGGCCGCAAAAAGTGAGCCGCCTGGCAGCGCTCGCCCGGCAGATGCGCATTAGCGTGGCGGTGGACGACATGGCCAATGTACAGATGATTGGGCAGGCGGCCAGAGATTTGGGCGGCACGGTTGGCGTGCTGGTTGAAGTAGACATCGGCATGGGCCGATGCGGCGTGTCGCCGGGCGAGCCGGCCCTCGAACTGGCACGACTGGTCATGGACACGCCCGGCGTTGAGTTGCGTGGTTTGCAGGCATACGAAGGCCATTTGGTGGGCATCGATGACCACCAGGAGCGGGCCAGGCAGACCAAAGCCGCCATGCAGCACGCTGTGGCGACACACGAGTTGCTTGCGCAACAGGGAATGACCGACATCATTCTCAGCGGGGGGGCCACGGCGACGTACAAAACCACCAGCGAAATCACAGGCTTTGCGGAGATGCAGTGCGGGACGTACGCCACGATGGATTGGCGATATCACCAACTGGCACCCGAGTTTGAAGTGGCACTGTCAATTTTGGCAACCGTGATCAGTTGCCCTAGCCGCGGTGTGGCCGTGCTCGACGTGGGCGCCAAAGGTATCGGGGCCGAGTTTGGTGTGCCGAAAGTTAAGGGATACCCGGCGACAGATATCCCGCTTTTCGGCGCCGAAGAGCACACGGTTGTCCAGAACACGTCGGGTTGGCGTGTTGGCCAAACGGTCCAACTGTTTTCCAGCCACGCATGTACGACCTGCAACCTCTACCGGAACTTACATGTACACGATCAGGGCCAGGTTCTGGAGGTTTGGCCAATTGAAGGGGCAGGATTACTCACCTGACCTCTATTGCGCAGGCCGCTAAACGGGTAACTCAGTGATATCGGACGCTGGTGGCGGGCGTAGATAGGGTTTGTGCGGGATGGTCCGTCGATTTCCTGGCCCCCTTTACCGCCCCCGGCGTCACGGGCGGTTAGGTGTGTTATCTTTGGGGAAAGGAGGCTTGAAGTAGATGCGTTACAAGATCAGGCAACGTCGCAACGTACTGCCCATGGTTGAACCGGGCAACGGCAACAGCGGTTCGCGAGGGCTGTCGACCGCGGCCAGGCAGTGGCGACGCAGTGCCGCGGCTGGGGCCAGTGGCATGCTGGGACAAAAGGTACCGGCCCCAACCAGCGGCGCGATGATAACGAGCGCGACCGACCCGCGTTGGGTGTTTGCCTTACAGGTTGCAGGCCAATTGCAGGGTGTGGCCCTGCCGCTCGATCAGCGCGAGAAGTTGGAGCGGACGGCCAAGGTGATGGGCCTGACCGTCTTCAACGCCAACCTGATCATTGCTATCGTGCAGGACTGCGCTCGCCGGGGCGTACCGGCCCTAGAATGCCCCGCAGTAGCGGAGGCTCAGTTGGGCATGGTGGGCTTGTCGAGCCAGCGTCGGCGGGCGACATGGCTGATTGTCGCCACAGTGGGGCTCGTGCTGGTACTGGAGGTGTTGAGCCTTCTGCTGATCGTAAAGTTATAAATTAAGCGTGCACAAAAAGTGAATATTACCCCCGAGTGTGCAGATATAATTAACATCCCGCCGTTGCGGCAGAGAGCACATCTTTTGGTCTGACTTGGTTCGCAATTTTTCTTGAATTAGCAGGCTTGTGTTTATTCCGAAACTGTATCGTCTGCGATTGGCGTGGCCTGGTTTCTTTTCAGTAAGTTTTTAGGATTGACCTAAACGGAAAATAGGAATCTGAGCCCCTGGGCACAGATGACGTCGGCGACCGTGGAAGATCAAACGTAGGTGCTTATCGGGCCGATACAACTATCGGCAGACTGGCCGGGGCAATTACCATGGCCCAGTTCAGAAAATAGCGGTCCGGTCAAGGGGAGTCCTCCCCACAACAGGGCATCGCGGTCGAAATGCAACGCAACATCCCATTTAACAAGCCGTATGTGGCCGGCCACGAGCTGGACCACATTATCGAGGCGATCAATCGCGGCAACATTTCTGGTGATGGGCATTTTACACAGAATTGTTGCGAGCTTTTGCAGCAGCGGTTAGGCATCGCCAAGGTGTTTTTAACGCCTTCATGCACGGCAGCGCTGGAGA
Source organism: Phycisphaerae bacterium (assembly GCA_963577735.1). Taxonomy (GTDB): domain Bacteria; phylum Planctomycetota; class Phycisphaerae; order Phycisphaerales; family Phycisphaeraceae; genus CAUZAW01. Next base: position 1,935 of record CAUZAW010000115.1, on the reverse strand, counting down.
TGGCGGCGATGTTGACCGACATTGGGCCGGGCGACGAAGTCATCATGCCGTCGTTTACCTTTGTCTCAACAGCGAACGCATTTGTGCGTCAAGGCGCCAAACCGGTGTTCGTGGACATCCGTCCGGACACGCTGAACATCGACGAAAAGAAAATTGAAGCGGCGGTCACGGATCGCACAAAAGTGATTTGTGCGGTGCATTACGCCGGCGTGGCCTGCGCGATGGATCAGATTCTAGAAACGGCCGGGAAGCACGGTTTGGAGGTGATCGAGGACGCGGCCCAGGGCGTGCATGCCTATTACGACGGCCAGGCGCTGGGGTCGATTGGTGCGTTGGGGGCGTACAGTTTTCACGCGACGAAGAATTACACCTGCGGTGAGGGCGGAGCCCTGTGCGTCAACCGCCCACAACTGATCGAGCGGGCAGAGATTATTCGTGAAAAGGGGACGAACCGGTCCAAGTTATTGCGTGGGGAGGTGGACAGGTACACATGGGTGGATGTGGGCAGTTCGTATGTACCGTCGGAAATAGTGGCAGCTTTTCTATATGGGCAACTGGAATTGCTGGACACCATCGCCGATCACCGACGGACGATCTACCAACGGTACGAGTCAACGCTGGCATCTCTGGCAGATCGCGGACTGCTGACTTTGCCGCGTGTCCCTGAGCGGTGCCGGACCAACTACCACATGTTTTACATTCTGCTACAAGACGGTGAGAGTCGCGATCGTTTGATGGGACACCTGCGTGACCGGGGGATTTCGGCCGTATTTCATTACCTGCCGTTGCATAGCGCACCGATGGGTGAAAAGTTTGGATACAAGGTTGATGACCTGCTGGTGACGGAAGATGTCAGCGCACGGCTGTTGCGGTTGCCTTTTTTTAATGATCTTACGGAAGCCGACCAGCAGTACGTTGTGGAACAGATCGAAGAATTCTTCAATATCGGATCTAGTTACCCACCTGTTTTTGTCCGGTCGGCATAAGTTCAGGAAATGATCAGCAGTCAACTCCCATTGCTCATGCAGACCACCGCCCATGCCGCCTCCCGCGCATTTTCTAGGGACGGCAACGGCATCGCGATCAGAAGGGCAATGATGGAGATTACGACCAGGAACTCGATGAGGGTAAAAGCTTCGTGCGGATTGCGCGTTTGCATGGTAGCGTTGCCGCGATCCAATGCGCCGGATTCTGTTGGACAGTATGGGCCGACATTTCCCATTTGACCTCTGCTGGACAATAACGCCATGCCACTCGGGCACCTGTCTAACATTCCCCAAGGAATCCAAGCGAAAAATTCTCCCTTTCAGCCTAGCTCGGGCCCATTCGGTCGATAGACTTACGGTTTTACACGCGGTCAACCCATTATGCCTGGTAAGTTCATCAACACTTGCAAGTTCTTCGCCCGTGACAGAATCTCAGTCTCGTAACGGGCCATCTAGTTGGTCGAAGCAGAGGTGCGGTCTTTGGCTCGGCTACCCACGATCTGTTGCATGGCCGGAGTACTGGCCTCAACGGGCTTGGTCAAATCCATAGCTGACCCGGCTCAACAGAGGCAGAGGCAGCGACCGATACTTTCTATGAGCCGATCATGACTTGCAACAGTGTCGACAAGACCGATCAGACAGGGCCGATGTTATCGGTGGTGATACCGGTCTATAACTCACAGGCGATTCTACCCAAGATGATTGCCCGGTTGGACGATTTTTTCCAACAGCACCCCTACCGCCACGAAATCATTTTCGTCTGCGATGGTAGTCCGGACAATAGTTGGCAGATTCTAGAGCAGATCAAGGTCGGTCGTCAGGATGTGGTGATCATTGACCTGATGCGTAACTTCGGACAGCACAGTGCCATGATCTGCGGGCTCAAGCACGCCCATGGTGATTACGTAATCACCATGGATGATGACCTTCAGAATCCACCGGAACAGAT
>CAUZAW010000114.1:0-8836 GCA_963577735.1 Phycisphaerae bacterium | reverse complement strand
ACGACATGCACCTGGTCCCACGTGAAATCGAAAAGCTGATGCTGCACAACGCTGGTGTGCTGGCACAGAAGCGTCTGGCCCGAGGTCTGCGGCTTAACCACCCGGAGGCGGTCGCACTGCTGGCCACGCAGGTTCTCGAACTGATTAGGGACGGTCGCACCGTCGCCGAATTGATGGACATTGGCCGTACGATGCTTGGGCAGCGGCAGGTGCTGCCCGGCGTCGCCGAAATGCTCCACGAGGTACAGGTTGAGGGTACGTTCCCCGACGGCACCAAGCTCGTAACTATCCACAACCCCATCGTCGCCGAGGATGGCGATCTCGAGTTGGCCCTGTACGGCAGTTTCCTGCCAGTACCTGAACTCAAGGTGTTCGACAGTGGCGGCGATCAGGTCATTGGCCCCGACAAGACACCCGGCACGTATACGGTGGTGGACGGCGTAATCGAGCTCAATGCCGGCCGCGACACGGTGGCACTCGACGTGACCAACCTCGGCGACCGACCGGTACAGGTCGGCAGCCACTATCACTTCGTCGAGACCAATGCCGAGCTACGCTTCAATCGAGAGACCGCATACGGCAAACGGCTTGACATTCCTGCCGGCACCGCGGTCCGCTTCGAGCCGGGAGAGACGAAGAACGTTACGCTGGTGGAGATTGCCGGCGACAAGGTCATCCGCGGCGGCAATAACCTCGCCGACGGCCCAGTCAGCGACGACAACCGCACCGCGACAATGAAGAACGTCACAGACCGCGCGTTTGCGAATGAATCGAGCAAATAAAAGCGAAGGACATAGACGTGACAGCGTCAGGCATACCACGCAAACCCATACCGTTGATGATAAGTTGCACCGACGTTGCCGTCAGGACAAAACGGTCGCGATAAAGGAGCACCCATGGCCTACCGCATGAACCGTAACGCATACGCCGAAATGTTCGGCCCGACCACCGGCGACAAGCTCGGCCTCGCTGACACAGACCTCGTCCTGCAGGTTGAGAAGGACCTTGCGGTATATGGCGACGAGTGCAAATTTGGCGGCGGGAAGGTGCTCCGTGAAGGCATGGGCCAAGCCGCGGGCGTCGGCGACGACAAGGCCCTTGACGCAGTGATTACCAACGCCCTGATCGTTGACTACACCGGCATCTACAAAGCTGACTTAGGCATCAAAATGGCGTGATCGCTGAAATCGGCAAGGCGGGCAACCCCGACGTCATGGCCGGGGTGACGCCCGGCATGACGATCGGCGTGACCACTGAGGCAATTGCCGGTGAGGGCATGATCCTCACCGCCGGCGGCTTCGACGCCCACATCCACTTCATTTGCCCCCAGCAGATCGACGAAGCATTGGCCAGCGGCGTCACCAGTTTCGTCGGGGGCGGCACGGGCCCGGCAACCGGCACATGCGCCACCACCTGCACGCCCGGATCAACTCATATCCGCATGATGCTCGAGGCCACGGATAATCTGCCAATGAATTTCGGCTTCCTGGGAAAGGGCAACAGCGCCAAACGCGACGGGCTTGATGAGCAGATTTGCGCCGGGGCCGTCGGCCTCAAGCTTCACGAAGACTGGGGCACCACGCCCGCCGCGATCGATTGTTGCCTGTCCACCGCCGAGGACTACGACGTACAGGTTGCCATCCACACAGACACGCTTAACGAATCAGGCTTCGTCGAGGCAAGCATCGCTGCATTCAAGGGGCGAACCATACATACTTACCACACCGAGGGCGCCGGTGGCGGGCACGCACCTGACATCATGCGTGTCTGCGGGGAGGCCAACGTGCTTCCCTCGTCAACCAATCCAACACGGCCCTACACCCGCAACACCATTGATGAGCACCTCGACATGCTGATGGTGTGCCATCATCTCAACAAGAACCTGCCCGAAGATGTGGCATTCGCCGAGAGCCGCATCCGTGGCGAGACGATCGCCGCCGAGGACATCCTCCATGACCTTGGAGCGATCAGCATCATCAGTTCTGACTCCCAAGCGATGGGGCGCGTTGGCGAGGTGATATGCCGAACATGGCAGACCGCTGACAAGATGAAACGACAGCGGGGCCGACTTCCCGAGGAGACCGGAGACAATGACAACTTCCGCATCCGCCGCTACATCGCCAAGTACACCATCAACCCTGCGATCGCCCACGGCATGAGCCACATCATCGGGTCGGTTGAAGTCGGCAAACTCGCGGACCTGGTGCTCTGGAAACCCTCGTTTTTCGGGGTGAAACCTGAGATCGTCATCAAGGGCGGCATCATCGCATACTCGCAGATGGGCGATCCCAACGCGTCGATCCCCACGCCGCAGCCCGTGTTCATGCGCCCGATGTTCGGCGCGTATGGCAAGGCGGTGCATCCGATCTCTATCGCGTTCGTCAGCCAAAAGTGCGTCGACAGCGGCGTGCACAAGTCATACGGGTTGCTCAAGCGTGTCGAGCCGGTCAAAAACTGTCGCAACATCGGCAAGAAAGATATGCGACTTAACAATGTGACGCCCGATATCCAGATTGACCCCGAGACCTACAGCGTGATAGTGGATGGAAAACATATTACATGTAAGCCGGCCGACCGAATCGCCCTAGCCCGCCGGTATTGCCTGTTCTAAATGACCAGTTCGCTTGGGATGCACAACTGCATCGGCGGTGGCGGCAGTCCATGATCGGCCTCAACTTTCACGATCAATCCCGGATTGGCATGTCCCACGCATTCGCACTGCAACCCAAGACTCAGCAGGAGCAAACGGCAACATGCAAGGCGAAGACAGTCGTGGAGGCTGGCCAGGTCAAACTCCTGTCAAGATACTAAACTGAAAACAAAACAGCGGAAGCACAAAGTTGACACATGACATCGATCGATTGGCCGATCAATTTCAGAGCAAGGGCTTCGTGCTGGTTGAACAGTTCCTGGCCAAAGCGGAACTTCTCTATCTTGACCGGGAACTTCACCGCTATATCGAGCAGGTTGTTCCCACCGTCGCGGCAAACCATGTCTATTATGAATCAGGGCGCAGCGGATCGATCAAGCACTTGAGCGTTCCCGAGCTTTACGACGACTTCTTCAAGTCCTGGCTCACGCGACCGGCCACGATTAAACTGGTCGCCGCATGTCTTGGCCAGCCGGTTGAGCCGGCGGCCTCGGAAGTCTTCTACAAGCCAGCCCGCATGGGGTCCTCTGCTCCCTACCACCAGGACAATGCCTACTTGCACCTGGAACCAGCCGATGGCGTGGCGGTATGGATCGCCCTCGACGACACGACCGTCGAGAACGGCGCCGTCCACTTCGCACGAGGCTCACATCACGCCGGAGAACTGCCGCACTTCGAAACCGGTGTTCCGCTTTTCAGCAAGGGTCTTACATCACCAGTCGACGCGCAACTATACCCCGAAGTGCCTGCTGTCATGAGGCGAGGTGACGCGTCGATTCATCACATCCTCTGCGCCCATCGCAGCGGCCCGAATTGTACCGACCAGAACCGCCGTGGTTATGTCCTCAATTACAAGAGCGTGCATGCCAAAGTAAACAAGGCCCGAGCAGACGCCCATGCCGCGTACGTGGCCCGCCTCTAGGATCAGTCAACAGGATCCATCGACAGGGGCTGGCGTACACCCTCATCCCCGCTCTACTGCGAGCCCATCGGCACGGGATCCAGCAGTTGATTGACCTGGAAAAAGCTGCGTGGCTAATCTATTCGGCGGCGCAGCAGCCAGGTGAGTTCATCGGCTTTGCACAGCATGGCGCCGAGGGTAAAAACAGCGGCGCCTGTGATGACCAGCAGGACCAGCAACAAAGCGGAGTTGGTTTTGCTCATCTGAGCCGGATCGAAAAACAAGATGATGGGCACAAGCAGGACAGCCATGGCGGCGGTGAGCAGCGAGGCCCTGCCCCAACTAAACCAGACCGCTGCACTGATTGGCGTTTCAACGTAACGCCCCAGAGCAATGATGAGCAGAAAGACCTGAGCGACGGCGCAAACGGCGGTGGACCAGGCCAGTCCCGCAGTGCCGAGAAACCAGATGAGGACGAGATTCAAGACCAAGTTGCACCCGACCATGACAACGCTGATTTTCAGCGGGGTCATGGCATTCTGGTGTGCGTGAAAAGCTCGGGTTAGCACATGGGTCAGGCAATAAGCCCACACGGCCGAAGCGTAGCCGGTGAGGATGGAAGCGATCGCCAGCGAATCTTCAAGATGAAACTGTTGGCGTTCAAATACCAGCCGAGACAAGGGTAATGCAATGATGATCAACCCGACGCTGGCGGGCATGCCGACAAAGAAGGTCAAGCGCAGGCCATGACGAACGGTATCGGCAAAGGGCGCCCGATCGTGGTTTACGGCATAGCGTGCCAGCGCGGGAAAAATGGCGGTGGCGATGGCTATACCGAATATACCCAGGGGAAACTGGTAGAGGCGTTGCGCGAACCCAAGACCAGAGACGGCTCCTACTGAGGCGATGGGGTAGTTGTATGGACCGATCCCGAACAGTTCCAGTGCTGGCGGGCCTCCGGCCTTGGGTGAGAATACAAACGCAATGAGCATGTCCAGGAGCGTGTTGATCTGAAAAACGGCCAATCCCAAGACCATGGGGAGCATGGTGCGGAAAATAGACGCCAATGGCGCGGCAACGCCGGTGAAATTGAGGGTAAAGGATTCGAAGCGGAGCACGGCGATGATTTGCCAGGCTAGTTGTACCACGCCCGCGATGAGAACGCAGAAGGCGACGGTGAAAATGCCCCTGTACGGGGACGGGTCCTCGCCGCCGCCGGAGCCAGATAGGTAAATGCCGACGATGACGATTAGGTTCAGAAGGAGAGGCGCGGCCGCCGGCGGCCCGAAGCGTTTGTGCACCTGCTGGATGCCGCCAAGCAGAGCGACGAGGCAGATCAGCGGCATGTAGGGCAACATGGCCATGGTCAAGCGAATGGCCAAGGCCGTATCATCGGACCAGCTACGAGCTGCGAGCATGGCGGTCAGGATCAACTCGCCCAAGACGGTGATAGCAGCGAGAACAACGAGCATCAGGGCGATGCAAGCCGAGGCAAGACGGCGGGCGGTGGTGGGATTGTCGGCAAGGCACCGGGTGTAGACGGGTATGAACGCACTGGCAAGTGCCCCCTCTCCGAACAGCCGGCGAAAGAGATTGGGGACCATAAAGCCGATCATGAACGCGCTGGTGACACCACTTCTACCGAATACCGCGGCCAAGCAGGCTTCACGAATCAGGCCGACAAATCGGGTCATCAAGGTCAGTGCACTGACAAGGCGGGCGTGGCCGACAAAATAAACCGGTTCGCTGGCCGACGAGCTGCTCGCCTGTGAGCGGATAACAACCAGGGCGACGAAAGTGCCAAGCACACCCAGAAGATTCGCAGCCAAGTCACTGGCCGAGCAAGATCGTTGTGTCCATTGCTGGCTCCACTCGTCGAGGAAACCGTAGCCGGTGGCGATCATTGCCGTGAAGGCGAGGTTGGTAATCAACCGGCTGTTTCGGCCGGCAGGTGAGGCGCGGAAAATCAGAAACGTCAGCACGGCATACGCGACAAAGTGAATGGGTTTGTCGAGGGCAAGACCGTCAAGCCCTTCACTGCCTTGAGAAAAGATCTGAAGTCTGGGCCAGTGCGTGGCGATAACCAAGGTCGCCCAGTAGATGACAAGTGATAGACGGTTCCGGGACCAAGCGATACGGCTCACCTTAAACGGTACCAACTTTCTGGGAGGCGGGGAGCGGCGGTGATTGGGTGACAATTTTGATCTGCGGCGGAGATTTTTGCAGGCCAGGGTTGTCGATGCGATGCACCGCATCGATCAGCGACTGGGCCAGCTGGCGGTAATCTTCGGCGCCGCGACACTGCGGTTCATAATCGAAAATGGTCTTGCCGAAGCTGGGGCATTCCGCGAGTTTGATATTGCGGCGCACGGCCGGTTCCAGCACTTTCGCGTGCCGCCAAGGCACGTCGTCGTCGGCAGCACTTTCGATAAAAGATCGCAGATCAGCCATCACCTCCTGGGCCAGTAACGTCTGGTTTTCGTGCATGCACAAGGCAATGCCGGTCACCAGCAAATCGGGATTGAAGGACCTATTGACCAGTTGCACCGTTTCCAGCAATTGACTTAGCCCTTGCAGAGCGAGAAAATGCGCTTGCATGGGCACGATGATGTGCCGGGCCAATGTCAGAGCATTGATGGTCAACAGTCCGAGGCTAGGCGGACAGTCGATCAGAACGTAATCGTAAGGTCGTTTGCCACCTTGCGCCAGTGTTTCCAACTTGTTTTTGAGCACACGCTGGGCCGTACCGGTCACCATTAGCGGTGCCAGTTCAGTTTCAACACCGGCCAAATTGACGTGGGCCGGCAATACGTCCAGCATGTTGTTGACCGACTGGATGACATCGTCGGCGTTGATTTCGTCGTCTGTCATCAGGTTATAAACGGTCTGGTCAAGTTGTCCGGCGTCGATACCCAGGTGCAGGGTCAGGTGAGCCTGGGCGTCGAGGTCAATGAGCAGGGTCTTGTGGCCACACTGTGCCAGGGCGGCACCGAGATTGACCGTGGAGGTGGTCTTGCCGACACCACCCTTTTGATTGATCAGGGCGATAGTCTGCGGTTGATCAGAAGATTGATGCACCGGGGACGCCTCCGTGCGTTGGGTGACCTTCCTCCAACAGTGTAGCATGGATAGTAACTTGGCATCGAAGTGACCGGTTATTATGCTATCTAACCCTCAATAGAAATTGGGGGCAAAAGGGGTAGACGCATCATGGCCTGTACAGGCACTATCACGCAAGTCATCGGTTCGACATTTGATGCTCGGTTTCCCGAGGACGATTTGCCGGACATCTATAATGCACTGAAGATCAATACCAATCAGGACGACCTGCAGATCGACCTGATCGGCGAGGTGCAGCAGCACCTGGGCGGCGGCCAGGTGCGGGCGGTAGCGTTGGGATCCACGGACGGGCTGCGCCGCGGTACTGAAGTCTTGGATACGGGCTCGCCGGTGACGGTTCCGGTGGGCGAGCCGGTGCTGGGTCGGGTGTTCAACCTGCTGGGGGAACCGATCGACAACCGCGGCCCGATCGAGACGGCTGATCGGCGGGCCATTCACCAGTCACCGCCCGAGTTTGTCGACCTGAACCCCAAGGTGGAGATTCTGGAGACGGGGATCAAGGTGGTCGACCTGCTGTGCCCGTTTGTGCGTGGGGGTAAGATAGGCTTGTTTGGTGGAGCGGGCGTGGGCAAGACCGTCATCATCCAGGAAATGATCGCCCGCATTGCCCGTGAGCATGATGGCTACTCGGTATTCGCCGGCGTGGGTGAACGCACTCGTGAGGGTAACGACCTGTGGCTGGAAATGCAGGAAGCCCAGTTCACCGATGCCGAGGGCAATACCCACCACGTGCTGGATCGCGTGGCCATGGTGTTCGGCCAGATGAACGAACCACCGGGCGCCCGCCTTCGCGTGGCCCTGTCCGGCTTGACGATGTGCGAGGATTTCCGTGATCGCTCGGGCAAGGAAACGCTTTTGTTTATCGACAACATCTTCCGATTCACGCAGGCGGGCTCAGAAGTTTCGGCGTTGCTGGGGCGAATGCCCTCGGCCGTGGGTTATCAGCCGACGCTTTCGACGGAGATGGGCGAACTTCAAGAACGGATTACTTCGACAACCAAGGGCGCCATCACATCGGTGCAGGCGATTTACGTGCCCGCCGATGACCTGACCGATCCGGCTCCGGCCACGGCCTTTAGTCACCTCGACGCTTTCGTGGTTCTGGCGCGTGACATATCGGAAAAGGGCATCTATCCGGCCGTGGACCCGCTTGATTCGACCAGTCGTATCCTTGACCCGGGTGTCATCGGCCAGGACCATTACGCGGTCAGCCGTAACGTGCAGGAAATCCTGCAGCGGTACAAGAGCCTACAGGACATCATCGCCATTCTGGGCGTTGACGAGTTGTCGGAAGAGGATAAGTTGGTCGTCGCCCGGGCCCGCAAGATCGAGCGATTCCTGAGCCAGCCCTTCTTTGTCGCCGAACAGTTCACGGGTTTCCCCGGTATCTACACGCCGTTGGCCGATACGATCGATAGTTTCCGTCGCGTGTGCGCCGGGGAAGCTGACGACCTGCCGGAGGGAGCGTTCATGTACGTTGGTACGCTAGACGACGTGCGTACCAAGGCTGAGCGCATGGAGGCGGAGGGTTAGCCTTTCGTCGCAGCGGGGCAGGGCATTTCCCCTGCTTCCAGCAACATCCTCACGGCAAGCAACTTGGCAACAGCGTAGTCCGCTGGTGGGGATATCACCCCACGCCCCATCGCCGTACCGAGTGTTTACTGATTTGGGCACCGGATTTTGGCAACCGCTACCCATAGTGCCCGTCAATGACCGCTTATCCGCCCAAGGCAAATCGCACAAAGGCGCTGATCGTGGCGCCTTTGGGCAAATAGTCGCGAACAGGTTTCTTGGCATCCAGTTCGCGGATGTAGGTCTGGCCAAGGAGGGTGTTTTCACCCGTCCACTTCTTGATCTTGCCCACGATCATCTTCTCGATAATGTCCTCGGGCTTGCCGGATTCCCTGGCCTCTTTGGTTAGAGCCCATTTTTGCTTTTCCAGTTCACCAGCAGGCAGGGAAGCTTCGTCTACAGCCAGCGGTTCTGGCATTACGGGTGGTACGGCGGCCACAACGTGCTGGCACAGGCCGGTGAGCAGTTCGGACGTGAACTGGCCTTCACCGACGATGACGGCACCGACCTTGCGGTTGTGGTGCACGTATGAGCCAACGACCGGTCCTGACAGCTTGATCGCCCGGCCCAAGGAGATGTTTTCCTTGATCGTG
>CAUZAW010000113.1:0-8902 GCA_963577735.1 Phycisphaerae bacterium | reverse complement strand
ATGACGTACAGGGATTTAACAACGTCGAAACCATGCTGGATTCGGGCCTCGTCGATGCAGTGCTGATCGCAACGCCGCACTTTTTTCACCCGCAATACTCGATTGCGGCGTTGCAGCGGGGATTGCACGTGCTGACCGAGAAACCCGTGGCCGTAACCGCTAAAGCGGCCAGAGAAGTAAACGACGTGGCAGCGCAACGACCTGACCTTGTTTACGCGGCGATATATCAACAGCGGTCACACCCTAAATGGAAACGCATCAAACAACTGATAGACGACGGGGAAGTGGGCAAGATCCAGCGGTTACAGTGGACGGCGACGAACTGGTTTCGTACGCAGGCCTATTACGATTCAAGCCCATGGCGGGCCACGTGGGGCGGTGAGGGGGGCGGCATACTCGTCAACCAGTGCCCTCACAATCTCGACATGCTTTGTTGGCTTGTCGGCCCGCCCAAGCGGGTACACGCCCACGTCAGTCTCGGCAAGTATCACGACATAGAGGTCGAAGATGAGGTTGTCGCGTATTTGGAATACCCGGGTATCACAACGGGCCTGTACATCACCAGCACCGGCGAGGCGCCCGGCACCGACCGTTTGGAAATTATCGGTGATCGCGGACGCCTAGCCATTAGTTCACTGGCACCCTCGGTGATCGAATTCGATCAGACAGAACAATCGGTCAGCGAGTTTCTCAAGTCATCCACGGAGTGGATGACTCCGCCTCCGGTCCGCCGCCAACTGTTTGCTACCTCCCCTCACGTAGGCATCAAAACCATGCTGAATAATTTTGTCGGCGCGATTCTCGACAGCGAACCGTTAATCGCCCCGGCATCACAGGGAATCCACTCCGTGGAACTGGCCAACGCCATCCTCATGTCGGGACTAAAGTCACAGCCGGTCAATATCCCCATGGACCGCGAGGCATTCGACCGCCTGCTGCAAGAGTTGATCAATGCGAGCGGCAAAACCCTGTAGGCCTTATGCAACCGTTACCGCTGCGCCCGCCGCGGCCGATTTATAAATCGCCTCAACGATAGCCACCGCCTTGCGGGCCTCGGTGCCATCAAGCATGAACGACTGGCTGTGCTCTACGGACTCGAGAAAAGCAGCGATGTTGCGTGTGTGGTTGGAATAGTCAATGGCCATGGGATCCGAGGCGCCTCCGCCGGACTGGGTTGCTGCGCCAAATCGTGTGCGAACCACTTCGTCCTCTTTGCACGGATTTCGAAATTCCCATGTAATCAGCTCATCCTCAAGCACCTCGGCGGTACCGTCCCGCCCGGCAATCTGGATGCGCTTAAGCGACCCAGGGTACATCGAGGTAGCGCCTAGAATCTGGCCCAGCGCCCCGTTGTGGAACCTCAATACCGCGACGCCTGTATCTTCAACTTCGATCAGGTCCTTGTCATGGCCACGCTTGGCGATGAAGGCGAAAACACTCTCGACGGGATTGGCTTCGGCATCAGCATCCGCAGATCCAGCGATCCACTGAATAGCGTCGATGCCATGCACCGACTGATTCATGATCGCGCCCCCTCCATCCAGTTTCAGCTTGCCCTGCCAGCGTTGCGGGGCGTAGTACGCCTCATCGCGCCACCAGGGAACATAGGTATTGACGGCCGCCAGTGCACCGAATCGCCCCTGGGCCGCCGCCTCGTGCAGAGTGACAACCACCGGGTTGAACCGCATAGGAAAAATCCCTCCCAGCCGAATTCCGCTGTCCCCGGCCGCCCGGATCATACGGTCAACACGTTCCGTGGTGATTTCCAAGGGCTTTTCACACAAAACATCAATACCACACCGGGCACAGGCGAGCGTGGGCTCCAAGTGAGCGCCGCTGGGGGTGGCGATGGTCACCAAGTCCGGCTTCTGCTCATCCAACATGCTTTCGTAATCGCCGTACCACTTGACGCCGAACTCCCTGGCAAACCTGCGCCCCTTGTCTTCGCTGCGACAGCAACCGGCGACCAGTTCGGCATTGGGCAGATCACCGATCGCTTTGCCGTGCATGCCGGCAATCGCTCCAACACCGATAATGGCAATCCGATGGGTTTTGCTCATGCCGTACTGCTTCCGCTTGATTCGCGCATAACGCTTGTTTTCTCGGCATCATCGCGATGCTCCAGCGTCGGATCAATACGCAAATAACGACCCAGATAATGTACGCAAACGTAGATCGGAATTGTATCAATTAGAGCAACCGCAAACTTGAACGCATATCCCGTCACGATAAACAGCGACAGGTGTAACGCAAGCGATCGTCCCTCCGGCGCCTGTGGCAACGCCTGGGCCCAGAAGTGAGTGATCAAGATCACGGCCACTGTGTCCACCAGTTGACTGACTAGCGTCGATCCATTGTTGCGCAGCCAAAGCTTCTTGCCCTTAGTCATCCGTTTCCAAAAATGAAAGAGATAAACATCACAGAATTGAGCTGCAAGATACGCAATCATGGACGCAGTGACAGCCCCAAAAGTAAGATCGCGCATCTTAAAGAATACCGGCTCCGAGCCATCAGGATTCAACAGCTTACCTGTTTGCGGGTCAAGGGTTTCGAAACCGGGAAGGGTGCCACCCAGCCACATGATAAAAACCACCCAGAGGTTCAGTAGCAATCCAACCCATACGACGAAGTTGGCTCGTCGGCGACCGTAAAACTCACTGATCAGGTCGGTGCATATAAAAGTAATTGGATACGGCAACACACCGACCGCCACTGCAAAAATCCAGGCGTTGTCTGCTTCACCCCATTGTGCCAATTTAATGAACCGACTGATGCCCAAAATATTGAGCATGGCCAGCGTGCCGAGAAACAGCCCAGCCAGGATCAGAAATATGCGTTCGCGACGTTCGTGCAACGCCGCGGGAGTTAAATCCACCAGATTCTTCAAAGTAATTATCCCAATTCAGCTTGCCTTGCGCTGTGATGCGGTGTAAGTCGCAGTCATATTAGTAACCGTTGTTGGCTCCAACAAACGCCAGCATAACCAAGAACTGGAATCAACCGTCCCCAACCAAGGGCTCAGCCACATCGACGAAACCGTACTAGCCACACATTGACGACAGTGAAGACGGCCACCTGATGCGGTCACAGGACAAAGAGCAATCAACAGGATGATCCTGATGTTGGTCATGCTGCGACTATTTACCGCCACCTTCCTCGGCTGGTGGACCCCGTAAAAACGCAGGGGAAACGCTGCCAAAGGGCACTACCGCCGCTGCCAGTGCCTCAGCAGCCGCTTGCCGGGGCACTGGATCACGATGTCAAGCCGATTTACCCACAAGCGTCATTTCGACCGGGTGGACCGCGTCGAGGGCGAACTGGAGCGCATGACGCCGATCTGGCTGATAGCCAATGCCTCACCAATCTGCCAACACACACTTGCCTATGGCCAACGGTGCGTATAATGGTGGATCGGGAACGGCTGTTGTTCCGTGATGCGGGGAATTTATTCAAGATGGCGCAAAGGCTGCAATCCGTGGCAATGAAAACCAAATATCCACTCGAAGCATTTATTTTCGTGCGAAACGGCCTCGATTTCACCGTTCGGAGCATCCACGGAGATCCGGAAAAGGCAGGTTCAAATGCCAACCGACACATCTCTGGCCAGCAACTGTGCTACGGACTGCGGGACTACGCCGTTGAACAGTACGGCCTGCTGGCACGCACTGTCCTGCAACGCTGGTCGATTCATTGCAGCGAGGATTTCGGCCATATCGTATTCGCCATGGTCGACGCTGGGGAAATGGCCAAGACCGACGACGATACGCTGGAAAATTTCGCAGGTGTATACGATTTCTCTGAAGCGTTCAGCCCCACGCTCAGCCTTAAATGACATTTCGGGTTGTGACAACATAACGGGACGGGCATGACGGTGTGTGACCGTAAATCCATCCGTTGATCATCACACATGACCGCAGACCGACACCTTTGGGAAATCCGCTGGGTACGCGACTTGGCACTGCTGGTGGTGGCCATCGTCCTGCTTTGGGTGACTTACCTGACCCGATCGGTCACAGCCGCGGTTCTAGTCGCCGCGGTGCTGGCCTATATATTCAACCCGCTGATCATGTGGGCCGATCACAGATGCCGCCTGCCCCGTTGGGCCGGTGCGGGCGTAATCCTTGCAGTGGTGATACTCATATGCACAGGGTTTCTTTTCTGGGCAGTACCCAGCCTTTTGGGGCAAATCAAACTCTTTGGAGAAAATTTACCCCGTTATATCCAGTACATGGGTACTCGTCTCGGTGTTGAAATCAATTGGGAGCAGCTTTTCGAACAGATCAGCTCCGCAGCTCAAGCAAAATTGGTTGGCGAAAACAACAATACGGATGTAGCACAACTGGGTGCTTATGCTGAACCCGTGGCCACGGCGATTCGGCAGATATACATCGTGATATTGGCACTACTCGGCGCCGTGGTCAGGGTGCTGACATCACTACCTGTAGCGGTTGTGATCATCTGCTTCTGCTTCTTTTTCTTTTCTTGGCATTGGGTATCGATCACAACATGGTTTGGCCAGTTCATTCCCCGACACGCTCGTACCCAGACCCTTGATATTCTTGGAAAGATGGACCAGTCGGTCTCCGCGTTCATCCGCGGCCGCCTAGTACAGGCCTTGGTTATGGGCATCGTGCTTAGTGTCGGATGGTGGATGTCAGATGTGCCCTACTGGTTGCTGCTGGGCTTCGGCTGTGGCATGTTGAACCTTATCCCCTTTCTAGCTGTCGTGGGTTACATGCTCGCGCTAGTTTTGGCGATCGTGGATAGCCTGACCACAGGGGGGGGGGGCTTTAGCTGGGGCGTGGCAATTTTCCCTACGGTGGTTTACCTGCTGGCCCAAGCACTGGATGGCTGGGTGATTGAGCCCATCGTGCAGGGCAGAGCCACCAACCTGGACCCGTTAACCGTGTTGCTGGCGGTACTGATCGGCGGCACGTTGGCCGGCCTGCTGGGTATGCTGGCGGCGATCCCCGTGGCTGCATGCATCAAGATTCTCGGCCAAGAGGTCATGGTACCCCGTCTGAGGCGTTATGCCGAGCAGTATGAACCGCATGGCGCCACAAAACATGAGCCACCCACTTGATCCGTGCCCTATCCAAACTAAAAATATACTAACGGAGCGTCGCTATGAGCGAGGCATACAACCCCGAATCCAGTGCCCTACAACAGACCGAATCACTTAAACTCGATGCACGGCGAATTAGACAACTACTCGATGCGGCCAATGTGGAAGAGGAACGCCAAGTTCTGGGCAAACAATTAACAGAAATTGAGCACCGGATCGAGAATATCTGCAAACGCCTGCGGTCCTGAAACGTCCAAAGCAGAAGCCAGTCATGAAACGAACAGTTCTTGCAGTCATGATGACCACAGCGGTATCCCTACCTGCGGCCTGGAGTTCTGAAGACGGTCAATCTTCCAGCCGCAGGCACACACGTTTCAACCCACCCCGCCAGTCTGCATGCCCATCTCGGCCGATACGTAGTCGACTCAAGGACATGTTTGAGCGGGTCATGATACCCAACATGCCGGCTCGCGATGCGCTCAACTGGTGGAGCCGCACAACCGGGATCAATCTTGTCGTCAACTGGCGCGGCTTGGAAGAGTTCAACATCGACCCGCAAACGCCTATTAACGTTGACCTGCATCATGCACGCATCGGTCAGGTACTTACGATCATGCTCAGCCAAATGTCTCTGCAGGAGCCATTGATCTATCAAACAACGCATTATCACATCGAAGTGTTGACCAGAGAACAGGCCAATCGATTGACCGAAACACTAATCTACGACATCAGTGATCTGCTGGCCGTGGCACCCAATTTCAATACCGCACCGCAGTTCGACCTCAATGCGGCGATGTCAAACACCAATTCAGGAGGCAGTGGCACAACCAACGGTAATCGTAGCGGAGCAAGCGGTTCGTCATCCGGTATTTTTGCTGATAACGACATTGACGATCAAGGGCCGCAAAAGAACCGCATGCAACACGGCAAGGAACTGGCCCAACTTATCCGGGATACGATTGAGCCCGAAATATGGACTTCCCACGGGGGGAAATATGCATCTATCCGGTATTACCAAGACCTACTGGTGATCAAGGCGCCGCAATATGTACATGAGCAGATTGGCTTGCCGATCAAATCTTTCAAATTGTCGCCTGCTCTTGACATCCCGTTATGGACCAAAATATATAGTTCCAGATCAAGGCGAACCGAGACGCGACACAGTACAAAACGCAGCAGTGGCAACTGCGTGTCGGGCATCGGATTGGCAAATCCGCAGCACGTCAGCGGAATCAGGCGTTGACCTTGCAAGCCAGTAGCGAACCGTTTTATGGCTGATTTACCGCACCAGCGTTAAGACGAAGCCCCGGCGGGTTATTTGTCTGGGGTGGTGCTTTCACTGCTGACTTCACCGGGGCCAGCGGACTGTTCCCCGTCAGAATCGCCGATCTTTTCCGACTCGGGCTGGTCGCCGACAATCTGATCCGGCCGCAGGCGCTGCTCGACCTCAATTAGAATCTGATCCGCCTGCTCACGCTCAAACTTCCAATCATCGATCACAAAACGCCGCTGGCCTTGGTCACTGTTGTAACTGACGATGGCAATACCTTTGGCCTCCCATCGATTCTTGTTGAGCGTCGTGATCGCATCGTAGGGTACGTGCTCACCTCGGTTGCTGGCCAAGCCCTTCTCATCCGACGCCACCCACCGATTCAGCGACAACAAATACAGATAGCCGAACCACAGGCCAATCGGAAACGTGATGGCCAACTGCACATATTGCGAGATGATGGACCATGAACTTTTCGATGGATCTGGCTGTTCCGGCAAACCGTTGTCGGCAGCATATTGGGGCCATTTTTCGACCCATTGTTCGCCTTGCTTGCTCTTGAAATCCTCCCACACCGCAAAGGTCTGGTTAATCTGCGGATATTTGACGAACCCGTCGTAGGCCGACCAAGCGGCGAACAACAGGCACACGACCGCGATCATCGCCAACCGCCAACGATACCCTTTACTGATTGCTGCCTTAGCTGCCATACAAAGACTCACTTTTGTGACAATATCGGCTGATTGCGTCCAAATCGTTACCTTGCGAAATTGGCAAGTGCAAGCGTACTATCCCATCAGCGGTCAACCGCTGCCCGAGCACCGGGCTGACGCATCAATCGGGCAAAACCGCCCTCGCAGACGGCACGGCGGGGAATTCGAGGAAGGCTGCCTCGTCCTGCCAACGCCCAGGTCAAAAATACACTTGTTTCGCGGATCATCTGCACACGGGCCGGCTCAACCCGCACCGGCCCGGACCGTCTACCATTGGGCAGTTTCATAACCAATGACATGCCCCTGTACAAAGTTCCTGGCCAGCAGATTTACCTATTTCCAGCTATACCAGCTTGAAATCAAGCCTTATCAGTAAAACAATGATATTGTCACCTTATCTGATGCAGTATGTGTCGGCCAATTTAGGAGAATGAACAGTGATGAGACAAAATCACATCGGTCGATTGATCGCGGTATTACTGGCCGTGATTGGCCTTGCTGGCACCGGCGGATGCGAGACTGACGCACAGACCGGTTTGCTGATCGGCAGTGCCATAGGCGCTGCAGCCGGGGCTGGAATAGACCACGATAACCGAGGTCGCGGCGCGGCCATTGGCGCCGGCATCGGCGCCATCGGTGGCTATATCAGCGGCGACATCAGTGACAAGAACAAGGCACGCGAACAGACGGAAGACTATTGAGCCCACAAACCGATCTGGTCGATCTGCGCCTGTTGTTGCAGCAACGCATATCGCCTCAGGTGACCATGTTCAAACTGATCGTCGGCCCGCGCTAAGCCTGCAGCGAGCAAACGCTCGTTCAGCACGGTCCCGTCCGGCAAATACACGTAGGCCAGCAATCGACCGCATTGCCCTCGTAGGCGATGCGTCTAGACGGACAATCTAGTCAACTGTCCCAGGCACAACTGCTGTGTGAACTGTCTGGCCAACTCTGCCAGCGGCGAGCCAGCACCGGGAGCCTCATCACGCAACGGCTTGGCCTTCTCCAGCGTGTCCACTCCCCACAACCGTACGTGAATAACCTTCTGTTCATATGTCGGATCAACAACATCGATCTTATCGCCTTCAGGGACCCGAACCACGGTATAAGCACGGCGCTCGTAATATCCGGGATGGTGGCTACGGACGACTGGTAGATACCCACCCCGATCAGCCATGCTGATGAAGACCAGTAGCAGTATCACTATGCCGTAAATAGCCAGCTTTTTCGGTGTGCGATAACACAGATACGTTCGCAAGAGCACCGAACGGTGCTCAAGTTGACGACGTGACCGCTGATCGCCCGATCAACGCACCATCACCAACTATTGTACATCAATAAACGCGAATCAACGGCGCCCAAGTCCTTTTTTCGTAACTTGAAGATAGGCGGCCACGAGCAAATGACGAAGTTGCTCGATGCTGATTTGGGACAAATATTCAGTGGTAAAATCAAGCTTCAACTGCTCCATGTGGAGCAACCGCTCGGTGCAGCCGGCACGATCGAGATCATAAACCTGCAGGATTTGTTGTTCAACGGCCGGATCCATACCTATTTCTTCCTAGTCATCGCCGCGTCATCCCTGCGGCTATTTGTTGCTCACGCAGTTACGTCGATCATGGTTCCCGCTTGATCGGCTGTTAGCCGCGGCATCCTTTGGGACATATCGCTGGAGCCGGCCACCTGTTGGTTATCGGCCACTGGCTGCAACCACATCTGACCTTCGTTTAAAACCACACCGGTATACGGTATGCTCGGCATGCCGCGGTCATCACAACTCGGGCAAACAATTTCTACCGGAGGATTAACTAGAAGCCGAAGTTGCTTGCGTGCCAACCGGGAAAACATGGCCCC
>CAUZAW010000112.1:0-8905 GCA_963577735.1 Phycisphaerae bacterium | reverse complement strand
TCATAACAGTCACGTAGTAACGACACCGCATCCCCGACGCTGTCCGTGACGTGAAACAATTCCATATCATCTTTGGCTATATACGCGAAGCGTTCAAGCATGGTCCCCTTAATCCAGTCGACCAGAGGCGACCAGAAGTCAGTGCCCACGCAAATGACCGGAAACGGATCGATCTTCAGCGTCTGCATCAGGGTCATGGACTCAAAAAACTCGTCCATCGTTCCGAACCCGCCGGGAAAGATGATAAAGCCCCGGGCGTATTTCACGAACATGACCTTGCGAACAAAAAAGTAACGAAATGTTAATTCGTGGGTTTGATACAGGTTGGCATCCTGCTCCATGGGCAGGCTAATGTTCAGGCCGACCGACGTGCCTTTCGCTTCATAGGCGCCCTTGTTGGCCGCCTCCATAATGCCGGGCCCACCGCCGGTGATAACTGAAAATTGATTTTCAACCAGTAACCGGCCGCACTCGATGGCCTTGGTGTAATACGGGTCGTCCTCGGGTGTGCGTGCAGACCCGAACACTGTCACAGCCGGCCCGATTTCGCTCATCGTCTCGAAGCCGTCTACGAACTCGGCAAGGATGCGGAAAATCCGCCACGTCTCCTTGCCGAGGTCCAAATCTTCGCTACTGGCCATGAATTTTGCTTCCACTATCTAACCCGTAGGACCAACAAAGTGTAACACAAAGCAACGTCATGATATCACCGTTGACCAAAGTATTCTTCATGCCTCGGCATCTACCCATGGATGAACAACCGGACTCGTTCGCATACCTGTTCGCTAAAGGAATCTCGGCATGTCTTTTCAAGATTTAAACAAACCGCAAGGAGCCATGTCGACATGGCCTTCATTCAACGACTCATGGATTAGCGGCAAGATGACTTTGGAAGCGATCCCTAGTAGCTTACCCACCCACCGGCACAACACCTTGTTTGTTCATCATGCCGGTGACGCAGACCATCGACCATGACATACCTGCTGCTGTACCTTTTGGCACTGTCTCTATTTACCCATGCTATGCACTTTGCCCAAAGGCGAGATGGTGATTTGCTGGTTATCCTCCCAATCAATTACGTGATCGCGGCGGTGACCTCCATTGCTCTTGTCTATACCGAAGGCGGCGCTATCCCATGGGAAAACGCGTTGGTCATGTCTCTGGGCATCATCAACGGCGTGATCTTCTTTGTACACCTGCTGTTTATTCTTGAATCATTCAAGATCGCCGGCACCGGGATTACAATGACCTTGGTTCAGTCTGGCTGCATCCTGCCCGTCTTGTTTGCCCACTTGGTATGGCCACAAACCGAGCCCATGTCTGCGATGCAATGGACGGCCTTGGCCATCGTCCCCTTCTGCGTGATCCTGATGAGACCGGAACGCATCCAAAACTCACACCTTGCCCTCAAGCATGATTTCATCCTGCTGGTATCCTTCCTGGGTGTCGGCGTCACCTTTTCCATTCACACGGTCGTAGAAGCCAATACCAACGCTGACGCTCAAATCGGCTACCAAGCCGTACTGTTTACCGCCGCCATGGTCAGTTCGGTGGCTTATGCGTTTGTCCGTAGAAAAAGGCCGACACGATTGGATTCGCTCGTCGGCGTGCTAGCTGGGGCTCTCAATACGGCGACACTACGCACCTTGATGCTTGCACTTGATTCACTGGGAGCAGTCCGCGTTTACCTCATCAGTGGTCCTTCCCTTGTCGTTATTAACATCATCATCGGGCTGGTAGTGTGGAAAGACAAAATCACGCGATGGCAAATGCTGGGTGTCTTGATAGCCTTCGTGGTCGTGACACTGACCTACCTAGGTTGATGTTGACAACCCACCGGGCCTTGCCCACTCAAACTGAAAAACACAGTTGAATACGCCTAGCCTGACGCCCTATTGGGCGGCAGTCTTGGCCTGCTCCACGATCAGGTCAAAGCCCTGCGGGTCAGCGATGGCAATTTCGCTGAGCATCTTGCGATTGAGCATGATATTGGCCGCATTGAGCTGGGCCATGAATCGGCTGTAGGAAAGACCACGCATCGCAGTAGCGGCACTGATTCGGGTAATCCACAGTCTCCGGTAATCACGCTTGAGCAGCCGCCGATCACGGTAGGCCGAAACGCCAGCTCGGACGACCGCCTCCTTGACCCGCCGCCAGCTGGCACGACGTGCACCGCGATTGCCCTTGGCCTGCTTGAACCAGCGAACCTTGGCTTGACGCCTAGCAGCGCCTTTGCGTGCGCGAGTCATGGTTTGGTCTCTCCGTGCTTACCGGCCATCCCCGGCGGTCAGCGGTCTGTGCAGCATCTTTGTCAGACGGCCGATATCCCCGGCCAAGGCTACCCGTTTCTTGCGCCGGCCCATAATCTGACTACCCGACATGTGGCTGTTCAAGTGACTGGCACCGCTGCGCTTCCACTTGACTTTGCCCTTGCCAGTGATCTTCACTCTTTTAAGAAGCCCCTTGTGAGGCTTATTCTTCGGCATGGCTGTAAGTTCCTGATTGTCCAACAACCCATTATGTTAACCTACCTCGGGGCTAGTGCAAGAATGGACCTAATCCGCCTGGAATCCACCCATTTGCCGTCTACGCCATGGGCCGGTAACTTGGTTTGGTCACAACGACAGGGAAGCCAATTATGAAAGCCATCTGTGATCGAAAGGTATTGCTCGAATCCTTGAATACGATAAACGGGGCAATCGTCGCGCGAACGCCCAAGCCGGTACTGACCTGCGTGAAGATTACCGCCGTAAACGACGCGCTTACGTTGGCGGCCACCGACTTGGAACTGACAGTCAGGGTCACCACTCCCCACGTGGAAATCCAGGAACAAGGCGACGCCCTTGTACCGGCCGACAAGCTGCGCCAGATCGTCAGTGAATTGACTGACCCCACGCTCATCTTGGAAACTGAAAAGGATCTGGCCCACATCCGCGCTCAGGACTCACATTACAAGATGTTCGTCCACAGCATGGACGATTTTCCGCCGCTACCGGAGTTTGAAGGCGAGCCCGATTTCGAGATCGCCGCTCCTGAATTGCACAAGCTCATTTCGCAAACCATCTTTGCCACGGCCCGCGAGTCCAGCCGTTACGCGATCAACGGTGTACTCGTCGAGCGCGACGGCAAGAAACTGGTCATGGTCGCCACTGATGGCCGGCGACTGGCGATGGCCAAGGGTAGTTGCAAGCAGGCCAAGGGTGACAACCGCTCGGCCATCGTACCCACCAAGGCACTCAAGCTGATTTTGCAGATGTTTCAGGATGGCGAGCAAACGGTGCGTGTCCGCATCGCTGACAATCAAATCATGTTCGCCACTGACGACGCCTTTCTCACTTCCAATCTGGTCGAGGGCAATTTTCCGCCTTTCAAGGATGTCGTTCCCCGCGACAACGACCGCAAGGCCAAAATAGACACTGATATCCTGGCCAGCGCTGTGCGTCGTGCCGCACTTTTAACCAACGAGGAATCCAAGGGCGTGCGCATGACCTTCGCTGAGGACGGTCTCAAACTCACCAGCCGGACCCCGGAGATGGGTGAGGCCGAGGTCAACGCCGAAATGCCTGAATTCGAAGGTGAACCGATCGAGATCGGGTTCAACCCCCAGTTCATCACCGATGCCCTCAAGGTCGTCGATTCAAAGCAGATCAGCATCGAACTCAAGGCCCCCAACAAGCCCGGACTGATGCGCACAGACTCGGATTTCCTCTACGTGATCATGCCGGTCAACCTGGAGTAGCAACCGGTGGTACACGCGGCGGGGAATCTGTTATGTCTGAAAAACTTACTTGGACGAACATCGACGATCTAGGCTATGCATTGGCCCAGAAGCAAGCCGCCCTCGACCCCTTGGCTGTGAGCTTCACCGAACTTCGCGCCCTTGTTGAAGCATTAGACGATTTTAATCCAGAACCTGATCAGAATGTCAATGAACAGATTCTTGAAGCGATCCAGCACGCCTGGATCGAAGAGCGGCAGGACATACAGGCTGATGAAGACGAACCGCGATACAAGCCCCCAGTGGCCTACAAGCCGGACAACTAAGCCGGACAAATCAACTTTCAACAAATGCGTCAATGCGCATGAAAATCGGCATCTCTGACCAGGCCAAGAGCTATGAGCATCGTGTGTCCATGCTGCTGGTCGATGTCGATTTTCTGGCGTAGCCGCGTAGCATTACCGCGGTTTTTCTGGTAAACAATTTATGACGACTTATTCATAACGTATGGAACCCGACTTATGACCCGAACCGCATGTCTCACCGTCGCATGTCTCGCCCCCCTTCTCTGCGGCGCGTGCAGCATCTTCCAACAGAGTGTGGAAAAGGACCCTTCCATGCAAATGCAGGCCGTGCACGCCGCTATACCGGTCGTGATTGACGGGAAACTAGACGACCCCGTGTGGAAGGTGGCGCCGTGGTATCGGTTGGGTTATTCCAAGGACCGCGATGCCAAGGGGGAAGTTGTCAAAGACGCCGGGCGCGTTCGTCTGAGCTGGGACGCCGATTACCTTTACCTTGCCGCCGAGTTTTTCGACCGCGACGTCGTCGCCACACGAGATGAAGATGAAGTCCACCACTACGAAACCGGTGATGTCTGCGAGTTGTTCCTCAAACCCGAAACTGCCGAACACTACTGGGAAATGTACGTCACACCCGGCGGCCGCAAAACGACTTTTTATTTGCCCAAGTTCATGGATATTGCGCCGCGAAACACGTATACGTCCGGCCTTCGCGTCGCCGCACAGGTCACCGGCACCCTCAATGACAGCAGCGACCAGGACCACGGCTGGACCGGCGAGATGGCCGTACCCATAAATGACCTGACTGCGCATGGCAATCCGTTTGGCCCAGGCGAAAAATGGCGGATTTTCATCGGCCGATACAACTACAACATCCAGCACGCCGACAAGAAGCCCGAACATTCCATGACCCCACCGCTGTCACAAACTTTTTTCCACCTGACCAAAGAATATTCTGCCCTCGAACTCGTCAAATAGTGCGTCAATAGCCCGCCACGCAGATGACCCCATGGCCCAACGCCCCTTCGTTCTGCTTGATCGCGACGGCACAATCGTCGAGTCGAAAGTGGGCGAGGATTACCTCTCCGACCCTGACGACCTGATGTTGATCGACCACGCCGTGATCGGCTTGCGTAGACTGGTCGATCTTGATTTCCACCTGGTCGTAGTGACCAACCAATCGGCCATCGGACGAGGTCTGTTCAGTGAGGCAGAGTTGGGGCAAATCCACCATCGCATGACCGATATGCTTGCCGCTCAAGGCGTACGACTTGACGCCATCTACCACTGCCCGCACCTCCCTAATGATGACTGCCACTGTCGCAAACCTCGCCCGGGCATGGTTGAGCAAGCGGTCGGCCAGTTCGGATTCAACCCGGTGGCAAGCTTTCTTGTAGGGGACAACGCTTGCGACATTGCACTGGGCCGGGCAGTGGGCGCAACCACCATTCTGGTGCGAACAGGCCACGGCGTTGAACAGGAAACCGCCGGTATTGATACCGATTTTGTCGCCGACAATCTTGACGAGGCCGCTACATGGATCATCGGCCGCGCCAGCCAATGATAATGTGGCAGGCGACGGACCGTGACACGCAACGCTTGCAAACACCCGATACACATTTAAAGTCACAGTAGGTTTGCCCTTGATAATGCCCTGCGTAACATCATGGGCTGATCTTGTCGATACCTTAACAGCTCAAAGATGCATTCAAGCAAAGGCAATCTCGTTTTTTTGGCCCCGGGTGCGATGTTGGACAAGTCGGCACTACGCTTTAGTTTTGCACGCAGCAGCGGCCCCGGCGGCCAGAATGTCAACAAAGTCAACACCAAGGCGATCATGGTCGTTGAACTGGCTGCCTTGACCCGGGTGCTCGACCGGGCCGCGCTGACACGCCTTCGACGCATGGCAGGACAACAGTTGGCCGGCGACAGACTGGTCATCACCAGCAGCAATTCACGCTCGCAAATCGCCAACCGCCGTGCATGCGTAGACAAGTTGCGACTACTGGTCGAACGAGCCAGGCGACGGCCGCGATTGCGCAAGGCCACCAGACCTACTCAGGGCGCAGTTGAACGTCGATTGAAACAGAAATCACATCGAGCCGGCATCAAACGCAACCGCAGCGAACGTGTCAATCGCCATTCGGACTGGTAACGCATTGCACTTGCAACAGTAAAGATTGCGCCCGACCAACTGGCCCACAGATCGGTGACAGCATCGAAGTCTAACGTTACTGACAGTTTTGAGATGCCAGTGCCGGGACTGTCCATTATCAACCGCAAGGGGGGACATCCACGCCGCGTATGGAAACGCCTACTATAAGCAACGCATGGAACCGATCCACATGCTCGACGTGTAGATTCTGGTATTGCGCCGTTGTCCGCGTCAATCTACTTTGGACCAACTCCGACGCAAAGGGGATAGACCTCTTGTGGAACTGCTCCCGTAAGATCATGACCAGACAGTGAAAGTCGACGATTCGCCCCCGCTTCGATTGCAATACCGACCTGTCGAATTCACTTTTAAATATTCACGAGATACAATTGGCAGACTTCTAGTACCATCGCGGGCGATCATCGCTTCCTGTACTGTTGTGCGTTGTGGAGCCGGCGACGCCACCATGGAGCAAAGACAATGAAAACGAACATCGAGACACACATCGCTGTGGCAGAGGCTACCGAGCAGCTGAACCAGCACGGGTACGTGGTACTCGAACGCGTGCTGACTCCGGCCATGGTCGAGCGTTGGCGCGAAGTCTTGGATGAGCTGTTTGCACAGGAACAGGGCACACCTTATGAGCCCGGCGACGGTCCGTCGCGTCCCGAGGACAACGAGATCGAAGAATTTTTGTCCGATTCGTACTCGATCAGTTCGGGAGAACTCCAGCGAATCATGCGGCGGATCCGATACACGCGTGATCAAAACTACGATACGCCCTGGCCGGTTGGCCCACGAGAGATCAATAAGACATTCATGCACATACCCAATCTGTTTGACCACGACAAGTCTCAGTATGTGCGGAACCTCCCGGTAAAAACCGAGTTGACGGATCGACTCGTCGAGAATCCATTCATTCTCGGCCTGGCCCGTCATCTTTTGGGAGATGATTGCGTATTGGGTGACATCACCGCGACTAGCATTGGCCCAGGCTCCGACGGAGGCGCGTGGCATGTGGACAATCCCCTCACACAGATGGCCGAGCCATTGCCCGACTTTCCATTGGGATTACAAGTGGCGTGGATGATTGATGATTTCAAGCCCGAGAACGGCGCGACGCGCGTCGTATCAGGGAGCCACCTGACACGGCGCAAGCCTGACTGGAAGCGGGGTTCGGGCACCGGAGAACTCGCATTGTCCGGACCGGCAGGCTCAGTCGCGATTTGGCTGGGGGGCACCTGGCACCGGGCAGGCCCCAACGCCACCGATCACCCGCGGCGAGCAATCATCTCGTTTTATCAATGTTCGTGGATCAAGCCCTTTTCGGAATATCGCTCGTGCGTCGACCCAGAACGAGCTGCACAGATGTCTTCCACCGTGCGGTACCTATATGGATTCTCGGCATATGGCCTCCGCCGCGGCTGAACAATCGTCCCGTCTACCACCCTCGTGACACAGTTGGCCAGGGGGTGGTTTCAGAGGTTCCCGGGCACCGCCACACTAGCATGCCTGCGTTTGTCAACAAGGATTTACCTTATGCCTGACTCACTGACACTGCAACCGCAAACCGACAGACAGTATTGGTCTTTCGCGGAAGGGCCTTGGCAGGAAGACGATCAGGGCGTGATCACCGCGCCGGAAAACATCAGCGAAGGAAACTTCGCCATCTACACTCACCAAGCCTATGGCGACTTCGAGGCCCAGTACGAGTTTCGCTGGGATTGCGTCTGGACGGATGCGGGCTTTGTCTTCCGAGGCAAGGACGCCTTGCACTTTTACATGGTCCAGTTTCCCTGTGTGGGCCAACAATACCGGGCTGAAAATTTCTGGGCGGCCATTTCAAAGGTTGATGGCACCAGTTTTGCGCAATTGTTCGAACTTCAGATGGTACACGGCATCTCCAGCGCGCCGCAGGTCTGGCACCACGCCCGCATCAAGGTGCAGGGCAACGCCTTTCACCTGTGGGTGGACGGCCGGCCGTTTCCCGTCGTGATCGACGACACCTTCGCCGAGCCCGGCTACGTGGGGCTTTACACGCAAAGCGGACTGGGCCCGACGGCCAAGAGCAGTTTCAGAAACGTCAGCATCACCGGGCAGCCGCAAGCGGCAGCTTCATGGGACGATGGGCCGAAGTTCGGCCCGACTTATTCGGTGATCGAAGCGGAGCACGGCCACGGCTGTGGAAACATAGTGCGTGCTGCCAATGGCAACTTGCTGCTCGGCGTTGCCGGCGGTATCTGCCGGTCCAAAGACAACGGCCGAACGTGGGGACAGGCTGAAAAAACCTTGGCAGAAGGTACTCTGCACGTGGCCAAGAACGGCCAACTGAGCTTGTTTACCATCCCGTACGAACCGCCCTTTACCATCCAACGTGCAATTTCTGACGATCACGGACAAACGTGGTCTAAGGAACAGCAGGTCGGCGAAATCAAATTCGGCCCTGAGCGACCCTACCGCGAGTACGTTCCTAACAAACTACTGGCCTTGAAGAACGGCAGCCTCGTGTGGTTCGCCTATGTGCGCACCACCCATGAGCAAACCATATTCGAAGGCCGCCGCTACAGACCGGGGCCCATACCCAACTTCCTAAACATCTGCATCCACTCCGATGATGACGGCCTGACATGGAGCGACTGGATCAACATCGACGGGCCGCCCTACGACAATCGCCATTGGATGATCTATAAAGATGACGTCAGCGAAGTCTCCGCCACCGAGACGTTAAAC
>CAUZAW010000111.1:0-8905 GCA_963577735.1 Phycisphaerae bacterium | reverse complement strand
GTGTTCGTATTGCCGCATGGTATACGCATCGTTTTCATCCACGGTCAGGTGCCGAGACGCCTGGGCAATCCGGGCAAAGTTGTCCCGGTCGGCCACAACATGCGCCGCCACCGGCACAACGATGTTGCCGTTGGCCATCGCAGCGAGCAAGAGCGCAATGGCCCGCGGCGAGAAATCGGCATCCAAGATCACTACCTCACCACGCCTAACGTCATATTCACTCAAAAACTTGCCGGCGGCATCGACCCCGTCCCTTAACTGCGCATAAGTGGTCGTTTGATCACGCCACATGACAGCTTCGTTTTGGCCGTGGTCTTCAAATCGATCCAGCAACCATGTCAGCAACATCAAGCGCCTCCTGCCCGATATATGGGGCTACTCACGCCGGCGCGCCTAGAGTGGCCTGCCCAGACCATCAATCACCCGGTCAAAAATCGGCAGCGTACGCGAATCACAATAAGCCTGATCAAATGCATACCGTGCCGCCTTTTTCAAGGCGGTGAGGCGTGCATCATCCGTCATTAGTTCTTTGAAAAAGTCAACCATTTCCTGCACCTGCCCCTGACGCAGACTGACGCCGCAATGGAATCGGACGATGGCCTCATCCACATTGCTCCCGACCGGTCCGGTGTATACCACGGGTACGCCCATTGCCAGATTTGAGTGCAGTTTGCTCGGGCTGGCGAGGCCCAGGCAGCTTTCACGAAGCGTGATGAACGCGCAATCGGCAACCGCGATCACCGAAGGCGTCTGCTGCTTGGGTACATGGTTGTGCATCACGATGTTGGCCAGTTGTCGATTTTCCGCCTCCTGTTTGACCTCGTTCCAGCGTGCCCCATGGCCGACGAATAGAAACCGAATCGGCTCGGTACGCAACGCCTCCGCGGCCGACAGCAGCGTATCAAACTCGTGGCCCAAGCCCATGTTGCCCAGATACAGCACGACGAAGTGGCCGTCGAGTCCCAACTGTGTCTTCGACTCCCAAGCCGGTGGTCGCGAACCATTGGGGAATAGTGCGGCCGGTTCCCAGTTGGGAATGACTGTCGTTGCAAGCTGACGATCTTGCTTAACGTAGTTTCGGTGAAGAAACTCCGCCATGGCATGATCCAGGCAAACCAGATGGTCAAGGCAGCCAAACAACCCCCGGTTGACCACCCGTAATATCCGGCTGATCACGCTCCTGGAACTGAGTTGATCGGTGGCCTCGGCCAAATCCGGGTAACAGTCCATGTTCCATAAGACGAGCTTGGTTCGCCGATGCAACATCTTGTGTAACAGCCCAGCCCAGCCAATGCCCGGCGGCGTGGTCATCACGACGACCATGTCCTGGCGCCGCAGTATAACCGCTCGGACCACAGCCCCAAGGTAAAATGCCACATAGTCCACTAGGCGATGCACGAATGTGGCCCGTCCCAACTTCGCCGTC
Organism: Phycisphaerae bacterium; assembly: GCA_963577735.1. GTDB lineage: Bacteria > Planctomycetota > Phycisphaerae > Phycisphaerales > Phycisphaeraceae > CAUZAW01. The sequence continues at coordinate 7,479 of CAUZAW010000111.1, read as the reverse complement.
CACAGACGACAAACCCGCGGGTTGTCCGATGCGGCGACCCGCTGCACGTCGCCGCCGCACACGTAACCGCCCTGGCTGGTGATAACCGTCACCCGATCGCCCAGAGCCGCACGATGCTCAGCCAGCGACGCGGCCAGGTTAGCCGTCGCGCTGATGTCGGGCTTGTAAAACTGGTTGATGATCGTAAGTCGCATCACCCAACCTGCTAGTCATCTACGATTGATCGGACCATCTGCTCGACGATCTGTTCAAGGCTGTAGGCCAACTTCCAGTCCGGAAAATGATTTCGAAACTTACGCAGATCACTGTAGTAGCAGATGTGATCACCGATGCGGTTGGTCTCGCTGTAAGTCAACTGTGGGCGTTTGCCGGAAACCTGCTCAATCTTCTCCACGCATTCCAGCAGGCTCGCGGCGTTGGCCTTGCCGCCACCCATGTTGTACACCTCGCCCGGGCGCGGGTTCTGGGCAAAGTGCCAGAATGCATTAATCACGTCGCCGCTGTGAATCTGGTCACGAACCTGCTTGCCCTTGTAGCCGTAGATCGTGTACGGCCCTTCTTTTAGCGCGATCGAGACGAGGTAGTTTAGAAACCCATGCAACTCCACACCCGAATGCTGAGGCCCGGTCAGACAGCCACCGCGAAAAATACCGGTCTTGAGATTGAAATATTTACCGTACTCCTGCGCCATCACGTCGCCGGCCACCTTCGACGCGCCGAACAGCGAATGCAACCGATTATCAATGGAAAAGTCTTCCCCTATACCGTGCTTGAACGCCGGGTCGTCGTAGTCCCAGCGGGTGTCCAGTTCCTTGAGCCTGATGTGATTCGGTCCATCGCCGTATACCTTGTTGGTACTCAGGTAAATAAAAACCGCATCCGGGCAGTGTCGGCGACAGGCTTCCAACAGGTTCAAGGTGCCCACCGCATTGACGTCAAAATCGTCGAACGGCCGTTGCGCCGCCAAATCGTGGCTGGGCTGTGCCGCCGCGTGAATCACAAGGTCAAAGCCGCTCGTGTTAAACAGGTCGTCCACGCCCTGGCGATTGCGAATGTCCAACTCCACATGGGTAAACTGCTTGCATTGGCTTTCCAGGCGATGGCGGTTCCATGTGGTGTCCCCCTTGGGGCCGAAAAAGTCGGCCCGCATGTTGTTGTCCACGCCGGTGACGGCAAATCCCCTCTCGTCGAAAAACGAAACCGCTTCCGATCCGATCAGGCCGCTGCTACCGGTCACAAGAACCCGCATTCGTATCAAGCTCCGATAATTACTTGCAGTTCGTCAATTCCGCCGTCATCGTATCGGCCTAAAGCGTCGATGATATTCAGCAGCAGTCTGCATGAAAACGATATGGCCACACCTTATGAAGACAAACACCCGATTACCTTAGATTATCCTACCCCACTAACCGACACGTACGTTAAGGCGATGTATCAGTTCGATGCAAAGGCCAACCATCAACGTGGCAGGTAACATGTCACCATATCGTTTCTTCTGAGTCACCATCATGCGCGTTCTGGTCGTCGAGCCTGCACATACCGGCCACCGCTTCACCTATCTGAGGCACCTAACCCCAGCCCTTCTCGAATTGACCGGGGAGGTGATCGTCGCCACGAGCCGGCAGGCAACAGCCTCCACTGAATACGAAATCAACGTCAAACCGTTCGCCGACCGGGTTGAAATCGATGATTCCGGTGACCTGTCCGCCGTGCGGCTTCGCAACCGAGTCAAACAGCGATGCAGAATTCTGCGCGACGCTGTGGTCCGATTTCAGCCCGACCACATCTACGTGCCCACCGCCGACGGCGTGGCCCAGTCACTGGGCCTGCGGCGTATGCTGGGCCGCAACTGTCCGTGGCGTAGTGCTGAGGCTGAGGCCGCCATGCACTCGGCAGGGTTCGCCTACCCACAGCCAAGCTGGCGTAGACATCAGGCAAGCCGCATCTCCCTGGCCGCCGTGAAGAAGGCCGGCTGGACCATCGCCCACTTCGTGGACGTAAACGGTTACGAATTTGCGAGAAAGGACCGGCGACACGGCTCAAGCATCTGCCTGCTGCCTGATCCGGTCGAGGCCGTTGAAAGGGTTGCCACGGTCGAAGCACGACGCCGGTTGGGGCTACCTGAAAACGGCCGCTACATCGGATGCTGTGGCGTCATGGTAGAACGAAAAGGCATCGACCTGCTTATCCGCGCTTTTGCCGACGCCCACCTTGCCGACACGGACCGATTGCTGCTAGTCGGTCAACACAGCGAATCAATACTGACGCTGTTGAACCAGGATTACCCACACCTGATTCGGACCGGCCGCATCATCAGCGTCAACCGTTTCGTCGAGGTGCAGCAGATGCTCGAAAGTTTTGCCGCGATGGACCTTGTATGTACGCCGTTTCGTCGCAGCGAATCTATTTCCAGCATCGTGATCCGTGCTGCCGCCGCCGGCCGACCGGTGCTGGGATCAAACCACGGTTGGATCCAGTCCATTGTGCCCACACTTGGGCTTGGCTGGACCTGCAATGTCCATGATCACGACACATTCAGCAAGGCCATCGCTGCAAAGCTCGATGCGGCTCAACAGCATGAACCGACACCGACGGCCGACCGATTTGTCGCGTTTCATTCACCTGCTAATTTCAACGCCGCATGGGTACAGCGATTGCGAGAACGCCTGGGCCTGCCCGCCGATGTCGATCGCATTGAATGGTCTTCCATCACGGAAAAGACATAGCGTGATTGACGCAACCGGTCCGTTTGTGGATCGTATGATGCTGCGTGGCCGATCACGGCGGCACAGCAACGTACTGAAGAGAAGCCTGATGACTCACGCCGGTTCATCACCACCAACTGAAACTCAATCCCCCAGACGCAACGCTAGGCGGAGATTGCGCCGCTTTTTTCGAACGTTATTGGTCTTTCCTTATCGCCTCGTCCTGCTGTGCTGGTGGCCGATACTCGGCTTGACACACCGGCCCCAGACGAAGAAACACATCCTGTTCTGTTTTGCCAGCGAAATGATGCTGCCACATGCCCGCCACGTGGCTGATTTGATCCGCGACGACCCCCGGTTCGACGTGTGTTTTGCGGCACACTCGGTCGTACGGCAAAGCGACACCACCGGCAAGGAGTTGGCCGACAAGCTTGGCGCCAGGCATGTAACCTACACCTTGGCTAGACTGCGATGGTGGGACTTGATCTTCTATCCCGAACACATTGGCGCCGATCAATTTCACCCCGGTATCGACAAGGTGCACATTCAGCACGGCTATGACAGCGGGAAACTGTTCGGCGGCAAAGACCTGCGCTACGACCCACGCAAGGTGCTGGACAAGAACGGTCAGCCAAAACACACCCGTATTTTCGAATCCAGCCTGGTGACCCGCGACAAGGCCGTCGCTCAGTGCCCGGCCCTAAAAGATCGAATCGCTGTGGTAGGCGACCTGGGTGCTGATTGGATGCAGACCCGTCAACACAATCGCAATAAACTGCGACAGGAACACGGCTTTGCCAAAACGGATATCGTCGTGTTTGTCATGTCTACCTGGCGCAGTGAATCACTCATGGAAACGATTGGCGCCGAACTTGTCGAGCAGACCAATACCCTGCTGGACCAGTATCGATTCGTGTTCTCAACCCATCCCAATCACTGGCAGGGTGAATACGCCAAGACCAATTCATGGGGGCAATTCCTCGCTGGCCAGTCAAAGCCGGGCTTCACCGTCATACGGCCAGACGACGAATGGGAAACATTTGCCGTAATAGCGGATATGGCCATTGCTGATCATTCCTCGGTAGGGGTCAAATTTGCGCTTCTGGAAAAACCACTTATCTTCATCAAGCGGCGACCGGACCTGACCGAACCAGGCACCTTCGGCACACGACTGTACGAAGCACTACCCCACCTCGACACGCCATCGATGCTGGATCAGACCATCAGACAAGCTCTGGAAAACTACCCCATCGACGCATTACGCCGCATTTCCCAGGAAATTAATGCCTATCCCGGCGAGGCCACTTCACGGATAAAAGCTGAAATTCACCAGATCCTTGACATCCCACCGTCGTAATACCGAAGCGCACCGTAATTGATGAAACGTTACATTGGGACAACTGAACTTTGATTAGTCATGGGTAAATCAGACCAAAACAAGACCGTCGGCATCATCCTCGCTTCCGGCGCCGGTGAGCGGTTCGGGGCCAATGTGCCCAAACAGTTTTTGATGCTCAACGGGAAAATGGTCGCGACATATGCCGTCGAGACCTTCAAGAGGTGCGATCTAGTCGATCACGTGATCGTGGTCTGCCATCAGCAGTGGCTGGACGTTGCCAACCAGTTGGGTGCCGATGAAGTCGTACCCGGCGGCGCCACACGTAACGAATCGACCCACAACGGCCTGGAAGCCTGCCCACCGGGCACCACCAAGGTCCTGACCCACGATGCGGTTCGGCCCTTTGTGGACGACGCAACAATCTGCCGCTGCCTGGAAGCTCTCGATCGGTGGCCGGCTGTCGACACTTGCATACCCTCGGCCGACACCATTATTGAAATCGATGGCCAGAGCATTGCCGACATACCTGCCCGCCATCGCTTGCGCCGCGGGCAGACCCCCCAGGCATTCGATTATCAGTCCATCTTGTCGGCCTATCGATACGTTGACCAGCGTGACGCCACAGATGACATCACCATTGCCATCAAGTTCGGACTCAAGTGCGGCGTGGTCGAGGGTTCGACCTGGAACATCAAGATCACCGAACCGCAGGATTTGTTCGTCGCTGAGCGTATCATGCAATACCGTGACGCGGCAGTACATCAACCCCAAGTCAAGGGCAAAAGCATCCTGCTGTTCGGCGGCACAGGCGGTATCGGCCGTGGCATCGCCGACCAGTTGCACAGCCTAGGTGCTGTGGTCACCGCCCCCACGCGCCAGGAAGTCGACTTGGGCGCAGATGCTCTACCGCCATCGCTATTCGACGCGCAATGGGATTGCATCATCCACTGCGCCGGCGTGCTGATTTCCGGCACTAAGCCGGCCGACTATGAAACAACGATGAACGTCAATCTCCGCTCTGCTGTATTGGTGGCGGACCTGGCTGAAAAAACAATGCCCAAAGGTGGTAACGTGGTGTTTGTCGGGTCCAGTTCAGCAATGAAAGGCCGGGCGTTTGCCCCCTTCTATTCAGCCTCCAAAGCGGCGTTGAACAACTTCACCGAGGGCATCGCCGAGGCCCTGACCGACAAAGGCATTCATGTCAACTGCGTGAATCCGGGACAGACACTCACACCCATGCTCGCCGATGCCGGCCTGCCAAGCGACCAGGATCGCGCTCTTTCCGTCGAGCACGTGGCCACCGCCATCATTTCCTATTGCGACACCGAGCAGACCGGCCAGATCGTCAACATCCGCAAGAACGTGGACGGCGCCGAGTAAAGCCAATCCTCACGCACAAGCACGCTGCTACAATTGCTGGCCTCAGTCGCACAATCGATGCACTGTACTTGGGCTATCGGCGTTCAACTTTTCCGCCCAGGCGCACGCGGATCTTTTCCCATACCGTCATGTATTGAATCGCCAGCAACACGCCGATAAGCCGCACCCGCTGCCCCAACCCATTGACGCGAGAATCTTTGCTACGATTCCAGTACCGCCACAGCCGTGGCACGAAGCTGTTCCATGCAATCCTTAACAACCGCATGGCCCCCCGCTTGGCATCCTCGGGCTGACGCAGGTCCTCGTCACCGCCGACGAGCCGGCGCTTCTTGCACAACATCTGTCCCAAGCTCGAACGGGCCGGGTGATCGATGCACGCCTCGGCGCTGTACACCAGCGGAAAACCGGCCGCCACGGAGCGTTGCGTCCACTCCGCGTCGCCGCCCGACATGAGGTTGGCATCGAACAGACCCACAGCATCGAACACGCGGCGGTTTGCAAACAGATTGCCCGTCGCCGCCACCTGCTCCTGCTCGACTTTCTTTTGTTGATCGAGGCTGACCATGCAGTCGTACAGTTCCACCCCCCTCGGCCGCTGGGGGTCTTGGCAGAAAAGCTTGATGTGCCCGGCGACGACCCCGCCGTCACCCCCCAACTCTTGCAAACGGTCCACCCCCTGCTCCAGCCACTGCGGCCGAGGCAGGCAGTCAGCGTCAGTAAATGCCAAGACCTCACCTTGCGCCAGTGACAAACCCTTGTTCCGGGCCGCATAAGATCCAGCCTTGGTCTCAACGACCAGTTTCGCAAACCCAAAGCGATCAACGACCTCCTGCGGCGATCGGTCCGACCCATTGTCAATAACGATAACTTCGAACGCCAGTGCCGGATAGCTTTGTTTCTCCAACGCATCAAGACACAATGCAAGGCGTTGTGCGTCGTTGTAAACAGGAACGATCACCGATACCAATGGCTTATCGTTGTCGGTCATGGCCTGCTGCCCCTTGGCCTGGATTACAATCTTTATCGTCTTAAGATCAAAGGATAATCCACCGCATTACTCGTATTGCCCAACACGATCAATACCACCTGATCGCTGGTTACCGCGATGACAATTATTGTGTGCGCCCCACGCAGGACTGTTCTCTTGGCAGGATATTCAGGCAATGGCGGGGCTTCTGTGGCAACTAAGTTTCCCTTCGCACCCCTGCAATTTCCAAAGCATTCTGATGTTGCAGACCTTGCGTGATTTCGTTACCGCATGATCTTTACACCCTTAACATCGACGTGCACATCCAGCTTTATCGCTTTGTGTTCGTGGAGAATTTTCCGTACTTGACGGGCAATGCTCGGCGCATCGATTCCAGCCTGGGCCAATTGCCCAGACCGACTGTCCTGATAAATCCAGCGTTCGGGCATACCCATACGGTAGATCAGCTGCGTCGAGATCCGCCGCTGGTTGCATGCTTCGAGCACCGAGGAGCCAAAACCACCGGTCAATGCGTGATCTTCCACGGTCAGCACGGCCATGCCCTTGCTCACGAGCCGCTCTATCAGATCAATATCGACCGGCTTGGCGAAGCGGGCGTCGTACAACGCCACATCATATCCCTGCGGCTCGAGTTGCTTAATCGCTTCCAGGGATTCGTACACCTGGGTGCCGTACGCCAGAATGGTCAGGTCTGCCCGCTCACCCCGGGCCGGCTTGACAAGATTGGCCTTGCCCAACTCATAAGGCGGCACCTTGTTGGCCGACTGAACCGGCTGCTCGGCAACATTATCGCGCGGATACCGGATAAACGAGGCCCCCGTATCGTAAAGACGCATGAACTCCAGACCGGCCCGCAGATTAGGCTCGTCACTGGCGGCTAGCAGGGCCACGCTCGGAAATACGCGGAACATCGAGATATCCATGAACCCATGATGTACTGCGCCATCGCCCCCGACGTAACCGGACCGGTCCATGCACACCCGCACCGCCAACCCCTGTAGCGTCACCTCCTGGAAAATCTGGTCAAGAGCTCTCTGTGAAAACGTCGAGTACACCGCCAAGAACGG
>CAUZAW010000110.1:0-8928 GCA_963577735.1 Phycisphaerae bacterium | reverse complement strand
CCGCCCTTGTCCCGTGGCCCGATCACCCCGCAATTGCATGTCGTTCCACGCTTCGATGCGATCCATCATCGGCTTGATGTTCGCGTGCATCTGATCGATCAACTCTAACGGGATCACATCTTCGAGTACGACGAAGCCGTTGATGAGGAATTCGTTGACGAGTTGGTCGAGATTGGGTTGTGGGGGCAGGTCTGTTTTTTGCAAGATTTAGTTACGCCAATCAATATGTTCGGGGAATTCTATAAAGTTATTGTAGTAGACAAAAGTATTATTTGTCGAAAAATGGCTGTAGCATTCATTAGTCTGTTAAATCACTTGTAGCTAGGTTGGAATGACATGGATTATTGCAATCCAGCTATGTCATGTCCATGGGTGCTAGTCTTGCTAGAATGCGTACATGAATAATAAAAACCATCCACCGTGTTACACAGATGATTGGCAACGCACTGAGCCGGACTATGTCATCCACCTGCCCGAATTTCCCGGTGGTTGCGATGAGTATGCGGACCACATACATACATTTTATACGCCTGGCGGCGACCTGATGTGCATCTGGACGCAGGCGCAGTCGGAAAGCGCCTCGAATATGGGTACGGTCTACTCACGCTCGGTAGACGGTGGCCATACATGGGCGGCCTGTCAGTGGATGGCTAAGCCGCCGGCACCGCATATGTGTACCCCTCAGGGGTTTCCGCTGATCAGCAAGTCCGGTCGGCTCTATTGCCTGTACATGGCGCACCCGGCCATCGGTGACTCGGGCCGTTGGTCCGGTCCGATGCATGTGATGGTTTCAGATGACGACGGGGTGACGTGGATTGACAGCGGGGTCGAGATTCCCATGCGGCGCACGCGTTTCGACAACCCGGATACCAAGGTGCACCCGAACTGTATTGTCTGGCAGCAGCCGACACGAGATGGATTGGGCCGTATGGTCGTGGGCTTGAGCCGATGGTCCAGCCCGATGGTCTATCCTCGTCCGGTAGGCGGCAATCGCCACCATCTCGATACAGGGTCTGAATTGATGCGATTCGATAATATCGACGAAGGTCCTGATCCCAAGGATATCCAAATTACCTGGCTGCCCGACGAACCGGGCACGATTCGCGTTTCGCCGGGCATCGAGCCAGAGGCTTCACGCGGGTACAGCCTTGCCGAGGAACCGGCTATTACCGCGTTGCCCGACGGGCGGTTGTGGATGAACATGCGTACGGTTACCGGTCGTATCTGGTACACCGTTTCTGACGATCACGGCCACCACTGGCGGCCGACCGAGCCATTACGCTATCGCGATGGCGGCAGCGAGGTACTGCACCCCAAGTCGCCCGAGCCGATCTACCGCTTGCAGGATGGTCGGTACCTGCTGTTTTATTCCAATCGCGATGGTTGGGACCAAGGTGATACCGGGCCGTGGGACATGGCCGCCCGCCGGCCTATCAGCTTGGCTGTTGGCGAGTTCCGCCCCGGCGCCCATCAGCCTATCTGGTTTAGCGATCCCAAGCTGCTGATGGATACCCATAAGGTCCAGGCCGGTGGCACCGCGTTGGACGGCCTGGCCATGTATGCCAGTCTCACCGAGCGAGAAGGTCGGCGTATTTTCTGGTATGCCGATCGCAAGACATTCGTGCTCGGCAAGGATATTTCCGATGAAATGCTTGCAGATATGCTTGTCGATCCAGGCAAGTCATAGCTGTTCACGTCTGTTGCAGGAATTATTTCTGGTGAGATATCACAATCGCGCGTTCACGCTCATCGAGTTACTGGTGGTGATTTCAATTATTGCCGTGCTGTTGTCGTTGCTGCTACCGACCATGAAAGAAGCACGCAGACACGTACAGGTGTTGACTTGCACCAGCCGTCTACACCAGATGGGTATTGGATTGATGATTTACGCACTGGAGCAAAACAACAAGTACCCTGAGCAGGTGGCGATTAATCCCGGCTACGTCTGGCTGGACGGATATCCGATTGACACTCGTGAGATACTGAAGCAAATAGCCAATGGCCAGGGTGCGGAAATCTACTTTTGTCCTGTGAATACCCAGCCCAAGCCGAACAAACCAGAGACCTGGGGAATGTGGAACTATACGCCACACCCGAGCCCTTACCAGGATCAGTTCATAACCCATCCGGACAACCAGAGGCACACGGTGGACTACATGATGTGGTTCATGACCGCTTCAACTTTTGTCTGGAACAACTCGGGCAATCCGGATATTAACGGCGACGGTATTTCAGACCCTCCTATTCGACCGGGAGACAGCGATGCTGCGGTGGTGGCGGACGGTGCGGCCACTAATACCGCATGGGGAGACACCGTGGCTGGAACGTCGTTGTCGGCACACACTGGCAATATTGTGGGTGTGCCATTTCGCGAATCCAACGTGCTTTACGGCGATGGCCACGTGGAAACGCACGGCACGCCCGAGCATTGGGTCAATCGTTCAGGAGAGACTTGGTTGGGTGTATATTGAGTTGATCAGGTATGTTCGTCGATTATGTAGATGATGAGAACGTGCCGAAAACACAAGGCTTTTACCCTTATCGAGTTGCTGGTGGTCATTTCGATCATCGCGGTGTTGATCTCGCTGCTGCTTCCTGCGATGAAGGAAGCTCGGCGACAGGTACGCGTCGTGCGTTGCTCCAGCAACCTGCACCAGATGGGTATTGGATTGGCCGTCTATGTCACGGATGAGGGAGAATATCCATCTCCCCAGGCAATTAATCCCGGCTACGTCTGGCTGAACGTATATCCGATTGATAATCGTGAAAATCTCAAGCGTATAGCCAATGGCAAGGGTGCGGAAATCTACTTTTGTCCTTTGACTACCAATCCCGTGCCAAACAAACCAGAGACCTGGGGAATGTGGAACTATACGCCACACCCGAGCCCTTACCAGGATCAGTTCCTGACCCATCCGGACAACCAGCGGCATACGGTGGATTACGCCATGTGGTTCCTGGTCGGAGGCACCGGGCCGCCCTGGGATTGGAAGAACTCCGGTAATCCTGATCTTGATGGTAATGGTAAGTCCGACCCGCCAGTTCGCTACGGCGACTCAACCGCGGCGGTGGTTGCAGATAACAATGCGGCTAATCCACCCGCTTGGGGTGATAGTCTGGCCAATCCCAGGTTCTGGAGTCACTCCGGCTGGGTGGAGTATGCGCCATTCCGTGAAACAAACGTACTCTACGGTGATGGTCATGCCGAAACCCACGGCATGCCCAAGCATTATGTCTGGCGGGAAGGGGGGGCGCCTCCGGCGTGGGGTTGTTACTAGCGGAGTAGAGTGCAAAGCGAATACATTTAAACACGCCGAGCAAACGGTGAAGACGTACGAACAACACAAGGCTTTTACCCTCATCGAGTTGCTGGTGGTGATTTCAATTATTGCCGTGCTGTTGTCGTTGCTGCTGCCGACCATGAAAGAGGCACGCAGACACATGCAGGTGTTGACTTGCGCTAACCGTCTACACCAGATGGGTATTGGATTGATGATTTACGCACTGGAGGAAAACAACAAATACCCTGGGCAGGTGGCGGTTAATCCCGGCTACGTCTGGCTGGACGTATATCCGGTGGACCATCGTGAGATACTGAAGGAAATAGCCAATGGTCAGGGTGCGGAAATCTACTTTTGTCCTTTGACTACCAATCCCGTGCCAAACAAACCAGAGACCTGGGGAATGTGGAACTATACGCCACACCCGAGCCCTTACCAGGATCAGTTCCTGACCCATCCGGACAACCAGCGGCATACGGTAGATTACGCCATGTGGTTCCTGGTCGGAGGCACCGGGCCGCCCTGGGATTGGAAGAACTCCGGTAATCCTGATCTCGATGGTGATGGTATTTCAGACCCTCCTATTCGACCGGGAGACAGCGATGCTGCGGTGGTGGCGGACGGTGCGGCCACTAATACCGCATGGGGAGACACCGTGGCTGGAACGTCGGTGTCGGCACACACTGGCAATATTATGGGTGTGCCATTTCGCGAATCCAACGTGCTTTACGGCGATGGCCACGTGGAAACGCACGGCACGCCCGAGCATTGGGTCAATCGTGCAGGAACGACTTGGTTGGGTGTATATTGATTTGCTCAGGTATGTTCGCGATCATGTAGATGATGAGAACGTGCCGAAAACACAAGGCTTTTACCCTTATCGAGTTGCTGGTGGTGATTTCCATCATCGCGGTGTTGATTTCGCTGCTGCTTCCTGCCCTGCACAAGGTCCGCTATCGGATGAAGGTGTTGACCTGCCTGTCTAACTTCAAGACGATCGGGATCGGCCTGTTGATGTACACCGAAGAGAACAGCAACAAGTACCCTCCGCCCATGACGCTCAGCATAGACATTTTCAAGAACCGGAATATTAACGGCTATAGCGGAAATTATCCGGATCGCCGTGTTGCCTTCAAAGAAATTGCCGGCGGTCGGCCCCGCGACATCTGGTTCTGTCCTCTGTCGCCCTCCCACCCCGACCGCAGCACTTACTCCAACGGCTGGGAAGATGATTTTTCTGTCCATTGGTCCGGAGGGCTGGAGTATCATAATGTGTCGTACATGGTTTATTTTCTTTTAATACCATCGGGATTTGACTGGTCGCAAAGTGGCAACCCGGACATTGACGGCAACGGCTCGTCGGATCCTCCCCATGAACCGGGACTGGCCGATTCCGCGATTAGTTCCGATGACAACTGGGAAAACGTACAATACGGTAGCGGGTCGAATCATTCGGGATTGGTCCTTGGAGTGCCGTTTCGCGATTCCAACGTCCTGTTCGGCGACGGCCACGCCGTGAATCGACAACTTCAAAACGTGGTCGTCAGAAACGACGGAAACCGCCAACGATATTGACGCTCGTCACTCGCGCTGGTGTGGTTGCAGAACTTCTCAGGTCATCACTGTGGTGACAAAAATTGCGGTTGATCGTCTATAGGCATGCCCAAGCATTATGTCTGGCGGGAAGGGGGGTCGCCTCCGGCGTGGGGTTGTTACTAGCGGAGTTGTGTACAATGCGAATACATTGAACACGCCGAGCAAACCGTGAAGACGTACGAGCAACACAAGGCTTTTACCCTCATCGAGTTGCTGGTGGTCATCTCCATCATCGCGGTGTTGATTTCGCTGTTGCTTCCCGCCCTGCAAAAGGTCCGCTATCGCATGAAGGTGCTGACCTGCATGTCCAACCTCAAAACGATCGGGATCGGCCTGGCTATTTACACCAACGAGAACGACAATAAATACCCCCCGCCCTGCACGATCAGCGGGGAAATTTACTCACATCAGAATGTTGGGGGGGGTTACAGCGGAGATTCTCCGGATCGCCGTCCCGCCTTCAAAGAAATGGCCGGCGGTCGGGCAGGTGACATCTGGTTCTGTCCTATGGCGCCGGCGACCCCCGACTGGAGCGATTACGTCAACGGCTGGGAAGATGATTTTCGCTTGATTTGGAATAATGGGCTCGAGTTCCATCTGGTGTCGTACGGAGTCTTTTTCCTCAAGGTCCCTTCGGGTTTTGACTGGTCGCAAAGCGGCAACCCCGATCTCAACGGTGACGGCTCGCCGGACCCGCCCCATGAACCGGGACACGCCGATTCGGCAATCATCGCCGACGACAACTGGGAAGACCCCGCACAATGTGCCTCCGCCAGTGCAACTCCGCCTAGTCCCTGCGGATCGAATCACTCGGAAATGGTCTTTGAAGCGCCGTTTCGTGATTCCAACGTCCTCTACGGCGACGGCCACGCCGTGAATCGGCAACTTCAAAACGCGGTGATCAGAAACTTCGACGGAAACCGTGCGCGGTATTAACGTGTGTGGTCCGTGCGGTGAAGTTGCAGAACTTCTCAGGTCATCACTGTGGTGACAAAAATTGCGGTTGATCGTCTATAGGCATGCCCAAGCATTATGTCTGGCGGGAAGGGGGGTCGCCTCCGGCGTGGGGTTGTTACTAGCGGAGTTGTGTACAATGCGAATACATTGAACACACCGAGAAAACCGTGAAGACGTACGAGCAACACAAGGCTTTTACCCTCATCGAGTTGCTGGTGGTCATCTCCATCATCGCGGTGTTGATTTCCATCCTGCTTCCTGCCCTGCACAAGGTTCGCTATCGGATGAAGGTGTTGACCTGCATGTCCAACTTCAAGACGATCGGGATCGGTCTGGCGATGTACACCGATGAGAACGACAACAAGTACCCTCCGCCCTGCACGATCAGTGGGGAAATCTACTCGCACCAGAATATTAACGGCTATAGCGGAAATTATCCGGATCGCCGTGTTGCCTTCAAAGAAATCGCAGGCGGTCGGCCTCGCGACATCTGGTTCTGCCCCTTGCAGCCAGTGAACCCCGATTGGAGCACACACGCCAATGGCTGGGAAGATGATTTTCGTGTGGTCTGGGCAGGCGGCCTGGAATATCATCTGGTGCAGTACGAGGTCTATTTTCTCTACGTACCCTCGGGTTTTAGCTGGGGACTAAGTGGCAACCCGGACATTGACGGCAACGGCTCGTCGGATCCTCCCCATGAACCGGGACTGGCCGATTCAGCAGTCATGTCCGACATCAATTGGGAAGATCCTTCGCAATGCTCCGCCGCCAACGCCAACCCGCCTAGTCCCTGCGGTTCGAATCATTCGGGACTGATCGTTTGGAACTTACCGTTTCGCGATTCCAACGTGCTCTATGGCGACGGGCACGCCGTCAATCGCCAACTGAAAAACATGGTCGTCAGGCATGGCGGCAACCGGTCCCGGTATTAACGCGTGTGGTCATGGCTTTAGCTTCTTGGTAGACGGTCGAACCGGGCGGTGGGGGCTAACCTGCGGCGGTATCAATTTCGCCACGCATGTGCTGCTCCTGGTCATCGTTGGTGGGTTTGCTAAATCAGCTGTGCGGTGTCCGGCCCAGAGGTTGTAGTGGCGCATCTGGCAGGCGGTTGGTCTGGGTCTGATAAAACCCATGGGCCGGTCAGAGCGTAAAGATCGTAAACGGAATTGACGAATAAACTTAAAGATACTTTTGTTATCCATGGATACTTGCCCTGGGATTGAGAACGGACCATCTTCCCCATGCCGTCAGATGATATAAATACAGACTCCACCACCACTTCAAGAAGGTGGGTGGTGATCGAGCCGCCTAAGGGGTTGGTGCCGATCAACGTGGGAGAACTCTGGCGGTATAGGGACCTGTTATGGTTCCTGACCCTGCGGGACGTGGTTGTCCGGTACAAACAGACATTGTTTGGCGTTCTCTGGGCAGTGATACCGCCGCTGGTCCAGATGGTCATTTTCGGCGTGCTTTTCACGCTGCTGATGGAGCGTACGCCAACAGTGCCGGGTGTGCCGTATGCCATCAGTGCATTTAGCGCGTTGGTGCCGTGGCACCTGTTTGCCAACTCGGTGAACAAGGCAGGCGGTAGCGTGGTGAGTAACCGCAACCTGATCACGAAGGTTTATTTTCCGCGGTTGCTCACGCCGATGTCGCCGATTCTGGCGGCGTTGTTCGATTTTGCAATAGCGTTCGTGGTGCTGATCGGTATTGTCGCGGTGTTCGACCGGACGACGGATTTTCAATTTCGTTTTACCTGGGCGTTGGCAACTCTACCTGCACTGGTACTACTGACCATGGCCACAGCATTTGCCGTGTCGCTATGGCTTTCCGCCTTGAATTCGATCTACCGGGATATCCATCATGCAACGCGTTTTCTAGTACAGGTTTGGATGATCTCGACGCCCGTGGTTTATGTACTTGATATCAAGCCGAAGCTGGAAAGTTTGGGCCATTCCCAGCAAATGCCGTGGTTGGTGGAAGCGGCGCCCTTACTGGCAAAACTCTATGAGTTGAACCCAATGTCAGTGGTGGCCAGTGGTTTTCGCTGGGCCATATTCAACAGCGCCCCGCCAGATCTTACGGTGGCTATTTGGTCTTGCCTGCTGGTGTTGCTGTTCATGGTGGGCGGGCTTTTCTTTTTCCGGAGAATAGAACGTCACTTCGTCGACCTTGTATAATTCCCATGGGTGAAACGGTCATTCGAGTTGAGGGCCTTGGCAAGCGGTACCGCATCGGTGAAGCGGTCTCATACCGAAACTTGCGCAAGGCCGTAGCCAATGTGGCCACGGCGCCGTTACGGTGGATGGGCAAGGGTGCAGTTAATGACAATGACAACCACATCTGGGCGTTGCGGGACGTGAGTTTCGAGGTCAATCGTGGTGAAGTGGTGGGCCTGATCGGGCGAAACGGGGCAGGCAAGAGCACCGTACTAAAGATTCTGTCACGAATCACAGAGCCGACGGAGGGTAGGGCGGAAATTTACGGGCGGGTAGGCAGCCTGCTGGAGGTGGGTACCGGGTTTCACCCCGAACTGACTGGCCGGGAGAATATCTATCTCAACGGCACCATACTGGGTATGAAAAAAGCGGAGATTCGCGGCAAGTTCGACGAGATAGTGGATTTCTCCGAGTTGGAGCAATTTGTAGATACGCCGGTGAAGCGGTACTCGAGCGGGATGTATACCCGACTGGCGTTTGCCGTTGCGGCACACCTGGAACCAGAGATTCTGATTGTCGACGAGGTTCTTGCTGTTGGAGATACAGGCTTTCAGAAAAAATGTTTGGGCAAGATGCAGGACGTGGCCAAGGGTGGGCGGACGGTCCTGTTTGTCAGTCACAACCTGTCAGCAGTTGAATCACTTTGTACGCGAGCTATTTATCTGCGTAAGGGCAGAGTGGCGGAAGTTGGCTCGACACGGCAGGTTCTAGATGCATACATGCTACAGGTTTCCGGGGAAGTGCAGGAGCAATTATCTGAACGCACGGACCGTTCCGGATCGGGTATTGTCAAGGCGGAAGCTGTGTGTTTGCGCAATGCGAAGGGCGAGTCGATACCGGGCGTACGCACCGGTCAGGATGTGCAGATTGCCGTT
>CAUZAW010000109.1:0-8936 GCA_963577735.1 Phycisphaerae bacterium | reverse complement strand
ACGCGTTTGCCCTAAACTCGACGAAGCTGAGGCCATACTTTGCGTGCACTCCACCGTGGCTCAACTCATCCATGTTATTCAGGCTGGCTTGATTATTGGCGCCGACGACCGCGATCCGGTCTTCGATCTGGACCGCACGATAGACCACATCGTTCGGTTCAGCGTTGCGGGCATTCGCCAGTGCGAGCAAGACCGATCAATGGGAGTCAGTCATGAGTAAACACCAGACCACGCCGCAATGGGTAAGGCAATCAGTTTACGTACTGACCGCGCTGGCCGTTGGTGTCCTTGGCGCTATCGGCTTGTACAAAACGCGTAGCCAACCCCAGCCCCAACCTGTTGAAAACACCGGACCGCTGGTGTGGATCCAGTCGGCCAAGCGGGGAAATGTGGCCGTCACCGTACACGGGTTTGGCACCGTCCAGCCGGCCGTGATCGTGGATATCGTGCCCCAGGTGTCGGGAAAAGTCGTTGGGTTACACCCGTCAATGGTCAACGGTGGCTACTTCAAAGCCGGCCGCATACTGATCGAGATCGACACGACGGATTACCAATTTGCCCTTGAAGAAGCAACGGCGCAGCTCCAAGAAGCCGAAGCGAACCAGACCGCTGCCAAGGCCCGCATCGACGAAGCCAAGGCCATGGCGAATGACGCCCGCATCGATGCCGACTACGAAAAAGGGCTTTACGACCGCGGTGCGGCTACGCAGCGGGAATTTGACCACGCCAATACTCAGTTACAGCGTACTGACGCAGTCCTCGAAGCGATGATTGCTGCACATCGAGAAGCTGCGGCCACCGTCCAACTTGCCCAAATCAGCCTCAAGATCGCCCAAGTCAACCTCGACCGCACACATATCGCCATGCCCTTTGACGGACGGGTAATGGCTGAAAACGTCGATATTGGCAGCCAGGTGATAGCGGACCAACCCATCGCCACCGTCTACGGCACTGATATGATGGAAGTCGTCGTCCCCCTAGACGACCGCCAACTTGCTTGGTTTTCCGTACCTAACAACAACCATAGTGAACATGCATCACACAATCTCGCTACCGGTCCACCCGTAGAGGTCACGGTTGACTACGCCGGACGCAAATTGGTCCGCACCGGACATATCACCCGTACGCAAGGCCAGATCAACACCCGCTCGCGCATGGTGAACGTCGTCGTCCAGGTACCTCGAAGGCCCGGCGCCGCCTACGGCGACGACACGCTCGTACCTGGCATGTTCGCGTCCGTGAAAATAGCAGGTCATCAACTGGAAAATGTCATCGCCTTACCCCGCTACGCCGTACACGACGGCAACCAGGTGTGGACGGTGGAGGACGGTCGCCTGCGCATGGTGACCGTACAGATTGTCCGCGTTGATGACAAGCGAGCCTACGTCAGCGTTGGTTTAAATGAAGGCGACATCATCATCACCAGTTCCCTGGACATCGTGACCAATTCCATGCGTGTGCGCTTGCCCGAACTAGGCAGCCGGACCAACGAACAAGTGACCAGCAATGACTGACCAGCGTGCCCCATCGAGGCCTGTGACTGGGCCACCCACTCTCCAGCACCACGGCATACTTGACTGGTTCGTCAGCAACCATGTGGCCGCCAACGTGATGATGATCTTCATCATTGCCGCCGGCCTGCTTTCGCTTCTGTTTATCAAGGTTGAGCTTTTCCAGGAATATGATCCAGATCTTATCCGCGTCTCCGTACCCTATCCCGGCGCAGCGCCGGCCGAGGTTGAAGAGTCAATCTGTCAGCGTGTCGAAGAAGCCGTCAAAGGCATTGAAGGGATCAAAAGGGTTTCGTCGCTCGCCCGTGAAGGGCTGGGCACGATAGTGGTTGAACTAGAGGAATTCGCCGATGACCGAGAAGTACTTGACGACATCAAGGTGGCCGTCGACCGCATCGAGGATTTTCCACCGGAAGACGCCGACGAGCCAGATGTCATTGACGTGGATTCGCGTATCCAGGTCATTTCCATCGTGGTGTACGGTGAGGTACCGCTACGCACCCTCAAAGAAATCGCCGAGCAGATGCGCGACGACCTGACCGCCATGGCCGGTATCTCGCTGGTGGAAATTGCCGGCCTGCCGCCCTACGAAATCTCCATCGAAGTCAGCGAGCAGACGTTGCGCCGCTACGGCCTGCGTTTCCAAGAGGTGGCCGACGCCGTGCGCCAATCTTCACTCGACCTACCTGGCGGGCGCATTAAAAGCCCCGGTGGTGAAATCCTCATCCGCACCAAGGGTCAGCGTTACATCGGACGCGATTTCGAAAAAATCGTCGTGCTTACCCATACCGATGGAACCAAGTTGCGCCTGATAGATATCGCTGAGATTAACGATGGCTTCGAAGATACCGATATTGCTTCCTATTTTGACGGCAAGCCCGCCGCATTGCTCAAAGTCTTTCGCATCGGCGACGAAGGCGCGCTCAGCGTGGCCGATACTGTCAGGCAATATGTTGAAAAATCCCAACTGCCCCACGGAGTCGAAGCAGCAACCTGGTTCAACCGCGCTTCCTACCTTCGCGGCCGCATCAGGTTGCTGGTGCGCAACGCTTCTATTGGTCTCGTTCTGGTCTTCCTGTGCCTGTCCCTGTTTCTCGACCTGCGCTTGGCCTTCTGGACCATGATGGGCATTCCCATATCGTTCATGGGTGCATTTATCCTGATGCCTGTATTCGGCGTTTCGATCAACATGATTTCACTTTTTGCACTCATCGTGGTGCTGGGTATTGTCGTTGATGATGCCATCGTGGTCGGTGAAAATATCTTCGAATATCACCAACAAGGCTTCACCGGTCTGGAAGCTGCCGTCAAAGGCGTACGCGACATGGCCGTGCCCGTGACCCTGACGATCGTAACCACGATCGTCGCTTTCCTACCCCTGCTGTACACCACAGGCGATCTGGGCAAAATTCTCTGGCCCATACCCGCGGTGGTCATCTGCGTGCTGGCCATCTCGCTGCTCGAGGCACTGTTCATCCTACCGGCCCACCTTTCCAAAACGGTGCCGCGCATGTCCCATGGCCCCGTCGCTCGCTTCCAGCAGCAGGTGCGCAACGGCCTGCAATGGTTCGTCAACAGGCCATACCTCTGGACGCTGCGACGCGCGGTGCGATGGCGATACATGACACTGGCCACGGGCGTGGCCGTGTTTATTCTCACGATTGGTTACGTCGCCGGCGGACACATCAAGTTCACCTTCCTGCCGCAGATGGACGCCGACAATGTCTGGGCTGCGCTGGAAATGCCCCAGGGCACGACCATCGAACAAACCAAGGCAGTAGCCCGCCGACTCGAACATGCCATCGACCGGGTCAATCGCCAATTCAAGGCTGGTCAACCTGAGGATTCGCCATCGATTGTTCGACATGTATCTACGGCCGTGGGCGAGCAACCGTTCAGCGGCCTAGCCGGCGGAGGCCCCGGCGCTTTAATCAGCAGCGATTCTGGCACGCACCTGGCAGAAGTAAACGTTGAACTTCTGTCAAGCGAAAAGCGCGACATCTCTTCCAAGATCGTCGCCCAACGATGGCGGCAGGAACTGGGCGACGTACCCGGTATCTCTTCGCTCTCCTTCACTTCACAATTTTTCAGCGCCGGGGAATCCATTTCCGTAGAACTGATGCACGATGACTTCGATACATTATTAGAAATCGCGGAGCGACTTAAAACCGAATTGTCGCGATATCCGGGAGTGACCGATATTGCTGATAACTTCCAACCAGGCAAGCGAGAACTGAAGCTGGCAATGACGCCCG
The DNA here is from genome assembly GCA_963577735.1 of Phycisphaerae bacterium. Taxonomy (GTDB): domain Bacteria; phylum Planctomycetota; class Phycisphaerae; order Phycisphaerales; family Phycisphaeraceae; genus CAUZAW01. The sequence continues at coordinate 5,170 of CAUZAW010000109.1, read as the reverse complement.
TCGGCCGCAGTTCCGGCCTGACTCTTGAAGACCTAGCCCGGCAGGTCCGCCAAGGGTTTTTTGGCGAAGAAGTCCAACGCGTGCAGCGAGGGCGCGACGACATCCGGGTCATGGTTCGCTACCCTCTGCAAGAGCGGCGTAGCCTCGCCGATATCCACAACATGCGTATTCGTTTGCCCGACGGTACCGAGATACCGTTCGACACCGTGGCCGACGCGCGAGAGTCGCACGGCTACGCCGTCATCAACCACGTCAACCAACGCCGCGTCGTCTCCGTCACCGCCGACGTGGACGAACGCAATGCCAACACCACCGAGATTAACAACACGCTGCGTAACAACGTGTTGCCCAATCTTAAAAGTGAATACCCGCAACTGCTCTACAGCTTTGAGGGCGAGCAACGCGAACAGCAGGAATCGCTCATGAGCATGGGAAAGAACATGATCATTGCCTTGCTGGCCATCTTCGTGATCCTTGCGGTACAGTTTCGCAGTTACATTCAGCCGCTGATCGTCATGTCGGCAATCCCATTTGGCCTGATCGGGGCAGTGCTGGGCCACGTTATCATGGGCCAGAACCTGTCCATGCTCTCCGGCTTCGGGGCCGTGGCCCTGACCGGCGTGGTGGTCAATGATTCGCTGATTATGATCGATCTGATCAACCGCCGCCGCCGCGACGGCGCCCCGCTGGCCCGCGTGGTCCTTGAATCAGGCACCCGCCGCTTTCGGCCCATCGTTCTGACCACCGCCACCACCTTCTTCAGTCTCTCCCCCATGATCTTTGAGCATAGCCTCCAGGCCAAGTTTCTCATACCCATGGCTTTGAGCCTGGGCTTCGGCGTCCTGTTCGCCACTGCCATCACCCTGTTGCTCATCCCGGCCATGTACCTGATCGTGGAAGATGTACGCAAACTGTCCATGCCACGGGTCACTACGGCCAAACATATGTAGGCCACAACCGTCACACCATCATCACGCGGCGCATTGCAACACCGTGTCTTTATGTGACAATTAATACCGCGATGGCCGGGCGGGCAGGTCATCGATCAATGGAGCCATTGATAGCCGATCGGTTCACACCACATTGCTCAATTCCCGCCCCCTGTCTACCCTCTTACCGACATCCGACCGCTTTAGCTTACCCCAACCATCTTCGGGGCCTAAACTTCCTCGCACCATGTACCCCGCTTATTCGATCATCATCCCCGCGTTCAACGAAGAGCAGTGGCTGGCTAAAACGCTCACCGCAGCGCGTGAAGCCATGGACCACATCGATCAGCCAGGGCAGGTCATCGTCGTGGACAACAACTCCACCGACGACACCGCCAAAGTTGCAGTCGTCCACGGCGCCCAAGTCATCTTCGAACCAGTCAACCAAATCTCCCGCGCCCGCAATGCCGGCGCCAGGGCAGCCATGGGCAAATATCTGATCTTTCTTGACGCCGATACCGTTCTTAGCACCGAACTTCTTGGCTTGGCCCTGGACAACCTCAACCGACCCGACTGTTGCGGCGGCAGTGCGATCATCGTATACGACGGGCCGCTACCACTGTTCGTCCGGGTGGTACTGGCAGTGTGGAACAGTTGCTCGGTAACCTTCGGGCTTGGGGCCGGCTGCTTTCTTTATTGCTGCCGCGAGGGATTCGAAGCCTCCGGTGGCTTCAGCGAGAATGTTTATGCCAGTGAGGAGGTGTGGTTTTCGCGCAAGCTTCGCCGCTGGGGCCGGGCACACAACAAAATCCTCCGTATCATCACCGACCCACCAGTAGTCACCTCCAACCGCAAATTCACCTGGTTCTCCCCCCTTCAGATCACCGGGCAAATGCTCATTGTCCTGCTGTTTCCCTTTGCTGCCCGGTTCCGCGCACTGTGCGCATTCTGGTACACGCGACCGGGGCACAGATAAACATTCGTCCCCCCATGAAACGTCCCTAATTTATTTTGGATACCCTCCCCCATGACTGACTCGATTTTGTGAGTGGTCTACAAGGGACGGCATCTCCCTCGGCACGGGGGCAAAAGTGCCGAATAGCTGTTGCCCTTGTCCAGTAGTGCTTGGTTAACAAATCACCGGTCAATCCGGTTAGCGTCACGCCTTGGCAACCTCGATGAAGTGGCTGACGCTGCGCAGGTCCATCAGCACGTCGCTGCTGGCGGTGACGGTGCCGGCTTCGCCAACTGCGCCCTTGACTGGGCGTTGCTTGACCACGTAGAGGTTGTAGTCTCTTCCACCCCGTCGCTTGGCGCGAAAGTGCCGGTCCCGCGACTTGCGAAGCCGCTTGTTCTCGGCCCTAACCGATTGGTCCTTGCTCAGCACCCGCACCAAAGTTTTGGCAGCCGCCGCGCTTGTGGGGCACTTGACGATCTTGACCTGTATCTGACTGCCGGGTGTGATTTTGTCGAGCATGTCCACCATTTCTTGGCCGCGATGGGCCTGTAAAACCGAACCGTGGATTATCGCGGGGTGGACCGGATTCGTCAACCGGATACTTTCTCGGCCAGCACGCGATCGATCAGCGTAGGCGGCGTTCCAATACCGGCGACCACAAGTTCGCCAAGAAAGGCCTTTGCCTGCGGTTGAGCGAAACCGATCTTAGGGGCCACAAAGGTCACGGTCAGGTCAGCGAAAACCGTGGCCTCGCCACCGGCTCCTGTGTCACAGTCCAAACCGGAAGGGATATCCACCGACACGATCGAAGCTTGCCACTTTCGCGCCTGGTTGCAGGCGGCGATCACTGCGGCAAGGTGCGGGCGCAGCTGGCCTGTAAATCCCGTGCCCAGTAGAGCGTCAACCACGATGTGGGCCGTGTCCCATGCGCCGCGCGTACCTGCCAGTTCTGCCTCGTCAGTGACCAGCACCAACTCGATGCCCATCTTCTGTGTAATCATAAAATGCGACAAGGCATCACCCGTCAGTGACTTAGGGTCCTTGGCGGCATACAAAGTCACTATCGCACCGACGTTGTGTAGGTACCGAGCAATCACGTACCCGTCGCCGCCATTGTTGCCCCCGCCACAGACCACGGCGATGTGAGCCTTGGCGGGATCAACCTTTCGCCCTTTGCGCAACAGGTCGATCACGGCTTGAGCTGCGTGGCATCCTGCGTTTTCCATCAACACCACGCCTGGGATGCCAAGCTCTTGGATCGCCAGTTGATCGTGACGTCTGATCTGTTGACGCGTCATCACTTGCATAGCTGCATTAGGCCAGAACAATTGCTGCCTGTAAAGTCCACCATGGTTGCCTTCGGTGCTCGACTGGGACAGAATGATCTTATGCGAATCGCCGTGCGAAATCTGAGCCGCAAATATTTGCTTACCGTCGAGGTTGACCAGCACAACCCAACCCGGACAGTCCGACCCACGGGGGAATCGAGCCAACAGGCACCTTCAAGCCTCGACCTGAACTGGGATCAGGTATTCGATGATGAGCAGCATATGCGCCGCTGTCCTGTGTGCGGCTGCCATGAACTGTTCAGCCGTAAAGATTTTCCACAGGTAACGGGGGTCGTCATCGTCATTCTTGCCGCTGTGCTGGCGATGGTGCTGTTCGGCATGCGTGAAGTCCGATGGGGATTTGGTGTGCTTGGTACAGTCGCCCTGATCGATTCGGTCATCTTTTTTTTTGCCGGTCGCTGCCTCGTCTGCTACCGATGTCGCAGTGAGTTTAAAAATCTGAAAATCCCGCGTAATCACCCAAAATGGGAACTGGCAACCGGCGAAAAATATCCGGTCTCCGCTGGGCACGACTCAAAAGACAAGCCACCTCAATAACCGACCTTGATCCGTGCGACCGGCCGATCACAGGCACGATTCAAATATCTCTACAATCTGCTGGCGCGTGGACGACCGGGGGTTGATTTTCACGTTGCCGCTGAGCATAGTATCGTCAGCCATTTTCCCGAGGTCCGACGTCTTAACACCGAACTCGCTTAATTTCAGCGGAATCTGGGCCCGTGCTACCATTTGCGTAACCATCTGCACCGACCTCTGGGCGGCGACCTGGTCATCTGCACCGTCGGTGGCATCGCCCAAGGCCGCGGCGATATCAGCAAATCTCCCGGGCACTTCAATGCAGTTGAACTGCATGACCGGCGGCAGCAGCAGGGCACAGGTGACGCCGTGGGGCACGTGAAAGTACGCGCCGAATGGGTGGGCCATGGCGTGCACCAGGCCCAGGCGTGTCTGGCTAAAAGCCATACCGCCCATGCAACTGGCTGTCGCTGCCGCCAGAATAGCATCATCGTCGTCACTGCCCGACAACACCTCGTCAAGGTTCTCGGCGATTAGCGTCATCGCCCGCAGCGCCAAGCCATCGCTGATCGGTTGCGCTAGACGAGACACGTATGACTCGATCGCATGCGACAGCGCGTCAAGCATCACAGATGCTGAAAGACCCTTGGGCAACCCCTTCATCAGGTCTGAATCGACAAGGGCAATATCGGGGATAATATACCGACTGCCAATGGCAGCCTTGAAGTTGCGCGATTCGTCGGTGATGATAGCAAACGCGGACGCCTCACTGCCCGATCCGTAGGTCGTGGGCACTGCGGCGAAGAGGGGCAGAGGCTTGTCGACCTTATCCACCCCCTCGTAGTCCATGATCTTGCCGCCGTTGGCCGCAACGATGCCAATGCCCTTGGCGGTATCGATTGAACTGCCGCCGCCCACGGCCACAATGGCATCGCAGCCGGCACTGGCAAATCGATCAACACCGGCGGCTATCATGGCCGACGGCGGGTCGGGCAAGACTTTATCAAAAATCTCGGCCGTTACGCCCGCTCGCTGGATCGACTCAACCGCCCGCGGCGTTACGCCGACTTGCATGAGCACCTCGTCGGTCACCACTAGGCACTTTTGAACATCGGCTTCCCGCAGGACCGAGCCCAGTTGGGCGACCGACCCCGGGCCAAGGCAGATTCGTCCATTAAAAGAAAGCATGTTGAATTGACTCATGATTCTGCCACCTGGCCAACCCCCTACGCGCCGCTGGACATGTCCAACACCAACCTTCCCAGCACCTTGCCGCTGCGCAATCGCTGCAATGCTTCATTAACTTTTTCAAACGGTGAACGGTCGGTCACGACCGATTGCAGCTTACCTGAAGCGACCATACGGGCCACGTTGATCAAATCCCGTTTCGGCCCGCAACGTATGCCGATGAGTTTAAG
>CAUZAW010000108.1:0-8974 GCA_963577735.1 Phycisphaerae bacterium | reverse complement strand
AACTAATCCTCGACAAACTCGTCACCCAAAGGGCCTATTCCACGGACATTTGGACCCTTTACGCCATGACACTGATCAAGACCGACGATATTGCCATGGCCAAGACAGCTCTAACACAAGCCAAGCGACTCGACCCGAACAGCAAACTGGCCCAGCAACTGTACCTAGATCTGATGATGCAACAGGGCCTGCTGCCTGACACGCAAGAAGAGGTCTTCACCTACTACCGCTCCAATCCCACAAGCCCACATGCCATCACCATGATGATGCGCCACCTCATCGGTGTTGGCAATCCAAAGCAACTGCGCCAACTGCTCGACAAAGAGGTCCAGTTGATCCTGCCGCTGACGGCAGATCACCTAGTAATCCTGGTCAATGGTTACTTCTTCCTGCAGGACCACGAGCAGGCGGAGAAATTCGCCCGGCAACTGGTAAAAATCAGACCCCATGATTTGCCTGTCCATCTGCGCCTGGCCGAAACGATGATAATGCTGGGCAAAGAAACACAGGTCAAACAAAATTTGGTCGAGTTGAAACAACAGTTCCCAGGCGACACGGCCAGCGTCGATCAGATGATGGGACGGCTGTACCTGCAACGTCAAGACTTTGACAAAGCGGTCAAGCACCTTCAGCCGGTGATCGAACTGGAGCCGAACAACCACGAGGCCCGGCTGCTATTGGCCCAGGCACTGGTAAATCTATCGTTGACCGAGGAATCACTCGAGCACATCGAATGGATCCTGGAAGAGCAGCCTGACCACGTAGGTGCCCACGCACTGGCCGCGCGCATCTATCGGCTGAGTGGCCACGATAATCTTGCCCAGCAGCACTGGCAACACATCGACGCCACCGCCGTCGAAGAGAAGCATAACCCCGCCTATCTGGCTGAGATCAAGTACGCCCAAGGCAAGCTCGATGAAGCGGCGGAGTTCTGTAACCAGGCGATCGCCAACGGCTCTACCGCCCCGATGTTAAGGTTGATGCTGGCGCGGATCTCCGCTCAACAAAACCAGTTCTCCGAGGCTGAGATGCATTTGCTGGCACTGGTACGCTCCAACCCCAACAACCCAGAAACATACGCATTGCTGTCCAAGTTCTATATCGCACAGAACCAATTCGACAAGGGGCTCGGCGAGTTGAGCAAACTGCAGGTCACCAGCGGCAACGAAGCCCTGGCCCGGTTGGCACAGGCATCGATCCTGAGAGCCGCCGGCCGGTCGCCCGAAGCGGTGCACACGCTATCAGCCATTTATGAACCGTTGATCCTCAACGGCGACCGCAGGTCGGCTGGCGTTGCCGATGCCTTGGCTCAGCTTCACCACGAATTGGGCGATGATGATAACGCCCTTGCGGTGTACGAAAAGATGATCGAGGCCAAGTTTCAGGCTGACTGGGCACGGTTGCGGCAAATCGACTTCCACATGCCCCAAGGGCAGACGCAGAGCGTCCTCGACAAACTGGAGGCATTGGCTCCACTACTCGACACCACACAGAGCAGGCTACGCTATCAGATATTGCGTCGCTACGTCATGCTGGATCGACGCGACAAAGCCATAGAACTGGTTGACACATGGCTGACGCCACAGGGGCCGCAACTTCCGGCCCTACGCTGGAAAGGTGACCTGCTTCTGGAAGCCGGCCACGGCTTCGAGGCTGCACAAGTCTTTCGCCAAGCCATCGCCGAGATGCCCGACCGCGTGTTGCTGCGACATCGCCTAGCCGAGTCATATCTGACCGTCTCGGACTACCCCGCGGCACAAGAGGCATATGAACAGATGATGGATATCGATCTAGGTGCCCAGATCATTGCGATGGCCGGTCTAGGTGAGATGTACCTCGGACTGGGATTGGAAAAACAGGCGATATCAACTTTCAACAAACTTAAAACAGCCGGCCGAACGCGCGATCCACGGGTTATGTACGCCATCGGCAGGGCCCGTCAGCGTATGGGGCACGACGACATGGCTCAGCAGGAACTGGAGAACATCCCACCGTTTGCCCGCCAGTACGTGCCGGCACAATTACTGCTCGCGCAAATTGAGCAGCGGCAGCGTAAGCTCAACAGCGCCCGCCAGCGGCTCAAGGATCTCATGCGACGACCGGGTATGGCCACTACGGCTTTACAGGAATTGTTAGCCCTAGAAGTGCGTAACAAACAAAATGAGGAGTTGCTTGTCTGGGCAGACGAAGCCATAGTCGGTACCCAAGTTCCGCCACAGATGAAACTCCGCTGGCTGAACGTCAAAATCGCCCTGACCGCCGAGTCGCGTGACTGGGCTCACGTGCTCGAACTACTCGAACAGGCCGAGGCCATGAGTCCCAACCAACCATCGGTCGCCGCCAGCAGAATCGTCATCCTACTGACCATGGACCGACGTCAACAAGCTTTACAGGTGTACCGCCAGTCACTGGCATTGGCCCAGTCCCCGCTGGGACCCCTCTCGGCTGTACTGGTCGATCAACCGGTGTCCAATGACAACAATGAATCGGCTTTCTCTAGCTACCTACGCGCTGTAATCGCGCAGGACATTGAAGCGGCGCACACACACGCCAAGCAGTTGCCCGCCAGCAGGACGCTTTTCAAGAGTGATCTGCTGGCGTTGCTGAAAAACGATGAAGTATCCTCACCTTTGACGGTGCGCTCCACGCGCCTGTTGGCTGGCGCTGTACTTGCGCTCAACACGGACTTGCCCCAACTCAGTCAGCAACTGGCGCAACTGGTCGTAGACAAGCAACCAGCACTGGTGCCCGCCCACACCGTGCTGATCCAGGCACAACTGAAATTGGACCAACCGATCGAAAAAACGCTGGCTCACCTGCAAAGGTCTGTGCCGAACACCGCCTTGGAACTGTATCTGTACGCTCAAACTCAGGAGAACCCAGGCGCCGCTGCCCAAACCCTCAAGAAACTGCTGGCCCGTGAACCAGACAATCATTACATCAAGTATGAACTGGCCCAGCGGCTCCAACAGGCCAAGCAAATTGACGAGGCGATTGTCCTGCTCGAAAAGATCATCGTTGACGCCGGACCCTTTTACCTGGAGGCCAGCAATGACCTAGCCTATCAGTTGGCAGAACACCACAGTGATCGGCTAAACGAAGCGGCCGCCATCGCCGACAACACCTTGAAACAGAACCCATCTAACGCCGCGTCGCGAGAGACACTGGGCTGGATTGAGCATCTGAGAGGCAATCACGAGCAGGCCCTGCACCACCTGTCTAGATCCATCCGGTACCTGACCAAGGTGCCTGAAGCACACTACCATCTGGGCGTCCTCTACGAGTCTGTGGGCAACCGTCAATGGGCCCGCCGCCACATGGAAGCCGCCGCAGCCGCCGATGAGGCCCTTCAAGGTGTCAGCCAAGCCAAAATCCAGTTGGGAAAGTGGACAAATTGATAAAATAGGCAACTTGCAATCCTTTTGCCAGTACCTCCCAGGCCCATATTTTATTGGGTTTAGACAACATTCCAGTTGCAAACACCGGCTGGGGCAGTAGACTATAATCGTTACAGAAGGTGTTTAATATCGCATTTTTTTCGCTTGTGAGGTGGGGCTGTAGTCAGCAAAGACTGGCAAGTTTCAAATAGCAAGGTGATTTTGGGCGAAGGAGTTTAAGGCAGAAGGTGTACATACCGCACTATTTGTAAACGGCGAGGGAAAAACATAATTGCCGCAAAGTGAAAAAGGCAATCCATAAAAGACGAGAGTTATCATGGCATTTAGATTCAATAGGACAATAAACTTGTTTAGGGGAACCTTGGCCACAGCCACGGTCATCAGTCTGATGGCGGCTAATGCCTCGGCGGTATTCACTCCCCCCGAAGGAACAATCAAGTTCAAACTGACAGACGCAGCCAACATGTATACTGACGGCGACAACCCAGCCCCTCGTGCGGAATTGTTTCCCGATGGAATGGACGATACTTTTTTTGAGAACACTTACGAGGCTATTCTGAACGGTCAATTAATTGGCTCTCGCGACTTTACCGCTTTCGAAATCACATCGTACCGTGTAGATGCGGATCCGCTTCAGTCGCTGCCAGAAGACACCAGTTTGACCGGTATCGCCACTTTCCTCGAAATCGAAATGCTCGAAGCGACTGCCCCCATGATCGGTAATCGTAATATCTCGTTGGCACTCGGCGACGATGAGAGCAGGCCTCACCAATTGGCCGGTGAATTTGATGTCGTCGACAATCGGTTCGAGGACCCGGTGAGCGGCAATGCAACGCTCGGTCGCTTCTTCTTGTTTGACAACTCCGATGCTGAGGCTGGCCAGTTCGACCAAACCAACAGCGTGGCCAATGACGGTATCGGCGGTACACCATCAGATGTGCTGTTCAGCAGCGGCCTAGGCACGGTTGATTGCGGCGGCTTCGAATGCGATATACTAGACAACTTTACTGGCGGCACGCTAGTAGCAACCGGAAGTTTCATCAGCGTCGCCGAGTCGGGCGGCATACCGTATATTGTTAACCAGTTGACTGCATCGGACGATCAGGGCATTTCCTTTACGGGTATCGTGTTCGACACCAACGTGATCATGGATGGTGGTGTGTGGTTTGACAATGAAGTGATCGAATATGCTACCTTCCAGATCAACCAGTTCGGCTTCGATGACTCAGGGTTTGACCCGCTTGAGGGCGATCAAGTGGTGTTCGATGGTGGCTGGCAAATCTCCAGCGAAGACCCGATCACCTTTGAGGCCCACAGTCCAATTCCTGAGCCGGTGACCAGCGGCCTGACGCTACTGGCCCTAGGCGGCTTGAGCAGCTACCTGCGGCGACGCCGGATGGCATAAATTAAAATCAAGTGGTTTTGGAAACCTAAAAGAGCCTGCCCTCTCGGGACGGGCTCTTTTTTTTAGGCCGCGACGTCTTGGCCCCGCCCGTGCTCTTCGGCCAACATCGGCTTAGCCAGTCCGTATTGCTTGTACCATCGCCCGTCGTCAGCAGTCTCAAGCACATGGCAAATCCGGCCCAGCACCTGCGCTGCCGGCAGGCCATTGAGCAAACGTCGATCGAAGGCCATTGTCAGCCACATCGTGCAGGCAACCATCACGTCCTCACCACGAGCCACTGCGCGGCTGCGTACGTTGCCAAATCCGAACTGCACCGGCGTGGTCAATGGCATGACTGCCATGAGGTCAGCCCCGAACTTGCCAACGGTCGTTAACGAAAATGTTCCGCGATACCGCGCGTGCAAACGAGGCACATTTACGCCCAGCCAAAGCATGACTCGCTGCAACCAACCGGGGCGTTGATATAGATCGCGACACGCTTGATAATCAGCCAACTGCTCCGCCGGCGCCGTCGCGGCGTGCTTGAGTTGCCCGGTGATCCGGTCCAACTGCATCTGCTGTGGCTGACGAATAACCTCCACGTAAATACGGTCGAGTTCCTGCTCTTGGCGCGAGACTGCCACGCCGGCAGAAATCTGTTCAAAATGATGCAGCCACCGCCAGAACATCCACCGACCAATCATGGCGTTAACCTCGGGGTATTGCTTTTGCACCTGGTCGATGGCCATGGCCGCGGCACAGGTAACCATGGCTGTGTAGGAGGGCGGGCTTTGGCCCAAACCGCTCACCGCCGTACGCAGTGCGGACAACGCGTCGACCTGCACCTCGTTGGCCAAACAGACTGGCCAGCGTTGCCGCACATCCGCGTGGATATGCTGCACCACGCGATGAAATCCAGTATAGCGCATGATGGCGCGTCCTATAAGTCGCACTTTTTCAACGTCCTTGCAACTTTCCACTTATCGACGCAAACGACCGGCCAATCCATCACCCACCAATGACCGAAAATAACAAGGTAACACAGCTATTGGCCGCCGTTGCTGCTATGCACGGCCACAGCGGATACCTGCACACACTGCCCACAGCGGAGCAATTACTGATGTTAATTCTGGTCCTCACCATAGTTCTTGTACTGATCTGCACACTCAGTGCCGCTAGCCTAGCCACGGCCTGGCAACTGCGCCGGTTCACCCATGGCCTAACATATGAGCCCACACCTCAGATGGGCGATCTCCCGCTGACCTCCGTCATCGTGCCCTGCAAAGGCGACGACGGCACATTGAACGAGAATCTGCACTCGATTGTTACTCAACGGCATTCAAATATCGAGTTCATTTTCGTTACGGCTACAGACGATGATCCGGCATGCGCGGCATTGAGCCGACTGCAACAACAGTTTCCGCAAAAGCGCATCAAAACGGTCGTGGCTGGTATTCGCGAGCACTGTTCTCAACAAAACAACAATCAAGTCCAGGGCGTTACTGCCACGGACCCCGACAGCAGGGTCATCGTCATCATGGATTCGGACGGGCGTGCCGATGCACATTTTGTCGCCAAGCTGACGGCGCCACTGAGCAATGAAAAAGTCGGGGCCGTCAGCGGATTTCGTTGGTATGAACCGCGGTGGAGTCGGTTCGCCGACGTGATGCGCACCATCTGGAACGCCGGCGGGTTCACCTACATCATCAACCCCCAATCCGGTTTTGTATGGGGCGGCGCCATGGCGTTTCACCGCAGCGTCTACGAACAGGCAGGCATCGCAGATCTGTGGTCGCGCACGCTCAGCGACGACATGACCCTAAGCCGCAGGCTGCGTAGCATGGGCCTGCGCCTGCACTTTGCTCCCCAGTGCATTATTGTCAGCCGCCAGCCCGACAGCCTGCGTTCGCTGCTCAGTTGGACTAATCGACAGACGCTGGTCACTCGCTTTTACAACCGCCCTTTTTGGTTGCTGGCAACAGTCTTTCACGGCTGCGGTAACGTGCTGGGGTGGTGCCTGTTGGCGACCGGTGTGCTGACGCTGTGCGTTGGATTTGCTGGTGTGCCCGCCGTGGCGACGCACCTAGCTCTGCTGGGTGGCGTGGTGTGGGTCGGCCACCTCTGGCTGATGGCCGCCCTGATGGTCAACCCGTTGAACTGCCTGCTGAAGCCACAGGGCATCGCGCTGAACCGCAGTCGCTGGATTCTGATTGCCATGGCGCCGTTGGCCAGCCTGTTGCAAGGCCTTAACAGCGCCTGCTCACTTTCTACACGACGAATCCATTGGGCCGGGATCACCTATGAGATTAACAGCCAAGAAAGGATGCGCGTCCTGTGCCAGTAGCCTCATTGCCTCGAGTGCACCAACGCCTCAGCCGGCAATCGGCAGCGGCCAGGTGTATTGACGCAGCCATCCATCGCCGACGGGCGCGGTTCTACCTACGACATCTGCTGCCCCATGTATCCACGGGCAAGCGATTGGTAGACGTCGGCGCCGGTGACGGGCTACTGGTTAAAATGCTCACCGACGCAACTGATGCCGCTTCGGTCCGCGCTTTTGACGTTGAATCACGCCAACTGGAATCGGTTCCCGTCGAGGTGTACGACGGCAAGACACTGCCGATCGATAATGCCGGCGCGGACATCAGTCTCTGTGTCACTGTGTTGCATCACTGCGCCGACGCGAGGCGGGTATTAAGTGAAATTCGCCGTGTAACCAGCCAACGTTTTCTGTTGGTCGAAGACCAGTTTAATTCCCTGCCGGATCGGCTGGCTGTGCTCGGGGTCCACCATTATCTGCGTTGGGTTGAGTCTATGCCGTTCGACAGGCATGGCTTTGCCAGCACGGCACAATGGTGCCAACTACTCAATGAGGCCGGTTTTGCTGTGGTGGAAACAAAGCGTCTGGGCATTGCCGTACCGTGGCTGCCCGTGACCAATACGCTGTTTATCTGCGAACTGGGCTGACGCCGCATTGACTGCCAGCGTACTATCCGCACACTGTACGCATCTCAACACCAAATAGCTGATCACGCGACAACTCTATGTTGATGTTTTCGACGTTATTGTTGGTCTTGTGCCTGCTCGTGACCGGTTTCGGCGGTGCGTTCTGGCAGCGTTGGGGACTGGCCCAACCTCAACGTCTAGTCTGGACATGCCTTGGCCTGCTGGCCACTACGCTGGTCGCGGCCGGTATAGCTGTCTGGGCCTTGCCCATCCAGACAGTGCAACTGTTCATCAACGTGATGCCCCAGGCGTTCAGTGACTGGATGGCGATCCTGCCCAGCGCTTGGTCCTGGCTGACTCTATTCGCCGTTACCCTGTTGTGGACCGTGGGGTGTTGGGATCGACTGATCATGTTCGACCGCACCGATGCCAGGGAAGCGGCCACACGACTGGCACCAGTGGTATTGGCCGCTGTGATCGTGGTCGGACTTCTGGTCGAAAGCGGCCCGGCCGGGGTGCGAGCCGACCGACCAGCGACGCGCAGTTTCGACGCTTGGGGACAGACCCTCTTCGCCGCTTGGCTCATACTCGCAGCCATGAACACTGCCAGCCTTGCCGCCGCCCTGGCACAAAAGGGTTTTGACAGGATCACTTCCCTGGTCGTCTGTGCGATTCACACCACCATCGCCATCATACTTGGCGTCATCCTCCTGCAACTTGCCTTGGATCGCCTGTATCTTCCCAGTTCGATCGCAGAGTTACTCTATCCGGAAAGTGTCCCCATCGAAACACCCTGGATACCGCTGATCCTTGCGGCGGCCACCTACCTGGCCATCGTCAGCGTCACCGGCATCGCCGCAGCGATTGGCCTACGCCTTGGTCCCCGGCCGACCGTACCGCTACCGCCACTGCATTTGCGACAGCGTACTGAACAACAGCTACGCCGTCAGGGGCAACAGATCGCACAAATGCCCATCTGGCATCTGCGTTCAAAAGCAAAATACATCCCCGTAGGCGACCACACCGAGACAAGCGCAAAGTACACCCTAACGTTTTGTACTTCCCTTGCTAGGCGAAGATTTTTTTTTGCTGCATCAATCCTCTTTACCCTCGCGGCCTGTTACGGACTGATCGTTCCCGTGAACTATCTTCCCCTCCCGTTTGCCGAGACTGTCGCCCGCTTCGCCAACGTCAAATACCTGGACATCGGCCTGTCCCGCCGGTCCGATTGGACCGCCAACCTCTG
>CAUZAW010000107.1:0-8978 GCA_963577735.1 Phycisphaerae bacterium | reverse complement strand
TCCTGCCATTGGCACGCCTGTTGCTTTTACTTGTGCATGACGAACAGCGGTTGCGGCAGTCGCAGCAACTGAGCACCAAGAGAACTTTAAACAGGCCACCAATAACGGAGACTGAAAGATGACACGTGTAACCAAAATGACATTGATGTGTGCGGTAGCGATGGTAGTGGTGACGGCACAGTCGCAGGCGGAAGTGCTGCTTAGCAATCTGACCGGTGACTACGAGACCGGTAGCCGCCTGACCGCTACCATGGGGGGGCCTAGCAGCCCTTCGTGGTTTAACTCCACCAAGGCCGCCGGTTTTCAAATGGGCGACCTTTCATTCTTGTTGGATTCTGTCGAGCTTTATCTCGCGGAGATAAGTGATTCCAGCGTATATGACCAAAATGACATTCCAGTTGTTAGTTTGTTCGACAATGGCGTGGGGCATGAGCCTGGCAACTTGCTGGTTACGTTGAATAATCCTGCGTTTAGTTCTGGATATTATGGCGACACATACGCGTTCACGCCTGCCACTGATTTTGAGTTGGCGGCGAACACCGATTACTGGATCGTGGTGAGCAACGCATCAGAGGTCAGCAATGAGTTTGAATGGTGGGCACCTTCCTATTGGAGCTCATTGCCCGTAGGCCCTATGGCAACCTCCACAGGCTACCTTTGGAAGGAGAATAGCACCGATCCATGGAGTAGTTCAGGAATTCCTAACGCCTATGCCGTCAACGGAATCATTCCCGAACCGGCGACGGGCGTCCTTCTAGCCCTGGGCCTGGCCGGCCTGGCCAGCGGCGACAGGCGACGTGCACTGCGTCATCGACGGTCACAGAAAACACACGCCTAGCCAACGGATTGGCGACTAACTTCTCCAACTTTCATTCTTCGATGTACAACGCCGCCGAATGGGTCTGCAACGACCTCTCGGCGGCGTTGTTTTAGATAGTCCGCAACGCCAATTACGCGTCCTGCTTGTCGAACCCGAGCACGGCATCGGCAACGGCGAGCCTGTGCCGGTCACCGTTACGCTGCAACCCTTTGAGGCGTTTGCCGATGCGGCCTGCGGCGTGGTGACAGTAACCCTTGCCGACGATCAGGTCACGGGCAAGGGCCGGCGAGTTTTCGTGGCCAGGTCCTTCGTCAAGCGATGTCTGGAGCTTGCCGATCACCGCGGCCATCGCGTACAGCTCGATCGCCGCCCACGCCACTCGCTGCTGCAGCAGTTGCTTATCTAGAATTTTCTGGCGGTGCTTGGCCAGCAGCTGACTTACGCCGCGGGCCAACGAACGCGTCAGTTGCGTCAACATGTCTGCCTCGGCCCTGAGCTTGGGATGCAGGACCGGGCAATTGGCCCCGATCAGGATGTCCCGCCATTCGTGGCGGGCGAACTGCGCCAGCCTGCCCATGTTTTTCACCGGCTGCCTCGCCGCGTTCAACACCTCTTCAAATTCCTCGCCGACCCCTTTCATTCCCATCAGGGCGACGAACGAGGTCATCACCTCGGTCGCGCCCTCGACGATGCGATTGATGCGGGCATCACGCAACATACGCTCGAGGCCGATCTTGCTCATGTACCCTTCGCCGCCGTGGATCTGTACCGCATCGTCGATCACCCGCCAGCCCGCTTCGCTGCAAAATATCTTGCACACGGCGGTCTCCAACATCAGGTCGTCTTCGTGACGATCCACCATGCCGGCGGTCAGGTAGGTCAACGCGTCCATGGCGTATACCAGTTCGGCCATGCGTGCGATCTTCTGCTTGATCAGGTGAAACTCGCCCAGTCGCCGGCCAAACTGACGGCGTTGCTGCGCGTGCCCAACCGCCATCTCCAAGGCCACCTTGGCGCCGCCGACGCACCCGGCGCTGAGCGTGCAACGCCCGTAATCCAGCACGGTCAGCGCCACCCGCAGCCCGCGGCCCAGTTCACCCAACACATTTTCAGCCGGCACCTTCATGTCGTTAAACCGCAGCGTCGCCTGCCAAGTGCCGCGTATACCGCACTTGTCGCGATTGGGAGAAACGACTTCCAACCCCTCCATGTCCGGCGTGACAAGAAACGCGGTGACCTTGTCGGCGGCATGACCGTTATCACCAATTTTCGTGCGGGCCATGACGGTCATCATGCCCGCCAAGGCGCCGTTGGTGATGAATTTCTTCTCGCCGTTGAGCACCCAGTACTTGCCGTCACCGCTCATTACGGCGCGACTCTGCACGTTGGCGGCGTCCGAGCCGGCCTCGGGCTCGGTCAGGGCAAACGCGGCCAACTTACGCCCTGCCGCAAGGTCGGGCAAAAATCGCTGCTTCTGCTGCTCGTTGCCGTTGAGCACCAACGCCTTGAGCCCTATGGACTGGTGAGCGCCGATCAGGACAGCCGTGGAAGAACATGTCCGAGCCACTCGCTCCAGGGCGCGGCAATAGGCGGTGTAGCTGAACCCGCCGCCGCCGTACTGCTTGGGTACGGTCATACCGAGCAAGCCTATCCTGCCCAGCTGGTTGATCAGCTGCTTGGGGATGTTCTGCCGGGCGTCAATACGTTGCGGATCGCAATACTTTGCCAACACCGAATCGATCTTGGCCAGCAGCTTGTCGGTGCGGTCCGCTTCGTCCAATTTCTGGCGAGGATAGGCGAGCACCTTATCCATGCGCAGCCGACCGAAAAACGCCGACCGCAGGAACCCGGCGTCGGTCAAAGGACCGTCGTCCATCAGGTCCTTAGCTTTTTCCAGTTGTTCTTCGTCGCGTTTTGACAGCCTGACCATTTCTTAACCACCTTCCACGGTCTATGCCCGTTGTGACTTTGCCGAATGAACCGGATACCTGTCTTTGTCTCTTTGTGCTTTTGCGTTTTTCCGTTTTGTGGCCGTTGCCCCCAGCTATCTGCTGCATGTCCAGCCCGGCCTTGGCCGCATGGGACAGGGCTTCGACCGGCGCAAACCGCAGTCCATACCGCAACGACAGGACGTGCATCCTTTCGACAAGCTGCGACAGTCCCTCGTCCTGGGCGTACTGGATCAGCCCACCACGGAACGGGGCCAGGCCCAGGCCGAACACGGTGCCCAGGTCGATCGTGTCCGTCGAATCAGTCACGCCCTCATCGAGCAGCCGGGCCGCTTCGTTGACCATGGGCAGTACAAGGCGGTCCACGATGGCTGCGTCGTCGAGCTTGCCTGCCGGTTTAAACGCGTTGCCAGAACGAATCAGCTCGGCGAGTTTCCCGTTGGGCAACTTGCGGCCCTTTGCCGCCTTGCGGCCCTTGTATTCGTAAAAACCGCGGCCACTTTTTCGACCCAACCAACCGCGATCACCCAGCTGGTCAATCCAGTCGGGCACGCTTACATGCTTGCCCAGAACGCCCTCTAGCGAGTGCAGTATGTAGATCGCCACGTCGAGACCTATCTGGTCGAGCAGTTCAAACGGCCCCATGGGCATGCCCCACCGCTTCATGGCAAGATCGATGCGGACGATTGATTCACCCTCCGAGCACATGGCCAGGGCCTCGGCCAGGTACGGAATCAGGACGCGATTGACCAGGAACCCGGGCGCATCGTTGACCAGGATCGGCGTCTTGCCCATCCGCAGCGAAAGCTGCGCCGCGGTTGCCAACGCCTGGTCGTCGCTGGCCGGCGTCCGCACAACCTCCACCAGCGGCATCTTCGATACCGGGTTGAAAAAGTGCATGCCGACCAATCGGCCCGGGTCGTTGATCGCTTCGCTCATCTCGGTGACGCTCATTGAACTGGTGTTCGATGCCAGAACGGCGTCCGGGCGCGTGGTGCGGTCAAGCAGTTCAAAGACCTGTCGCTTGACGTCCATCTTCTCGGCAACCGCTTCGATCACCACGTCGGCAAGCTTAAGGCCACCGGGCTGTGACTCCAGGACACCAAGCGTAACCGGCGATACCCGCCGCATGGCCTGCTCGGCCTGCAAGGGGCTTCGCCGCTTGGACTTCACGTCGTCATCGAGGAGTTTTTTAATACGACACAACGCCTGTGAAATGGCATTTACATCTATGTCTACCAGACGCACGTGAATGTCGGCGTTGATCAAGGCATGAACGATACCGCTGCCCATGGTGCCACCGCCGATCACGGCCGCATGGGTTACGGGTTGCGGCGTGCCCTTGAATTTTTTACGAACTGCCTGCTTGGCGCCATGACGCAGAAAGAAAAGCCGCATCAGGTTCTGGCATGTACCAGTCTCGAACAAACGCATCACTGACTCCCGCTCGCAGAGCAGGGACGCATCGTGGTCACCGCGGCAGGCGGTACGCACCGCGTCGATCACCATGTCCGCGGCAGGATAGTTACCGAACGTCTTTTCATGCGCACGCCGCCGCGCTATCGAGCAGACAAGATTGCAAAGCGGCGGCACGGCCATGATGAGCCTGTCCAATCGCGATGGGCGAACTTTCTTAGTCGTGACCGGGCCCGGCTTCCCCAGCCCGATCTGCCGCCTCGCTGCCGCGAGCAACGCCTCGGGCCGCACGACCTCGTCGATGACCCGGGCACGCAACGCCCGCCGCGGTGGCATGGTCCTGCCCGTCAGCAACAGCGACAAGGTACGTGCCGGTCCGAGCATGGCAGTCAATCGTGTCGTCCCGCCCCAGGCCGGGATGATGCCCAACTTGGTTTCCGGCAGGCCAATATTGATTTCACCGTTGTCAGCCGCGACCCGCCTGTTGCATGCCAGGGCCAGTTCCAGCCCACCACCAAGGCAGTGGCCGTTGATGGCCGCGACCGTGGGTATCGCCAGCCTCGCAATACGGTCAAACAGGCCCTGGCCCTGCTCCAGGAACTGCTGAACATGCTGGTGATCCATCTGCCTCATCTGGAACAGGTCAGCGCCGGAAATGAACACGTCCGGCTTGGCTGAGGTAAAAATGACACCGGCTATGTCACGAGAACCTTGTTCCAACAGGTCGATGACCTCGCCCAGGTCGTCCAGCACCTCGGACGAAAACGTGTTAACTGACTTACCGGCGTGATCGAAAACCACCGTCATCACACCGTGCTCATCAACTTTTGTGTACAGAGTTTCGCTCATGGTTACATTCGCTCCAGAAGCATGGCAGCACCTTGCCCGCCACCTACACAGAGACTGGCAATTCCGAACTTGTCGCCGCGGCGACGCATCTGCATCAGCAGGTTCAACACGATCCGAGCGCCGGTGGCTCCGACCGGGTGGCCCAGCGCGATAGCGCCACCACTGACATTTAATCGCTCTATGTCCAACTGCCCGATCGCACTGCCACGGCCCAGCTTGTCTTGACAGAACCGGTCACTGGCCATCGCCTTGACGCAACCCAGGACCTGCGAGGCGAACGCCTCATTGATCTCGAACAGGTCGATGTCGTCCAAAGCCAGGCCCGTCTTTTCCAGCAGCTGGTGGATCGCGTACACGGGACCGAGCCCCATGCGGGCCGGATCGAGTGCAGCGGTGGCGTATCCACGCACGTGGCCGAGCACTTGCCACCCCTGGGCACGGGCCAACTTACCGTCCGCGATCAAAAGGCAAGCGGCCCCGTCAGTGATCTGACAGGCGTTGCCCACCGTCACCGTGCCGTCGCGACGATCGAACAGCGGCCGCAACTTGGCCAGCGCCGCCATGGTCTGGTTCGCCCGCGGCCCGTTGTCCTGCGTCACCGGTTCGAAACGCTTGCCGGCGTACACTGGCGTCAGTTGGTCATCAAAGTCACCATCCTCCATGGCCCTGGCCGCGCGTTGATGCGAACGCAGTGCATATTCATCCTGCTGGGCGCGGCTGATGCCAAACTCATGGCCGACAAGGTCTGCGGTCTGGCCCATGACCATCCCGCAAATCGGGTCGGTCAGCCCCAGCTCAAGTCCGTGGATCGGGCGAAAATGTCGCGGGCGAAACGTGGCCACCGCGGCCAGCTTCTGCCCGAGCGTCTTGGCTTTGAACAGTCGGCCCACGGGCTTGAGCGTTTCGCTGGGAAATAACAACGGCACATTGCTCATCGACTCTGCACCGGCGACCAGCACCGACCTCGCCTGCCCATGGTAAATCCGCGATGCACCGTCAGCGATCGCTTCCATGCCCGACGCGCAGTTACGCTGCACGGTCAAAGCCGGCACGTGCATGGGCAACCCGGCCGCCATGGCCGCCACACGCGCTGGGTTGGCTGCATCGGCGGGCATGGCGACATTGCCCAGCACCACCTCGTCCAGTGACCGGCCGGGCCAACCGGCGCGGGCTAGCGATTCCTGCATGACGATGCGAGCAAGTTCCGTCAGGTGCGCCTGACGCAATGACGTGCCAGCCTTGGCAAACGCAGTGCGTACGCCGGTCACTACAGCCACGCTGCCATTATCCGTTTGCCATGTGCTCATTAGCCTTGATCCTTGCCGGCCATGGGCGCCTGGTCACCATTGCCGCTTTTGCGAAGCTTATACTTCTGCAATTTTCCAAGTGCTGTACGCGGCAGTTTCGCTACGAATTCAAAAGTCTTTGGCACCTCATAATGGGCCAGGTGTTCGCGGCACTGGGCCCTCAGTTCATCGATGAGTTGATCGTGCCCTTCTGCACCTTCGCGCAAGACGATTATGGCCACGACCTTCTCAGTCTTTGCCGCATCCGGCCTGCCGACGACGGCCACGTCCTGCACCTGCGGATGCTTGTCAATCACGACTTCGACCTTCCGCGGGTACACCTTCAAGCCGCCGCAGTTGATCATGTCCTTGCGGCGGTCAACCACGTAGTAGAAACCGTCCTGGTCCACCTTGACGATGTCGCCCGTGTGCAACCACCGCCTCCCGGCGGCGTCAACGGTCAACACGTTGTCCGTTTCCTGCCGGTCCTTGAAGTAACCGGTCATGACCTGTGGCCCGCTGACCAGCATTTCGCCCGGCTCACCGGCCGGCATGTCCCGGGTCGGGTCACCGGGATCTACCGTGCGTACTCGTGTATCTGCCAAAGGAACTCCTATAGAGTTTTCTCGCGGGCCGTTGATCGGGTTTGTGTGCGTGGCCGGCGACGCCTCGGTAAGCCCGTACCCTTGAACAATCTGTACGCCCACAAGGCTTTCGAATCGGCGTGAAGCGTCTGCGGTCAACGGCGCAGCTCCGCTGGTGACCACGGCCGAGCGAAGCACGTCCACCAACGCCGGGTCCGGGCCGTCTTTGATCGATTCCATAACGGTGCAAATGGGCTCGATGATCGCCGGAGCCAGCGGTATGATCGTCGGTCTGTGTTCGAGGATCACTTCGAGTAACTGGTCGCCATGAAAGCGAGTCACCGGCAGGATCGTGGCCGCGTTGAATATAGGCGTGACCATGCAGGTCGACAGGCCATAGACGTGGAACATCGGCAGTATGGCCAGCACTCGACCCTGGCCAGGCTTTAATTGCACCGCCAGCGACAGCTGCATGGCGTTGGCCAGCAGGTTTCGGTGCGTCAGTTGTGCGATTTTCAGGGTACCAGTCGTCCCGCCGGTGGGTTGTAGCACGGCGGTGTCATTGGGATCCGGCGTCACGGTCGGCGGTCGCGAAGGTGATTGGGCCAGAAGGTCCGCTATCTGTTGCCCGTGACCGTTGTTCCCATTGCCCTGCCGGGCCTGCCAGAGCTTGGCGCGATAGCCCAATCGTTTGAATCTCTTTTGGTAGTCTTTTAAACAGACCCACAAACATTTCAGGTCGCCATGGTTACGCTCAATTTTTGCCAGCAACGGCGCCTGCAGGTCCAAAGCAATCACAAGGCGGGGCTCGGTCATCCGACACAGTGCAGTGACATCGTCGCTGCCCATCAGCGGACCGGCATTGACCACCACGGCGCCCAACTTCTGAATCGCCATAAAGGTCGTCACAAACTCGGGGCAATTGGGCAACATCATGAGCACGCGATCAGCCTTGCCCACGCCCAGGCCGGCCAAGCCCGCGGCAAGGCGATTGACTTGCCCAAGCATCTGGCTGTACGTCCAACATGTTTTGCCATAGACCATCGCGGCCGTGTCGCCGAAGCGGCCGGCGGACTGCTCGAGCATTTGCCCCAGAGTCGTCGTGGGATATGAAAGCGTATCGTGCGGGCCATCAATACGGGGCTCGGCGTTTTCATGAACTGCAGAGTCCCTGTTAGGTCTGCGAAACTTGCGCATTGCGGGTGCGAGCCAGCGTTTGTTGCCATGTGCGGCCTGGTTATTCTTGGCTCTGCGTATCAATTGTTCACCTTTGTCTGGCAGGTACGCGCCGATGCATGCATCACGCCACCACCTTGTCCTGATTGGCCGCAATATGCTGCTCATCCAGGTGCACCGTACCGCTTCGCAGGAATTCCAAGATCATTGCCAACACGACATCTGGGCATTCGCGAATCGGGTTGTGGCCCGCCTCGGGCAAAAGAATGAACTGGCAGTCATCGATCACTTTCTCCATCTGCCGGGCGTAGCAGTGCGGGATCAACGAATCGTATGCGCCGCTTATCGCCAATGTTGATGCGTTTATTTGAAACTCACCCGGCTTGAACTTGCTGGCACCAAGCGCTCGAAGCTGGCGGGCCACCGCTCTGCCCGACACTCCCACCCGATAGTCTGGCGGGGTGATATCTTTCGAGTGGGCATCGAAGAACAACGGGCCACTGCTGAGTATCTCCATCATGCGGACAAACACCGGATTGGGGAGCCACCTCATGGCGAGGCCGATCAGCTTGGCCATTTCACGCAAATAGGGGCCGAACTCGTGAGTGCTGGAAATCAGCACCAGCTTGGAAACCCGGCTTGAATGCTGCACCGCAAAACACTGGGCGACCACGCCGCCGAATGAAAGTCCCACAATGTGGGCGCAGTCGATTTGCAGGTAATCAAGCAGTTCCAAAATATCGGCACTGTAATCTCGGATGGTGATCGGATGCCTCTTGGACACCGATTGACCGATGCCGCGATTGTCGATGCGAATGACGCAATATGTCTGGGCAAGGTCGGATTCGATGGTGTCCCACACCACGCCGGTGCTGCCCAAGCCGGGGATCAAAACCAC
>CAUZAW010000106.1:0-9040 GCA_963577735.1 Phycisphaerae bacterium | reverse complement strand
GAAGTCGCTGCCCATCGGTCGGACCTGACAGGTGCATCACCTGCCAACGCTGATCGGGCCAACCCGACTCGGCCAGCCGCACCATCATGTCGTTGATCGTCTGCGCCCCCTGGCTGCCACCACAGACCAGCACGGTCGGTCGCCCCGGTTCGAGACCCAGTTCGCGTTGGGCCATCTCTTTGTCACCACGCCCCACCGACTGGCGCCGCAGCGGCATCCCGATCCGCTTGGCATCAGGCAACTGACGAAGTTCGTAAACACTAAATATGCAATCAGCCCAACCAGCCATCAACCGGTTGGCTTTGCCGGCTACAGCGTCTAAATTCACTAGGGCAACAGGTACGCCCATCCGTTTGGCCGCAAACACTGCCGGACCGCTGACGAAACCGCCGGTCGCCACCATCGCCGAGACGGCTCTGTCGGCAATTAGCTGACGAACTTGCCTGATACTTTCTCTGCATTTCCATATCCACCCCGGCAGGGCTCGTAGTCGATTCGTCAGAGGTTGCACGGGTAACTGCGTGTAGGCCAGTGAGTGTTTCTCGGCTAGTTCCGCATCAAGTCGGCGCGATGAAACTAGAAGATTTACGTCCAGATCAACGCCCAGTTCGCGCAGCCTCTCGGCTACGGCTATGTTGGGACAGATATGTCCGCCCGAGCCACCGCCGGCAAGCAACAGCGTCCGCCTTGAAGATTTATGAGTCACGTGCCCAATTCTAGTGTACCTGTATCGGGATGGGCCTCGACTTCAAACCCCCGTGACCGCTCCAGGCGGTTAGCGCGATCCAGCGAGGCGACTAGCCCCAGAGACACGGCCGTCAGCACCCACCCTGTACCCCCGGCGCTTAGCAGCGGCAAGGCAATACCCTTGGTCGGAACCATGACCGTCACCACCGCAATGTTGATCACTGCCTGCAGCCCGATCGTCAATGCCACGCCCAATGCGACCAGACGGGTAAACGTATCCTTGCAGTCGTGGGCCACCATGAAAATAGCCCACAATAATGCCAGCAAGAGGGCCACGACAAGTACACCGCCGCCAATACCCAATTCTTCACAAATCACGGCGAATAGAAAGTCGGTGGTGTCCTCAGGCAGGTAGCCGAACTTCTGAATGCCGTTACCCAGCCCCCTGCCCCCCACTCCGCCACCGGAGATGGCCAACATTGACTGAATCGGGTGGTAGCCTATGCCTTGTGCATCCTCCCAGGGGTTAGCAAACGCAGTGATACGGGCCAACCGGTACGGGCTGTCCATGATCAGCCACGTCAGGGGTAGGCCGGCAATCGGAATGGTCATCGCCATCTGCCACAGTCGAGCACCGCCGGCGATCAGCAGCAGCGAAGCGACCACGGCCATCAGCACCCCCGTGCCAAGGTCCTCGATAACTACCAGGCCACAGGCTACCGTCAGTACCAATAACGCTGGGGCCAAACCACGCCGGAATTGGCCAATCACCCGCATCCTATGTCCGCACCACCAGGCCATGACCAAGACCAGCACCCACTTGAGTAATTCGCTGGGTTGGAATGACACGCCCCAAGCCTGTGGCCCCAGATAAAGCCACCGCCGTGCACCGTGAACTGATCTGCCCAGCACCGGCACCATGGCTAGGATCACCAGCAGAAGCGCCAAACCCAGCAGCCACCACAATGGATTTCGTCTGCCAGTCAGCCGTTCAAAGTGACGCACGTCAAAGCGGCTGACCACCACCATAGCCAAAACGGCCAACACCGCGTACAGCGTGCGACGGTTGACCAACAGCGATAGCAGTGAAAGCGACTGAACATCGTCCACACGCATCGCGGCCGAGTGAATCATCACCAATCCCAGCCCGAACAACGTGATTACCGTCAGATAAATCACCTGAGCAGCGCAAAACATGCACCCTTTATCGACCACGCAGCTCTAGGCCGTGCAAAGTCACCGCCCCACCGGTAACTTGCTGCATTTAGCCTTTCTCTTGGTCGTCGCCTATGGTCGCCGGCTCAAGGACCTTGTCTACCAGTCCGTATTCCTTTGCTTCATGAGCCGAGAAGAACCGATCGCGCTCGCTGTCCTGTTCAATTTGACTGGCCTGCTTACCCGTGTGCCGGGCCAAGATTTGGTTGAGTTGCGACTTGGCTTTGAGAATTTCCTCTGCCTGAATCTGGACATCCGTCGTCTGGCCGGTCACGCCCCCGACTGGCTGATGAATCATAACCCGGGCATGAGGGAGAATAAAGCGCTTTCCCTTCGTCCCAGCCGACAGCACAATTGCCCCGCCGCTCTGGGCCCGACCGATGCAGTACGTTGCCAGGTTACAACTGAGATAACAAATCGTGTCGTAGATCGCCAGCGTATCGTCGACACTACCCCCGTGGCTGTTGATGTACAGACTAATGTCCATGTCTTTCTTGAGATTCTGCAAATGCAGCAACCGCATGATCACGCCCGTCGCGGTGCTGTAATTGATTTCACCGACGAGGAAAATCGTGCGGTTTTCCAGCAGCATCTCGTCAATCGTCATTTCACGATAACGCTGATACGGTGCTGCAGCAGCCAACCGGGGATCGACCGGCATAGGTGGTATGGGCAACGCAGAAACATCTCTTGCAACTGACGGGTTCGGCTCACGCATCTAGACATCCTTAGGTCAAGGGTAATAACCACAAATCACGGTGACATGATAGCCATTGGCAGGGGCAATGAAAAAACCGGATGACCAAAAAAAGAACGAATGCCGATTTACACCGGGTTCGCTTTGAATTTATGCAATGAAAGAGTTGGCCAAATCAGTGATCGTGGGAGGTCGCATCATCTACGTCGGGCCGATTCTGCTCGATCATTCGTCGCAAATAACTGTTTTCACGACGCGTCGCTTCCAGATCAAACACCAAATACTTGATTGCCAACCGCAGGTAGTCGAGGCTCTCTTGCAAATCGCTGACGGTTTTATGTAATTTATGGTGCTGTTGCTGGCTTTTTGAGGCCAGCAAGGTCAGTTTCTCTCGTTCAGACCTGGGAAGGGTCGAGATTTCCTTCATCAAGTCGGCCAGTTTCAATTGGAATTCGCTCTCATTCATCACTGCCAATCTCCATGCACAAAATGGGAACCTTTACTCTGATATGCCACAAGACCGCTGCCAGAAATACCAACCTACGGCAAGAATTCTACAGAATTATCTATAAATCACTTTCTATAAACTATTTAAAATATGATCCGGATGTTGCTTTTGACAGGGGCTATTTATATCAATTAGGACAGGCTGTTGCCCTCAGACGACAACGACAGCACCGCCAACGACAAAAAATGACTTTAACTATTTGTTAATATTTAACTTAAGGAAATTGTTGGGCACAAACAACAAAAGCTCGATTACCCAGCACGCCTAGGTCGTAAATGGCTACTGGCAACCACACAATTGCGACCTGATTGCTTGGCAACATCTACCCGATTGGCTGCCGCTATCAGGACCCGACTGACCCTGACGCCATCCTCGGGTGACATCGCCACACCTATGCTGGCCGACAGGTACTGGATCGACCCATCGGTCCCTGTTGCGGGTATCGCAATGTTCCCCACTACCTTTAATAACCGCTCAGCTACCGCTGTCACCTGACTTAACTACAGGCCGGCCCCACGCGGTGTCTGGCAATCAGACCAACTGAAGTCGACCCGTGCCTTTGGTGACACGGCCCAGTACCGTGACCCTTTCACCACTTCGCTGCAACTGATGGCGGATTGATTCGACAAAGTGCGGACGCACGATCATCACGTAGCCGATGCCCATGTTAAACACGCGAAACATCTGCTCGTCATCAATCGGGCCCTGCCGGGCCAGAAAAGAAAACACCGGCGGCAATGGCCAGCTTTTGCGATTGATTCGGGCATTGAGATGACTGCCCAATGTACGCATCACGTTGCCGGCCAGTCCCCCACCCGTAATATGGCTCATGGCTTGTACAGGGCGCTTTACCCGATAACGGTGCAACACCGAAATCACGGATTTGACATAAATTCGTGTCGGCTCCATCAGCACCTGGCAAAGTGTGCGCGTGTGGTCCAGTTCGTCGTAAACTTTTTCCAGTTCCAGATTCGCTCTCTTGATCACGGCACGCACAAGCGTGTAACCGTTGGAATGGACACCGCTTGAGGCCAGGCCGAGAATGACGTCGCCCGCTACGGCTCGTGACCCATCGACCACACGTCTACGTTCACAGACACCAAGGGCAAAACCCACCAGATCGAAATCACCTGGCTTGTACATATCCGCCAACTCGGCCGTTTCCCCGCCCAGCAGGGCGCAACCGGCCAGTTTGCACCCGTCGGAAACCCCCTTGACGATCTGCGCTACCTGCTGGGGAACCACTTTGTGAATCCCAATGTAATCCAGAAAAAACAGTGGCTCGGCACCCTGCACAATCAGGTCGTTGACGTTCATGGCCACGCAATCCTGGCCCACCGTGTCGACGATACCTGCTTGGGCCGCGAGATGGACTTTGCTGCCCACGCTGTCCGTGCACCCCAGCAACACGGGATCACGATAATTGTGCTGAAAAAGTTTTTCGTTGTAATCGAGGCGAAACATGCCTGCGAATCCGCCGTGCCCCCCCAGCACCCGCGGACCGTAAGTGCTGCGCATGTGGTACTTGATCTGCTCGACCACCTGATCGCCAGCGTCGATATCCACCCCAGACTCGGCATACGTCATCTTGGTCCCAGCCATGGATCAAGTGTACCAAACGTGAGGGCCTGCGATGACTGATCACCCCGGTTTCTGCCGTTGAGGCTGTTCTTGCGGAGGTGACAATCCTCCCCATGACGCATAGACTATAAAACAGCAGCAATGTCTTTGGGGATATGCTTTAAACATGCTCTAAATAAGTTAATCTCTGCTTCCTGTGGTGTCTGAGCCTGTCCTATGCCCTTGAAAGAAACAGCGGAACTACAAACTCTTTTCGCCACGCATGGATTGCGTTGCACTCGCCAACGCCGTGCCCTATACGTGGCGCTGCAAGCATCCGACTCGCATCCGACGGTCTACCAGTTGTTTCAACTGGCGCGTAACGGGATGCCCGATATCAGCTTGGCCACGGTGTACAACACGCTGGAAGCATTCTGCCGCGCGGGACTGACTTACAAGTTACTGGCCGCCGGCGGCAACGGATTAAACGGCGCCAACTGTGTACGCTACGACATCACCAGCCATGACCACCTGCACACCAGATGCAGCAGTACCGGAAACGTCCATGACGTGCCTGACGAACTAGGCTGTAAAGTTCTCGAACGAATCCCGCAGAAACTCATCCGCCAAATCGAATCGGAAATGGGATTTGAAGTGCAGCACGTGCAAATCCAATTGATTGGCAAGACGTCCGAGAAACCCATCGGTCGCACGTAACCAGTGGCAATCGGCTCCTGCCGCCATTCATAACTATTGCCAAGATCCCCATGTCGCCAAGCAGGCTTGCTTAAGGGTTAATCGCCGACGACCGCATCGCGCAATCTCGCCAGTTTCTCCAGCAAGCTTAATGTCGCATGCAACGGCAACATGGATGCCGCGTCCGACATGGCCTGGTCCGGTTGCGGATGTGTTTCAATAAAAAGCGACGACACGCCCGCAGCCACCGCACATGAAGCCAACAGCGGCGCCCTCTCAGGTCGACCGCCTGATGTCAGACCCTCGCCCGGACGCTGCGTTGAGTGTGTCACGTCAAAACACACCGGCCAGCCCAGATCTATCAAGTCACCTAGGCCGACAAAATCATTAACCAAGTGGTGATAACCGAAAAAAGTGCCCCGCTCGGTCAGCATGATCCGTTGCGATTCGCCTGCAATATCAGCACTGGCAAAACCCTGTTCCAATTTCTGGACCACGTACTTCATTTCGGCCGGCGAGAGAAATTGGCCCTTTTTGACGTTCACCGGCTTACCCGTTGCCGCGGCGGCCAACAACAAGTCCGTCTGCCGGCAGAGAAATGCCGGAATCTGCAACAGGTCCGCCACTTGCGCCGCTGCCCGGGCTTGCGCTGGTTCATGGATGTCCGTGGTTACAGCGACGCCTAATTCATTACGCACCTGCTGCAGCACCTTGAGCCCCTGTTCGGGTCCCGGCCCGCGAGCACTGTCGGCCGAACTGCGGTTGGCCTTGTCGTAACTGGCCTTGAAAATATAGCTCATCCCCAACGTAACACAGCGATCCCGCAGCGCGGTGCCAACCTGCATGCACAACTGGACCGACTCTGCCACGCACGGCCCAGCGATAATGGCCAGCGGTGCGCCACCGCCCACAAGAACCTTGTCCACGGTTATCGATCGCATCTTCTATGTCTCGCTGGCATTGATCACCCGCATGGCGTCATCGTAACATCCGACGGCAACTGATGCCCTACAGTGGTGCGATGGCCAATCCGTTGCACGAACCGCTCGATCGCCTCTACGTATCTCGCCTCGTCGTAAAGTGCCAGGTTGCCATGATCAGCGCCTTCAAATTCCACCAGTTCTGCCTGCGCCGCCTTGTCGCAAATTTGCCGCGCTGACTCAATTTTGCAGACGCGGTCGTTCGTCCCGTGCAAGAGCAACAACGGACAGCCAAGTCGTTTCATGTGCTCGGCCCGATCAAAGCCACCAACCCTGCCAAAACGCAGCCCCATGTACCCGCAAGCGAGCGCGGCAAACGGCTGCGACGGCAAACGGTGATTACGCAGGTGCCCTACGATCGGTTCCATGAGGTACTGATACATGCCCTCCAGTATCAAACCCACCACAGGTGCTGGCGGGTTACGGCCATTTCCTGCCGCGGCGACGACCGAGATGCCAGCACCCATCGAAGAGCCATACAACACAAGCGGCTGGCCACCACCAGGCGGAAGTTGCTCCAGGACCAACCGCAGATCATCGTGCTCGGTCATGCCCAGGTGGGTGATAGGCGACGTGGCGTCGCCGTGGCCGCGCATGTCGTACACCACCACGCGCCGAGCAAAGCGGGCCAGCAGGGCCGCCTTGGGCAAGGCGGTATAACGACTGCTGTTCCACCCGTGCGTGACCACAATGTCCGGACCGTCCGGCTTGAAACCCTCTATCAGCCAACCCGGAGAAATGCTACCATCACCTGTGACGAACCTGACCTCATCTGCCGTCAACCCCAGTTCGGACGGGTCGGCCGGACAACCGTTGGCCAGCATACAGGCGTACGTTTTGCGCTGCGGATGCAACATACGGCTGATCAACTCGATCGTACCCACTACGATGATGACAACCAAGGCCACTGAAAACAGTATTGCAAGCCCCATGTTTGCCATGGTACCGGCAACGAGGGCACCAGGTACGGGCTCGGGATTCCTGTTTGTCCCCTCCATGCCATAAACTCACTTGAATGAAGGGTATATTCCAGCAATCGCATCGGTCAGCAGTTTTTCATCCACCGCACGAGCAATTAAAATAAACACCCATAACCGGACGCCGGATACATCAAAACAGGAGACAAACCATGTTCGCAACTCCAATAGTCACCAAGCCAGTGGTTATCGCCTTGGCTACGCTGGTCGTGATCGTGTCCCTGCTAGTGGCCATGCCCGATCAGGCCCAAGCCAAGGACAAGCCCATTGCTAAAGTTGCCAAGCCAACGGTCATCGCCGTCAAGTTCCACGCCGATTGGTGCGGCTCGTGCAAGGTGATGGGCCCAGTATTCGAGGATTTGACCAACAAGTTCGATGGTAAGCCAATTCTTTTTGTCACCTTGAACCTGACCAACGGCACCACTCGTCGTCAGGCCCAATACCTGGCCGCGGCCCTAGGACTGGACAACCACTGGACCCGCCTAAACGGCAAGACCGGGTTCATTCTGCTCGTCGACGGCTATCACAAAAGCCAACTGGCTACCCTCACCGCCCAGATGAACATCAAGCAGATGGGCGCCGAGTTGAACAAGGCTGTCGAGACCGTCAAGACTCACAAACACAGCGGCAACCACGATAAAAACCGTCATTGCGAGCACGGCGATCATTATTGATCAACCGACGGACCGATACCCAAAGATTAGTTGGCGGTTGTACGGAAATCACAAGCCGTCCGTATTGTCATGACTGCCGCCTAATTCTTGTTGATGAGTTGTTGATGAGTTTCTTCATCTAAGCGGCAAGGAACTGCGAGTTGTCTCGTGACTCATCATGATCGATTTGCCACTTGGCCACGGCGAGTTTTTCGAGGTGTATCCATGGCAACTGGCAACACCGATGCCGTTTCTTGACTATGTTTGCTAGGTAACGCTCCCTGTCGGTATTTATTGAACTCGCTGCAAGGTGAAAGCCCCGTAGTTGTTGATATGAGTCCTGCAACGACTAGAATGCGGTTGGTGATGGGTTCAGGGCGCAAAACAGTTCCTTGCACCTCCGACTACTGCCACCCTAGCTCAGTTGGTAGAGCACACCCTTGGTAAGGGTGAGGTCGTGGGTTCGAGTCCCATGGGTGGCTTTCAAAAAACCCTTGTTTTTAAGGGGTTTTTTGATGTTTTGATTTTTTACATTTCGCTCAAACATGCCCCAAGTTGACCCGCTTGGACCGAAAACGGGTCAACAGGCAGATCAAAGTAGAGGACGTAAACCGACCGTGAGTTCGGATCGCTCCAGCCTCATAACCCGGTGGTCGTGGGTTCGAATCCCACCCCCGCTATTATCCTGTTAAACAGGGCCGGATAGAGGCTGATCTGGACCGCAAAACGGTCTGGTTCAGCCACTATTGATTTAACGTACAGTCTGATCAATTCTCGCTTTTCTTCGATGCTTGCCGCTGGCAAGACGAAGCAGGGTCACCATTGAAACACGCCGAACAATTCCGGATGGTGATAGTTCATGCCCGACTTGTGCACCAGAAACCAGTTCTGGTTGACGCTTTCGGGAAAGATCTGGCCGCGGAAATTGCGGGTGAAGTTGACGGCCCAACGTGTTCCCTCTTTTGGAACGCCGTCCAGGCTGTTGAAGGGAATCAGAATTTCACAACTCCACTGGCTGGCGTTGGAGTCGATGCTGGTCTTGATCTGCGGCGATACGTTCCACGGCG
>CAUZAW010000105.1:0-9080 GCA_963577735.1 Phycisphaerae bacterium | reverse complement strand
TCCATTACACTTAGTTGCCAGAACGCGGTCATCTTTTTCGACCGCCAGGCCGAGTACACCGCCGGCTCACTGCTGATCAAGGAAGCCGACGTCCGCGGCATCTACCTGGAGGACAACGTCGTCGTGACTAACGGCCGGTACACCGTCCGCTCCCCGCGGGCGTATTACGACCCGGCGTTGCAAAAGGCCATCGTGCTCGAAGCTGTGTTTTTCACCTGGGACGTCAAGCGCCAGGTACCGCTGTACGTGCGGGCCGAACGATTGCGACAGGAATCACAGCGAAGTTGGTCAGCGCAACGGGGATTGTTCACCACCAGCGAGTTTGCCGAGCCGCATTTTTCCATCGCGGCCGAACAACTTACCGTCGAGATGCGCGATCGTCCGGATGGCGAAACCTTTCCCCACGTCACAGCCCAAAAGATTTCACCGAAAATTGGCGAGGCCACGATCGTCAGTCTCGGGCGGTTCGAAGCTGACATTACCTCCATCCCCCTACGCCGTGCTGAGGGTCGCCACGATGGCAACCTCGGGCCCATCGTCAAGACACGATGGGCAGCCTACGGCCTGCTCGGCCAAGAGGCGCCGCCCGGCGTTGATCTGAAGGCCAATATCGACTATGTCGGAGATCACGGACCGGCTATCGGACTCGACCTTGACTACGAAAAACCCGATCTCTACGGATCAATGGAAAGTTACCTCGTCGGCATCGACGACGGCAAGGACGAAATCGGCGGCCGCAAGATCGATCATAGTGACGAAACCCGTGGCTTCGCCCGGTGGCAGCACCGCCAGGACCTGGGCAGCGACCTAAAACTGTCGCTCGAACTGGGTTACGTTTCTGACAATACCTTCCTGGAAGAGTTCGAGCGTAGCGAGGCTGAGGAAAGCAAACCTTACGAAACATCCATGTATCTCAAGTATCAGCGAGAGGATGAATTACTTGATCTACTGGGGCAGTATGACCTGATGAACTTCACCCCGCAGACGACTACCCTGCAATCGCCCGGCTATACCGTCGAAAAAATGCCTGAACTGGGCTACTACCGCATAGGCACCAACCTGCTGGACAACCGACTGACGTATTACACGGAAAACCGGATGACTAGAATGCGTATCCGCGTCGGCCACGATTCGCCCATAGATCGCGGGTTTTCCATGGCTGAAAGTTTGGCAACGTTTGTACTGCCCAACACCGCTAAGTTCGATGATGTCGCTACGGCCACGGGAATACCTCAAAGCTACATCGGTCGGCTCGACAGCCGCCACGAATTGCAGGCACCACTGAACCTGGGCGACATAGACATCGTACCCTACGTCGTCGGTCGGGCTACCTTGTATGATCAGGATTTTGAAAACTACGTTGGCGAGGGTGACGACTCGCGCCTCTGGGGAATGGTCGGTGCCCGCTTACATACCAGCATTTCAAAAATCTATACCAACGTGGAAAACCAGGTGCTCGACCTGCATCGGCTGCGTCACATCATCGAGCCAAGCATGGACTTGTTCTTTGCTCATTCGACGCTCGATTCCGATGAACTTCCCGTGTTCGACCCCGATGTCGAAGCCATCAGCGAAGGTTCGGGGCTTCGTCTGGGTGTGCGCAATACACTGCAGACGCAGCGAGGCGGACCTGGAAGATGGCTGGTGGTAAACACCGACGTGATACTCCGATCCGACGATTCTGATTCCGATCGCGACGACGACCCTAACCCCAATGTGTTCGGCAATGCCGCGACCGAACCGGCACGCTATTTTTCCTACCGGCCTGAATTTTCCCGCGGGCGCGACCACATGTATGCCGACCTTGCCTGGATGCTTAGCGACACATTCGCCATTGTCGCAGATGCGACGCACAGCCTCGAAAATTCCCAACTGGCCCAACTGCATGCCGGAGTCGTGATCACTCACACGCCTCTGCTGAACAGTTTTATTGAATATGAGGGCGTGGATGTACTGGACAGCCGCCTGCTGTCCCTGGGCTTTACATACCAACTGACCACAAAATACCGTGTTGGTCTTACCCAGAAGTGGGACATCGACCGCGACGAGAGCCGCCGCACTGACCTGATCCTCGAGCGCAAACTGCCACGCTGGACACTACTGGTCATGGCATCAATCGACGATATCGATGAGAATGCCTCCCTCGGTTTTGTACTGATCCCCGACGGCATCAAAACTTCCAGACGACTAGGACCGTTGGGACGATAGACCCGCAGACCCAGCTCACCCCTGATTACCAAGGAACCCAACCGTGGCACTGAAGTTCTTCCGTCAATACAACAAGTGGATACTCGCCTTCGGTGCTTCGGCCCTGATGATTGTCTTTCTGATAGGACCGTTGATGCAATCGCTGGGCCCCAATCCGGCCAACCGCACCCTGGGCACCATCAATGGAAAAACCAAAATCACCTTCCGCGACCTGAGCGTAGCCGATGCCGAGCTAAAGCTGCTGCAATCGATAGTCGGTGCCGCCGCCTACGAGCCATTGCAATGGCGGTTGATGCTGTACGAGGCTAGCCAATTGGAAATCTCCGCCAGTCTAGGCGAAGTCAATCAGATGCTCGACCAAATGCCGGTCGACTTGCCCACCCTCGCCGCCAGTCGAACGGTCAGCATCGATGCCTTACGCAACGCTGTGCGCAACCTGCTGACCGTGATCCGATACCGTTGGCTGGTTAGCGGGCTCAACTACCAATCAAACGTGCGCATCAGTCGACCGGTACTCGAACAACTCATCCACGACTGGCAATCCACCGCCAGCATCAGCGTGGTATCCGTCAATAGTTCCCGCTACCTCGACCAAGCAGACCAGTCAGACGGTACCCAGGCGCAGGAACTGTTTGATCGCTACAAGGACAACCTACGCGGAGACGGCAAGCCCTACGGTTTCGGTTACCGTTATCCCGATCGCGTCAAACTGGAATACCTCGAGATTCCTGGCGCATTGCTGTTGCGCCAGATCAAATCAGGTCAACCGACTGATCTGCGCGTCGGAGAAGTCGAGGCGAGGCAGTATTACCACAATCACCCCGACGAGTTCGCGACCCCCTCCGATGATGATGGACAGGCCGAAGTAAACCCCCAGGCCGACGCGCAAACGCAGGCTAAACCTTATCTTGAGGTGCGCCAGCAAATATTGGCGAATCTACGCCGTGACCATGCCCGCAGGCTGGGGCACCGCATATCCGCCGCCGCCGCCGCTATACAGTTCGATGACCAACGGTCGCAAATTCTTTCGCAGCAGGCCGGCAGCAGCGTTCTGCCCATGTCTTTCGAAAAATTGGCCGAGCGGCTGCAACAACAGTTCGACATTCTGCCCACGGTACGTCGCTTTGACGGTATCTGGCTAAGTCGCACTGAACTGGGACTGCTTGAAGGCATCGGCCAAAGTCGTCTGGCAAACGAGGACGCCACCGGCTCGTTTGTGGACTACGTGCTCAGCGCTGTCCAACTCAGCGCCGGCAACGATCATCCGCTAGCGTCCCTACAGCTTGAAGTAAGCAAAACATCGCAACCACTTATCGACCTGGACGGTTCGTTTTACTTGTTCCGACTGATTGAGACCGAGGCCGAGCACAGCCCTACCTCACTCGAACAAGTTCGCCCCCGCGTCGAGGCCGACGCCCAGCGTCTCGCAGCCTACAAGATCTTGATCGCTGAGCAGGGCGTTTGGCGCGACAAGGTGCACAGCGAACCGTTGGAAGGCATCGGCCTTGAAGTCGGCTCTAATCCGATCAAGTCGCGCCCGTTTCCGCGACGCCTGCTCAATCCCTTTGTGGGTAAAGTCCTGGTCCCCAGCGTGGAATCCGTCGGTCGCAACGAGGAGCTGGCCGATCGCGTATTTGATATGTGCCACGACATTGTCGGCGGGATTCCGGAGGCGGGTCTAGCGCTACGCTGCGACGTGGTACCCAACGATCGTGACCAGAGCTTGCTGCTTTTTCGTATCGACAAGTACAATCCTGCCACCAGCGCTGCTTTCGATGAAATGGCTGCCAACCTGATCGGGCCAGCCGGCCGCGCGACTTGGGTCCTACCCTCGATCTTCACAGATGACGACCCATTGGCATTTGGCGTCCTGATAAAGCGAATCGGTTTCGTTCCTGAAGACGCCCCGACGCCAGACAACGAAGATGACATTGTCCAAGCGGCCGACGGGTAATTCGTCAACTGATGCCAGACCCGGCCGGTATTGGCTTGTCCGGCTGAAGCAGGACTACCTCGCTTACCTGCTCGCCTTCCATAGTGCTGGCGGCCAGCAGCATCCCGTTAGAGTCCTCGCCGCGGATTTTACGCGGCTGCAGGTTAGCCACGACCACGATCTGGCGACCCACTAGCTGATCCGGGTCGTAATACTGCCTCAGGCCAGCACAAATCTGCCGCTGCTGGTCGCCCAGATCGATTTGCAGCTTCAGCAGCCGGTCAGCGTTTGGATGGGGCTCAGCGGCCAGCACTGTAGCGGTGCGTAGGTCCAGTTTAGCAAAGTCGTCGTAACTAATCGGGGATTTGATAGACATGGTTTTCATCTCCGCAGAGGTTACTGGGCCGATCTAGACAACGGACCATCCGTCGCCCACCCGGGCATGGCCGAACTAGGATAAGCTTTTACCTGACTCCCGTAACCACGGCAAAAGTCCCACAGCCGATGAGCAAGCCCAGTAAAACTGACGTGACCGCCAAGCCCAAACGCCGGCGCTGGCTGCTATTTAAGTTGATCGTTGTCCTTGCCCTTGCCAGTGGTGCGTACTGGTACGTGGCCAATCCTAATCGGGCCGCAGGACTGGCAGAGGGTCTGCTCGAGGCTATTACCGGCGCCAGTATCCGCATCGAGGCAGCACGCTTCAGCCTCGACGGCACCATCGAGTTATACGGCGTGGCCATGCGTGTGCCCAAGGTCAGCGACGCCCTCGGCAAGCTGTTCGAAGCCCAACACGTCCTGATCGAACACAACGTTGTGACCTTGCTGTTCGGCAAATTTCACCCGACGGCAATCAACTTTACCCGGCCGGTGATCTACCAGATTCAGGACATACGAAACGACACCATTCGAACCAATTTCCAGTTGCTGCGCCAGCATAACGTCGCCATGACCCGCCCGGCGCTGCCTACCTATCTGCCGCGGGTGCAACTGACCGACGGACTGGTCAAGTTCTGCGAGTACGACGGCCAGGGGCTGGACGTCATTCACACTGAAAGGCTCGAAGGAAGCGGGCTGACTGATTCAGACAACCCTGCCCGCTACAACTTTATTCTGGGGCTGCATGACCGCCGCGATGAACCGACGGCAATTCTCACCGGCAAGTTCAACCCCGCCGACCAGACCTTTACCGCGCAGATCGAAAATTTTACAATCACTGACGCTCACCGTCACTGGCTGCCGCGCCCCTGGCGACAGTGGTGGGACGATCACAAACCATCGGGAACAATCCGCAGAACCAGTTTCGGTTACGACATCGAGCAGAAGCAGTTTTTCGCGCAAATTGAAATCCGCGACGCCAAGATCATCCCCCCCTACACCCCGTTCGTCGATGCCAGTATTGCCATGACCGGAGGCTCAGGTAAGTTGACCTTCACCAATAATCAGGTGGAAATTGAAAATCTGACCGGCCAAATCGAGGGAATCCGCTACCGGATCAACGGCAATTTTCGGGGCTTTGACGCCGATGCACCGTTCCGCTTATCCGTTCAAGCCACACAGTTTATGATCCCTGATCAACCACGTTACCTGATGGTCATGCCCCGGCCGGTGATCGAGTTGTTTCAAAGGCTCCAACCGGCCGGTAAGTTCAGTGCCCGCGTAGAGATGAACCGTCAGCAGCGCGGCGGCGAACTGGCTTATGAGGGGAACGTGGCCCTGCACGATGTGACCCTGATGTACGACAAGTTCCCGTACAGACTGTCGCGGATGCGTGGCGAAGTACGTTTTGATCAAGACAAGATCGAGTTGGTGTCACTGGCTGGCGTAGGACCGACCGGCGCAAAGGTGATGATTGACGGCAAACTCTGGCCACCCAGCGGCGGCAACGAAGACGTATACGTCACAGCCACCAATGCCCCCTTTGACGAGGCGCTCTATGAGGCGATGCTCAAACCAAGCGATCGCGCTGCCTTCGATCTGTTCTTCAATAAGGACGAACACCACAGGCTGATCGACGCCGGCCTTATCCAGACATCCGCACAGCACGAGGCGGTCAGCGACCAGTTAATCAAGCTCTTGGTCGAACACGACAAGATGACTGATACCGCGTCCGCAACGCAGTTGGATGGGCAGATCGCCGATCTGCGCCGCCGTCGCCAAGTTCCCGTGTTCGATCTAGGCGGGCGGGTTACACTCATTTCACACGTGCTCAAAAAACAGGGTGTGGACCAACAGGCGAAGGTGACTACCGAAATCGACGTGTCCGGTGTCAACATGGTCTATGTGCACTGGCCCTACCCGCTACGTGTCATGGAGGGCAAACTGATCATCGAGCCGAAAAAGGTGACGATCGAAGCCGGTCTAGCGCGGGGCCCTGGTGACGAGCCGGCGCATTTTGCCGCCGAAGGCACCATCGTTCGACTCGAGAACCATGTCGTACCTGACCTCAAATTGGTCATGCAAAACGTGCCCATTGACCCGACGCTGCAGGCTTCGTTGGCCACGACGCCCAGGGAGTGGATAAAGACGTTGCACATCACCGGCATGCTTGATGCCCAGGGCCGCGTGTTCACCAACGATGATGGGCGGATCGACTTTGCCCTGGAAATGGATCTGAGCAACGGTACCGCCAATCCCTTCGGCCAGCGGATCAAAGTCAGGCCATTTTCCGGTCAAATCACCCTCAGCCGCAATCGCATCGAGTTCAAACATTTGCAAGGCGATCACGGCCACAGCCACTTTGCATTGACCGGCCGCGCCAGTTGGGAGCAGGGGACCAACCAGTGCTCACTGTTGGTCAAGGCTGATCAATTACGGTTTGAAGATCCCATCAAAGACCTGATGCCACCGGATAGTTCCTTCGGGCGACAGATCCAAAAATTGGCGGACAAGTACACACCGCAGGGCGTATACGATGCAATACTCGTCTACCATGTGCGTGACGGACAACTCGTAGATACACGCCTCCAACTTAGTCCCAAGCATATCACCCTGGACCTGCGCGGACACCGCATCACGTTGGACAACCTGACTGGGATCCTGACCGTACGCCCGCAACTGATCCACATCGATGACCTGGCCGGAACCTTCGCCGGCAGCCGATTCCTGACCACAGGACGAATTACTCTCGGCCAAGACCCATTGTATGAACTGACGGTACAGGCCCAGTCGCAACAGATTGACGATGTCAGTCGGGTGGTGCTGCCGTCCGTTGTAGCCAGAGCGTTCGACAGTCTCGAGTTGGCATGCGACTACGAACTGCGCCAGACGCAGGTGACCTACCGCCCCAAGGCGGTGGACGGACCCACCGTTGTCGTCAAAGGCATTGCCCGGCTCAACAATGCCTCGGCCGTCATCGGTGTGCCGTTTAAACAACTCACCGGCGACCTTT
Source organism: Phycisphaerae bacterium (assembly GCA_963577735.1). GTDB lineage: Bacteria > Planctomycetota > Phycisphaerae > Phycisphaerales > Phycisphaeraceae > CAUZAW01. Next base: position 1,551 of record CAUZAW010000105.1, on the reverse strand, counting down.
ATTTCAACACCTCTTACCACAAGGATGATACGTGGCCTAAATTGGACCTTCAGCTATCCGCCCAGCAAGTGCGCATCTTTGATCGCTTGGTCGGCCCGCTATCGTTGACTCTTTCCAATGCCGTGCACCGAAACATGCTGGCGGTCAAAGAGCTTCGGGGCCAATGCTATGGCGGGGTTGTCGGTGGAGAGGGGCTAATCGAGTTGGGTGAGCACGGCTACTACCGGATGACCGCGATGCTGGCCGATAGCAAGGTCGGCCCGATTCTCAAGCCCTATGACAAAACCAACGGCCCGAACACGGAAACCAAACAGCATAACCTTGGCCAAGGGTTACTATCGGCCTCGCTGGCTATTGAGGGGCGTCGCGGCCTTATCGACACCCGCCAAGGGCGCGGCCGGTTGATCGTCAGCGACGCCAAACTCTACAGAGGGCCACTAGCATTGACCTTGCTGCAACTGATTAACCTCACTTTTCCCACAGCCGGAGCGTTCAACGACGCGTCGGCCCAGTACCTGATCGACGGTGACATGGTGTTGTTTGACAGTCTCGTCTTTGGTGCCCCGAGCGTACGACTGGATGGTTCCGGCACCATGCGCCTGAGCACACGCCAGCTTGACTTGCAACTGAGGACCAGCAACCCCTCAGCTTGGGACCTCGGACCGCTTAGCGATCTGATCGCCCGCATCAAGGATGAGTTGATCAGCATTCACGTCGGCGGCACGCTGGAAAAACCCAAAGCCCGGGCCACCAGTTTCCGCGGTACCGCCAATTCAGTTTCCCACATTTTCGCCCGCCCGGCACCCAAACCAAAGGCCGCCGGTGCTTTGCCAAAAGACCGCCCAGCCGCAGACAAGTAGCCCGATCAACAGCTACCCGCCACGCTCAGCCAGTGACACCTACCCACCGCCTCCAAGATCGCCGGTGCAATGCGCCCGGCGTGGGCTACCACATCATCGCCAGCCAACCAAGGCACGGTCACAAGGATAGGTAAGCCCGTTATACGTGCCAGCCATCGGCGGTTGCTGGCCATGGAAACGTCATCACTGTCGCTATCCTGCCCGTTGACCACCAGACCGGCGAGGCGGCAACCTGCTTGGCGCAATAGCTGCACGGTCATGGCAGTGTGATTGAGCGTGCCCAGTCCAGCCCTAGTGACGATCAGCACTGGGTAACCCACGGCAATAATCAAGTCCAGCACGGTGCGGGCCGCATCATGTGGATCGATCGGCACCAACAGCCCGCCAATGCCCTCAATCAACAGTACATCACAGCCACGGTCCAGGGTTTGAAGACTTTCAGCTATTGCGTCTATATCGAGACGGGCATCGGTCGCCGCTGCTGGGGCCACCGCCGGACCGAAGCGTAATGGGCAAACCACGTCCATCGGCCAGTCGCCGCCGCCGTAACGCATCAATGCCAAGGCATCATCACTGATCAGTTGCCCGCCCTCACATCGGCAGCCCGAAGCCAATGGTTTACACACACCGACACGCATGCTCTGGCATAAATGATGGGCAATGGCACAGGTAACCACAGTTTTGCCCACAC
>CAUZAW010000104.1:0-9151 GCA_963577735.1 Phycisphaerae bacterium | reverse complement strand
CCAGGGGATGCTCCAGGTTTTGCGGACCGACGTCGGTCTACTGACGCCAACGGGATCATGATTTGTCTCAATATCACAAACGTGACAAGCAAGCGGGTAATGCCATCTTGAGGCAGGTGGGTGATCGCGGTCAAATCCTGTACCCCGACAACAGGGCTAAGTCGTTGACCATCTTCATCAAACGCTACCGGAACCGGCCAAACGATGGTCACGGCCCTTGCAGCAACGGCAAACACAAACTCGGTTAATCTCGCCAAGGTAGCAATGCCGCTTCCGCGGTCAGCCCCGGGTCCGAACCCATTGCCACGCAAGACCATCCAGCGTATCTGCGAGAATCTGCCCATCCCATCCTGGATCGCCCACGATCTCAGGCGGCAGGAAACGTCGTTAAAAAACCAGCCAATGACACACTGGGCAACGCTCAGCTCTGGTGATAGGTGTATATAACGCTGGCTGGTCAAGCTACAGCCGCTGTGTGGCCAGGCGGCGGGCATGGGTCAATGCGATGGCGATGGCGTCGGCCACATCGGGGGGGCTGGGCGGCTGGTCCAGTCGGCATTGGCTTTGCACCGCCAACTGAACCTGCAGCTTCGATGCATGGCCATAGCCGGTGACTGCTTTTTTCACTTCCGTTGACGGTAGATGATCGACGTCCAGGGCGTGCTGGCGGGCACAAAGTAAGATGACCCCTCGCGCGTGGGCCATGAGAATAGCCGTGCTGGGATGACGGTAATGGGCGTAAAGTTTTTCGACTGCTAGGCAGTGGGGTTGATGTTCGTCGATCAGCGCATCCAGGTCCCGGTGCAACTGATCTAGCCTGTGTTCGAGTGACTTTTTGTGGTCGAGGATCAACACGCCGGCCTCAATGAGACTCGGTTCCAACACGTTGTCGGCCAGATCAACCACGCCGTAACCGGTATTGCGCAGGCCAGGGTCGATACCAAGTACACGTTGCATAGGTACAGGGTATGCGATCGCGTCATTCCACGACAGCTTGTTTTACCCGAGGATTGGCCCTATTTTTATAGCAGATAGTCAGGGAGGGCTGCCCCTTTGAGCAAACGCCAGACCAAACAGAGCCAGCGATCGCTATTTGAAGCCGAGAGTAGTGATGTGCCGAGCAACGGCCAACCCATCGCCCTGCATGAAGCCGCGCGGGAACGGTACCTCAACTACGCGCTATCCGTGATCACCAGCCGAGCGCTACCCGATGTACGCGACGGGCTCAAGCCGGTGCAGCGCCGCATCCTTTACACGATGTGGCAGCAGCGGATCACCGCGGACGCAAAACACCGCAAGTGCGCCAAGGTGATCGGCGACGTCATGGGCGGGTATCACCCACACGGCGGCGAAGCCATTTATGATGCTCTGGTACGCATGGCCCAGCCGTTTTCACTGCGTGTGCCGTTGGTGGACGGCAGCGGAAACTTCGGCTCGCTTGACGGTGATTCGCCGGCGGCAATGCGCTATACCGAGTGCCGCCTGGCACGTGTCGCCGATGACTTACTTGGCGAGATCAACCAGCAGACGGTGCACTTTCGGCCCAATTACGACGGTACAAAAACCGAACCCGTTGTCCTACCGGCCCGATTGCCCAACATGCTGGTCAATGGAGCTACCGGTATCGCGGTAGGGATGGCGACCAATATTCCACCGCACAACCTCAACGAGGTCTGCGATGCGTTGATCCGACTGCTGGACAACCCAGAGTTAAAAACACAACAGTTGTGCAAGTATGTCAAAGCGCCGGACTTCCCCACCGGCGGACAGATCCTCAATTCCGCCGGCGAACTGAAGCAGATTTATTCAACCGGCAGCGGGCCAGTCAAGCTGCGGGCCACGTGGGATAAGGGGCCGGTGACGCGGACGGACAAGACCGTCTACATCACGTCCGTGCCATATACGGTTAACAAATCGCAACTGGTCGAACACATGGCCGAAGTGGCTATCAGTCACAAGCTGCCCCAACTAATCGATGTCCGCGACATTTCGGCCGACGATGTACGCATTGAACTGGTATTGAAAAAAGACGCCAACGAACAGAAGGTGATGGCATATCTGTTCCGCCATACGCCGCTACAGATCAGCTTCAACGTCAACCTGACGTGCCTGGTGCCGACGGAGGACCCACAGGTGGGTAGACCCGAGCGGCTCGATCTGCGCGAAGTTTTGCACCATTTCCTACATTTCCGACTCAATGTTGTCACCAACCGTCTCGAACACGAGTTGGAAGCGATGCGCCTGCGGGTACACACCCTTGAAGGATTCCAAACCGTCTTCGACGCGATGGACCAGGTGATCAAGATCATCCGCCGCTCGGACGGCAAAGCCGACGCAGCAGCTAAGATCATCAAGCAATTCAAACTTGACGAGCAGCAGACCGATGCGATTTTGGAGTTGAAGCTGTATCGCTTGGCCCGGCTGGAAATTCAGGTCATTCGTGATGAGTTGAAAAAAAAGCGGCGACGGGCAACGGAAATCCGCAAACTGCTCAAAAGCGAATCCAGGCGATGGAAGATCGTGCGCGATGAGATTGAACACATCCGCAAGATTCATGGACACAACGATCCGCGGCGCAGCATCATCTCTACCGTGGCCGAGGAACCGCAGTTTACCTCCGATGACTTTATCGTTGACGAAGATACTCATGTGCTGGTCACCAGAGACGGGTGGGTCAAACGTCAAAAGGAGATCAAGGACCCGTCGGCCACACGACTGCGCGAGGGCGACAGCATTCTCACTGCCTTTGCCGGTTCAACCCGTTCGACATGCGTTTTTTTTTCCAACTTCGGCACGGCCTATACCTGCCGGATCATTGACATCGCTGCCACCACCGGCCACGGCGAGCCGATTCAAAAGCGATTCAAACTCAAGGACGGCGAACGGATCGTCGCTGCCTTCAGCCTTGATCCTCGCGTCATAGGTGACATTATGCCTCCGGACGAGGAGCATGCCCCACCATCGCACGCCATCGCGGTCAGCAGTGACGGGTACAGTCTACGCTTCGGGTTCGAACCTTTCGTTGAACCCAGCACGCGCAACGGGCGCCGCTACGCACGCGCTTCCAAGGGCAACGAAATCGTCGCGGTCGCAAACATTTTCGGCAATGAAACTGCTATTGCCGTGACGCGCAAGGCGCGTGCGATTCTGTGTAACGCAGAAGAAGTCAACTATCTGGCCGGACCGGGGCGGGGCGTGATCCTTATTAAGGTGGCTAAGGATGACAGGTTGCTGGGCTTTAAGGCGTCAACCGGTAATCGTGACCTGCTTGAGGTGGTGACCAGCCAAGGCAGTAACCGCAAGATAAGTACCGCGAAGTATGAAGTCATCGGGCGCGGCGGCAAGGGCCGTGAAATTATGAAACGAGGTAGCATTACTCGGATCGTGCTGGAGAAAGTACCTCCGCCTGCACTATTGGAGGACCAGAGGTAATGACCGTAACTTACACCGCCAAGGACATCACTGTGCTGGAGGGCCTTGAGCCGGTGCGCAAGCGACCGGGCATGTACATCGGTGGCGTGGGCAGCGCGGGGTTACATCATTTGGTGTGGGAGATCGTGGACAACGCCGTTGACGAGGCCATGAACGGCCACGCGACAGAGATCAGTGTGATGCTCCACAAAGACGGGACCTCGGTGACAGTGACGGACAACGGTCGGGGCATCCCCATTGATAAACATCCCAAATTCAAGAAACCGGCACTAGAGATTATCCTCACCACCCTGCACGCCGGGGCCAAATTTGGGGGCAACCAATACACCACCTCTGGCGGACTGCACGGCGTTGGAGCCAGCGTCGTCAATGCGCTGTCCAAAGAAATGATCGTCACTGTCAAGAAAAATGGACACAAATGGCAGCAGAAGTTCAAGTTCGGTAAAGCGGTGACCCGGCTGGGCAAGGGGCCAGCGACGCGTGGTACTGGGTCGAGCATATTCTTTCACCCCGACCCCAAGATATTTCCAAAAACCGAATTCAACTCCGAGTTGATCCGTGAGCGACTGGAGGTGGTCAGTTTTCTGCACAAGGGTGTCAAGGTCACCTTTGACGACCAGACCAACAAGCAGAAACACGTGTTCGAACACAAGAACGGGCTATGCGATTACTTGGCACAGATACTTCGCGAGCGAAACGCCCGGGCGGTGCATGATGTGGCATTTATATTAGAGAAGGACGATGGGCATCGGATCACCATGATCTGCCAATGGACGGAATCCACGGACGAGCATCTGCGTAGTTACGTCAACGGCATTCCCACAACTTCGGGCGGTACACATGAAGCGGGGATACGTAGTGGACTGACCAAGGCAATTCGCAATTACATCGAAACGCACAAGCTGCAACCCAAGGGCGTGACTATCGCGGCCGAGGATATCCGCGAAGGGCTTACGGGCGTGCTAAGCATCTTCATGGCCGATCCACAGTTTCAGGGCCAGACCAAGGACCGCCTAAATAACCCGGACATTCAGGCCATACTGGACAGCACGGTACGCCCGTCACTGGAGCATTGGTTGAACCACAACCGTACTACGGCCGAGGCGATCATGGCGCGAATCTTCCTGGCTGCACGGGCCCGCGAGGCCTCACGGGCCGCGTCAGCACAGGTCACACGCAAAAGCACTGCCGGCACACGCCTGAATCTGCCGGGTAAACTCAGCGATTGCACTCACCCGGGGGCGGACAGCGAATTGTTTATCGTGGAAGGCGATTCGGCCGGCGGCAGTGCCAAGCAGGGCCGCAACCGTAGTTTTCAGGCAATTCTGCCCCTGCGCGGCAAAGTGCTCAATGCTGAGCAAGCGTCACTGGCCAAGGTGCTCGACAACAAAGAGTTGTCCGACGTCGTTACGGCACTGGGATGCGGCCTGGGCAAAAACTTCCAACTCGACCGTCTACGCTACGGGCGAATCATTCTACTGATGGATGCCGACTCCGATGGTCATCATATCAGTACACTGCTATTGACTTTTATTTACCGATACATGCCGCGGCTAATCGAAGCGGGCCGAGTGTACTTGGCATGCCCGCCGTTATATCGCATCGACATCGGCAATCAGACACACTGGGCACACGATGATGCCAGCCGCGACCAAGTGACCAAGCAACACGGCCAGCGAACCACGCCGCAGATCACCCGGTTCAAAGGCCTTGGCGAGATGATGCCCAAAGTGCTATGGCAGACCACACTAGACCCCAAAAAACGCCGACTGCTGCACATCAACATCACCGACGGACTGGAGACCGACCGGGTCGTATCGGAACTGATGGGCAAAGACCCGTCCGCCAGGTTTCACTTCATCATGGAGCGGGCACAGGACGCGGGCGATCTGGACGTCTGATCTTATCCGCTTACTATAATTGGACCCCCGTAAAACCAGTGGATCTATCCTGCAACCACAACAAGGCTTTCAGGTCTTTGAAGTCGATAAACTGCACCTGCGACACATTGCTGACACGATCATATGTCCCTTGACCGAAGCGACGCTGTGTCATTTGGCAAAATCCATCGCCCTACGCCCGAGCAAGGGCGTCGCGTTTTACCTGACACCCACTTTAATTGGTTGCGCCAATATGACTTAGTAACTGCCGGGCACGATCATTGTTTGGATTTCGTCGCATCGCTTCCATAAACGCCAAGAAGGCTTGCTGTCTGTTGCCCACATATTGGTGAGCGATGCCTTTTAGCAGAACAACCATGTCGTTGTCCGGTGCCGCTGCGTACGCCTTTTCGAAAAACGTCAGTGCGCGATCATGTTGATTGCGTTTCTGCCAGACCAGACCTGCCAGCAGGTATCCTGCTGGCCGTTGTGGCGCATAGTTCATCACCTGATTGGCGGCGACAAGCGTGCTGGCAATATCGCCACCCCTCCAGGCAATCTCTCCTAGGTTGATCCATGATTCGACGTCGGACGGATCCTTGCGCGTCATGCGCTTATATATATCTCTGGAATCACCAATTCGTCCTGACCGCAGATACGCGCTCGCCAAGGTGCGGCGCAAGTCATTGCGATGGCTATTTACCGGGTCCCCCGTGAGTTGTTCCAGGTGTCGCACCGCCTGGCTGGCTTGCCCCGCCGCCAACTCAGCCATCGCCAGCTGCTCAAGCATCCGTGCGTCATCAGGCTCAAGCATATGGGCTTCGTATAGATATTTAATGGCTTTGGAAAAATCGCGGCGCATCATGTAGAGTCCACCGACCGCCGCATTGAGGCCCGGCTTGTATTCGAAATAGATCAGCTTTGATTCAATCATCTGCAACGCTTCATCCGCAAGATCACTGGCCACGAGCATTTCTGCAACGGCCAGCAAGTATGCAGGCTGATCGGGCTCGAGGTCATACGCCCGCTGATAGCACTGGCGAGCTTCATCGATCCTTTGCCACCGCTGGAAGACGATGCCCCGATAGTAATGGGCGTCGGGCAAGCCTGGATTTAGTTCAATAGCGCGGTCAAGCAGGTGCAACCCACGCTCTAGTTTGCCCTGTTCCATGGCGATGCGCCCAGCTAGAATGTAAAACGCCGCGTTTCCCGGGTCGTTACGCAAGGCCTCGCTGGTGGTGCGCAACGCTTCATCTAGGTCGCCGGTTTCAAACTGCTCAATGGCCAGCGGCAACATGATGTTGGCACGCTGGGTATTGATCCGTTTATTGGCCTCTTCCACATTGCGGCCGTGCTGGCCGGTGGAACAACCAGCAAAGCCAAGTACAATCAGCCCAACCAGTGCATAAGTAAATAATCGGACAACTCGCATGTTCATCGTACAGAGTTCCTAGATGGCAAGCGTCATCGGCGGTCCAAACCGACTCACCTTAAACTATTTCCTGTCTACTGGGCTGCCACTGCGGCGGCTTTATCGATCTGCTCATGGCCCCCGGGAGCCTGCGCTGCTTTATCGGCAATGACCTGGTCAACGACCGACTCAAATACCTTCTGAAGGATTCCACTGTCTGGCCAATACATATTCTTGCGGTTTAGTTCTTCTCTCATCCGAAGCGCTTCGACGGCCGTCGGGTCAAGCGTCAACGCCATGTTGATCGACCACAACGCTTTGTCCGTTTTCCCTTCCGCCAAGTAACCGCGCGCATCACGTATGTGGGACGCGGTCAACAACGTGCGAGACCAGGGTAGCAACCCCTCCCGGGTACCAGCTCGCACCCGTTCTACATCATGACCGGCGTCATGGCCGATCTTGACCAGGTTCTCATCGCGCATAACCGTCGGACGGATCAGAAATATCACCTCCGAACGGGCAACCGTATCATCCTGGCCTCTAAAGGCCGAACCGATAATCGGCAGCCCGGCGACCCCGGGCACCTGGCTGCGCGAGATGGTCGTGTCTTCCTTGAACAGGCCACCAAGCACATATGTTCGACCACTGGGAATGATCACATTGGAAATAAGCTCGTTGGTTGTTTCATCAGGAATGACAAACCCTTCGGCGTTACGCACTTCGCCCTCTGAGATACCTAAAACTAACTCCATGCGAACGAAATCGTCACCGCTGATGAATGCGCGTACGGTCATCTGCGTGCCCACTTCCAGGAATTCGACCGTCTGCGTGCTTGAGGTCTCGGTCTGTACAGTACTGATGTATCCCAACTTTTCGCCGGAAATTAGCTTCTGGGGCATGCGGTTGAGCACGAGCAACGTGGGATTGGCGATCACCGTGGTGTCAGTTACCTCATCCAAGGCCCGAATAAAGGCGGCAAAGTTATGGGTGAGAATACCGCCGCGCATGCTCGATTTGCCGCCTGTGGCGTTGCCGACTGTGGTTTGGATCGCTTGGCCGTTGTTACCGACGGCAGCGGTGGCAAGATCCGTGATGGCACTTAGCGGATTGGTAAACTCGCCCAACGCGAAGTCCGCCAATACAGTTAAATCCACACCAAAGGCATTATCTTCGTTTAGTCGCGCTTCGAGAATGGTCGACTCAATCTGCACCTGCCGAGGCTTGACATCTAGTTCTCGCAACACTTCGAGCATTTCCTCGATCACTTCCGGATAATCATGGATCAAAAGCGTGTCCACTAGGGCCCAGGCCTTCTCACCACCACTGGAAAGGGTCGGCTCAAAGCCCGCCTGGTCCTTGGCGCTGACCGTGATCGAACCTTTGTCTGGCGTAAGAAGTACTTCGATAAACTTGGCGGCGTCTTCGGCAGTCAAGTGATTTAAACGAACCACCTCGGCCACCATTTTCTTGTCATGCTCCTGGATTTCTGTGATCTCTTCAAGAGTGTACACCTTGATGAAATTGCCCTCTTCGATATAGCCAAATCCGTTGGTGTGCAGGATAGCGTCAAGGGCTTCATAAAAATCCACATCGTAAAGCACTGCTGAAACATTGCCTGACACGTCCGAGCTGGACAAGATGTTCAGTTGCGATTGAATGGCGAGCATCTGCAGGACTTTGGTGATGTCCTGATCTTCAATGGCGATGTCGATACGGCCGAACGACCTGACCTGAACTATCTCTTTTTTTTCCTGGCCAGCGCCCCTGACGGACATTTTGCTGCTGTGGACTTCAGTTGAATCGTCGGAGGTTTCCTTCGCATCCGACGGTGAGTCAAACTGCGTACCGCCCGTGCCACTTACCGAACCGAGGCAACTCCACCCCATCAGGCAAAAAAATCCGAACCAATAGGTGCAGGCGGTAGACTTGCTCATCTTGCTTTTTCCCTGCCCACCGGTCACTTTCCCATCACATTTTTAGTTCCACCTGCTTGCCCTTCCTTTGAAGGATGACATGCCGGTGACCAATCCAAATCAATTTCCAGCCGCTTATCCTCTGTCCCAGCTTGACTGCTTGACCATTTACCACAACAGACTGGCCCGCTAGGCCATCGAGCGTTAACTCTTCCTGCCTAAATTGCGGCCCATCCGTATCTTCTGTTATTTCGGCGTTATTGGAATGCAACTTTCCCTGATCATTGTTTTCCAACTCATATCGAAACTTATCGTAAACGGAAGACTCCATGGCAAAATTGTCGCGCGCGCCATCATTTGGAAAGCTCACAAACGCCTTGGGGCGCTGTACGGATGCAACCCTAAAATTACCGGATGATCCCTGGCTGGCGTTCGCGCCTTTGGCCAGTTGGCCGGCAACAGCGGAACGTGGTACTTGCTTGAGCAGCAATCTGCCCCAAAGCAGCAATCCCACC
>CAUZAW010000103.1:0-9190 GCA_963577735.1 Phycisphaerae bacterium | reverse complement strand
GCCACTGTCATTTATTGCTTCGGCCAACTGCATTCTCCACGTCGGAGCCAAGCCGGTCTTCGCAGATATTGATCCCCGCAGCCTCAACCTCGCCCCAGCCCAAGTGGAAGCGGCCATCACCGAAAAAACAAGGGCTATCATCGCCGTCGAACTATTCGGCAATACCACGCACATCGATCACTTGTCCCAGATTGCCCGCCAGTATGAAATATCCCTGATTGAAGACTGTGCAGAGGCTATCGGCGGCAGACACAAAGGTCAGCCCGTCGGCTCGTTTGGCCGCTGCGGCGTGTTCTCGTTCTATACCAACAAGCAAATCACCACCGGTGAAGGCGGCATGATTGTCACCGATGATGACCGACTAGCTCAACTGTGCCGGTCCATGCGTAACCAGGGGCGCGCTTGCAATGATGAAGAAGAGGCCGACGCTTCTAACAGTACTACACATGCATGGCTAGCACACGAGCGACTGGGATACAACTATCGGCTGTCCGAACTGGCCTGCGTGCTGGGCAACTCTCAAATGCAACGGCTTGACACAATTCTTGATGTCCGCCGCCGCGTGGCGGGGTTCTACATTCATAAACTGCTGGACTGCCATGACCTGATCCTTCCCAACGTGGACTCACCAAACGATATGAGCTGGTTCACGTTCGTTGTGCGTTTGTCCGACCAATATGCACAGTCCGAACGCGACCGCATCATCACCGGCATGCGCCGCCATGACATCGCAGCGGCCAACTACTTTCCCTGCATTCACCTGCAACCGTTCTACCGAAAGCAATTTGGATTTGATAAAGGCGACTTTCCCGTTGCCGAGTCCATAGCCCAGCGATTCATTGCCCTCCCCTTTTTCAACAGGATGGATGCAACACAGGTGGAACTGGTCTCACACACGCTGAAGTTAATGCTTCAAAGAGAACAGTTGCTCAAAAGGCCTTGAACGCTCACTTCAGTTGCCCCTCAATCAGGCCGATAACCCGGTGTTGGCTGTTATTTCAGCACGCTCAAATACGTTGGGTATTGATCGACCATGATCACAAATACCGCCGTTAGCCCTACGACCCATAGCGTGAACTCGCATGCGAACTCGCTGTTGTCAGCTGTCTGCCAATGGCAGCAGGCGCTGGGCAAGCGAGCCGTCGCCGCAGACATCACTACGCTGGAACGCTATGCCAGAACCACCCTGCCAGCCAGTTCCATGCCCGGGGCGGTGCTTTATCCTCTCAACGCCACCCAGGTGCAGACCATCGTCAAGATTGCCGGCTTACATGGCGTGTCGCTTCATCCAATTTCACGCGGGCGCAACTATGGATATGGCAACGCCTGTCCGGCCACTGACGGACAGGTGATTATTGATCTGCAGCGGATGAACCGCATCGTTTCGGTGGATGATGAGCTTGCCTATACCGTCATCGAGCCAGGTGTCACGCAAGGTCAGTTGTTCGAATATCTGCAAGGGTATCATCCTGACTTGTGGATGGACGCAACGGGAGCTGGGCTGGAAGCGAGTATTGTGGGCAACGCACTTGACCGCGGCTTCGGCCACACGCCTTGTGGCGATCATTTTCGTGCTACTTGCGGATTACAGCTTGTGCTGGCAGATGGCAACATGCTAGAAACAGGTTTTGGACACTACGCGGCCCATGCCGCACACTGCTATCCTTACGGCGTTGGCCCGGTACTCGACGGATTGTTTTCCCAATCTAATCTCGGCATTGTGACCCGGGCCGGCATCTGGCTCAACAGGAGACCGCAGGCCTTCGAGGCATTTTTCGTTAAGGCCAAGTCAGCCCAGGCACTTGCCGGTCTGACGGACCGCTTGCGTGAGTTGCGGCTAAGCGGGCTGGTAACCAGCGCAGTACACATAGCCAACGATCTGCGGGTGATGTCGTCGAGAATCAGCCATCCCATGGCGTCCGACGAACGGGGCCAGATGCTCGATAGCGAAACGCGCCGGCAGTTGGTCCGGAAACTCGGCATCGGCCATTGGAACGTCAGCGGTGCGATCTATGGCAGCCACATCACCATGGGCGCAATGCGTAAGGCCATTAGACGTACCTTGCGCCCGTTCCACGTGGTCTTTCTCAGTGACCGCAAGCTCGCCCTGGCCAAACGAGCAACCCGATTGCTGCGAACCATCGATCCCGTGCGAAGGCTAAGCAAAACGCTTCAGGTTATTGAACCTGTTTATCAACTACTCAAAGGGCAACCGACCGACGCGTTCCTGCCCAGTATAGCCTGGCATATGCCCCAACTTGGCGCCATGGGAACGACCGATCCGCTGGATCGGTCGGTTGGTTTAATCTGGGTTTCACCTGTCGCCCCAGCCCAGGGGCAACACGGGGATACGCTCGTGCACTTGATGGAACCGATCTTCAACAAACACGGGTTTGACATGCCCGTCACAATGACGCTAGTGACCGATCGCGCTCTGTGTGTTGTCAGCAACATCAGCTTCGATCGGCAAAACCCTAGCCAAGTTGAACGCGCCCAACACTGCCACGATGAGTTGATGCAAACACTTTTAAGCAGTGGTTATCCCCCCTACCGCACCGGCCCCGGCGGCTTTGAAAAACTACGGGCCAATGATTCAAGTTTCTGGTCCACCTGCCGCCGGATCAAACAGTCACTTGACCCCGATGCCATCATCAGCCCGGGCAGGTATGTAGCCTAGCTTTCAAACATTAAACAGGAAGTGACACACGTCGCCTTCCTGCATGACGTAGTTCTTGCCTTCCGTACGCAACTTTCCGGCGGACCGGATGGCAGCTTCACTTTTGTGTTCTTCCAGATCACCGACCGTATGGACTTCCACGCGAATGAACCCGCGCTGTATGTCACTGTGGATTACACCCGCAGCTACAGGCGCCCGGGCTCCGGCGGGCACGGCCCAAGCGCGAATCTCCTTGGGTCCGGCCGTGAAAAAACTTTGCTGACCCAGCACCTGGTATATCGTTCGGGCCAGTACATCCAAGGCCGGCTCGGACAACCCCAGCGCCTCGAGCATTTCCGCACGCTCAGATTTGTCCAGTTCCGTCAACTCAGCCTCAAGCTTGGCACAAACAGGCACAACCGCGGCATCACGTTCTGCTGCATAGTCGGCCATCTGCTTAACGTAGTCGCTTTGACCATCTAGATCATCCTCGCCAACATTAGCGACATACAATACCGCCTTGGCCGTCAAAAGAGCGCTACTCTTGATGACGTCGCGACCTTCGACGCAGTCCAACAGGCCGCCGCTGCCCATCAGGCTTGACACGGGCCTGCCCTCACCTAGGGCGGCGATGCACGCCTCGATGACTTGCAGGCGCAACTTTGCCTCCCGATCGCCGGTGCGTGCGTTACGCTGTGCTTTATCGAGCATCGCCTCGACCTGCTCCAGGTCAGCCAGCATCAATTCAGTATCCACCTGGTCGATGTCACGCACGGGATCAACAGCACCGGCCACGTGCGGAATGCCTAGGTCGTCAAAACACCGCACCACGTGTATTAAAGCGTCAACGTTGCGTACATGTGAAAGGAACTTGTTCCCAACCCCTTCACCCTTGCTGGCACCAGCCACCAGCCCGGCCACATCCACGAGATGGATGGTCGCAGGTACAAGTTTCTTTGTATCAATGTATTGGCTGATCGTTTCCAGACGCAGGTCAGGCACCTGCGCTATGCCCACATTGGGCCTGCCTGCCCCGCCCTCGCTTTTCACACCTAACGCGGTCAGCGCATTGAATAACATCGTCTTTCCAATGTACGGAATGCCAACAATACCCGCTTCCATTAAATACGATTGATACCGTCATCAGGCCAGACATGCAACTGGCATTAGCACATAGCTGGCGAATATTACATGCTATTGAGTGATACCTCAAAGCAATCACATCTTTTTCCAACAGGCCAAACCCAGCTTGTCTCACGGAAGTATCTTTAACGGTACAGGTAATTGATCTATGCTGATTCAAACGATCAAAAGAAAAATCGATAGGCCTGATATGTACAGATATTGAGTCGCTAAACAACCAAGTTCAAGCTACAATCCATCCTACCAGTAGGCGGCAAAACGGAACAGAATGACATGGATGAAACAGACTCAGCAACTCAATCCAACGATGGCGGCGAGCAGCGGGGCACATTGATCGATCTACCGATTGAGCAGGAGCTGGCCGACAGCTATCTGACCTATGCAATGAGCACGATCGTTGACCGTGCCCTGCCTGACGTGCGCGATGGGCTCAAGCCTTCCCAGCGACGCATTCTGGTAGCCATGAATGACTTGAATCTCACGCCGGGGCGCAAGCACTCCAAGTGCGCTGGCATCGTCGGCGAAACAATGAAGAAGTATCACCCCCACGGCGAGCAAACCATCTACCCCACACTGGTCAATATGGCCCAGTCGTGGAAGATGCGCCATGTCCTGATTGACAAGCAGGGCAACTTCGGATCAATCGACCCTGATCCGCCGGCTGCCATGCGTTACACCGAAGCAAAGTTGCACCAGCACGCCATAGAGATGCTTGAAGACCTCAAACTCAGCACGGTCGACTGGCGATCCAACTATGACGAGTCTATGCAAGAGCCAACAGTATTGCCTTCCAAGTTTCCCAACCTGCTGGTCAATGGGTCCACGGGCATTGCTGTTGGCATGGCCTGCAGTATGCCCCCCCATAATCTCGCGGAGATTTGCGATGCGATCGTGGCCACGATCGACAATCCACAAATCAGCATACTTGATTTGATTCAGATCGTACCTGGGCCCGACTTTCCGACGGGTGGCACCATTTGCGGCCGACAGGGGATCGCCGCCGCCTACACCACTGGGCGAGGGCGCATCACAGTGCGAGCCAAGATCGAACACGAAAGTGCCAGCGAAGGCCGCAACCGACTCGTAGTCACGCAAATCCCCTACCAAACTTCAAAAAATGATGGAATTATCGCCAAGATCGTCGAAACCCGCAAGAATGATCAGATCACGGAAATCTCCAATATTGTGGACGAATCGTCCGGCCGCAGCGGAATGCGCGTGGTCATTGACCTGAAACGCGGCGCTGACGCCACCGTGGTTGAAAACCAGCTTTACCAGATGACGCCGCTGCAATCGACGTACAGCATCATCAATATTGCCCTGGTCAAGGGCCAGCCCCGCACGCTTGGGGTCAAGGAGTTGATCCAGTACTTCATCGAACATCGCATAGAGGTAATACGCCGCCGCACACAGCACCGCATGCGTGAAGCGCTTCAAGAAGCGCACCGGATAGAAGGTCTTATTTACGCTGTATGCGACATCGATGAGGTGATCAATCTGATCCGCTCCTGCCGCACACGCGAAGAGGCAATCGATAAGCTCCTTGCCCGCGGCTTTCGTATCGCGCCCGACCATCCCCATGCCCAGCAGATTCCCGACCGTTTTCTCGGTCAGTCCGCCGACCAAGACGCCCGCCTGTCACGCTCACAGGCCGAGGCCATCGGCAGGCTGCAACTGATTCAACTGGTGGGCCTAGCAATTGAACAACTGGTAAACGATTATGCCAAGCTACTGACCCAGATCGAGGGATACGAGGAGATTCTCGGGGATGAACAGCGTGTGTACCAGATGATCAAGGACGACACACTTGAATTAAAAGCCAAGTATGGCCAACCGCGTCGTACGCAGTTTGCAGACATTGAAGTGGGCGAACTGAACATTGCCGAACTCGTGCCCGTGGAGCAGGTAGCTGTCACCGTAACGCACTGGGGCTACGTTAAACGTCAGCCTGTCGAGCAGTACCGCACGCAGGGACGCGGCGGGCGTGGGATCATTGGCAACAACATCAAGGACGAGGATTTTACCGAGCAGGTGTTTGTTTCATCAACGCACGATGACCTGCTGTGCTTTACCGACACGGGGCGCGTTTACAAGATCAAGGTCTTTGAGATCTCCGAGGCATCACGCACCAGCCGCGGCCGATCCATCGCCAACCTGCTGGAAATGCGAGGGAACGAACGGATTTGCTCAATGATGCCTATCGAGGATTTCGAGCGGGAGGAGGCGTTCCTGTTGTTCGCCACCGCCAGCGGCCTGGTCAAACGCACTGCCTTGAAGGATTATCGCAACGTGCATAAATCGGGGATCAATGCCATCAACCTACGTAAGGATGATTCACTGATCGGCGTCAACTGGACCAGCGGCAACGGCCACGTGCTGCTGGGTACCAGCACGGGCATGGCCATTCGGTTCCACGAAAATGATGTCCGCGCCATGGGCCGTAACGCCAGCGGTGTCAAGGGCATCGGACTGTCCGCCAACGCCTGCGTTGTCGGACTTGTCAGCATTGAAGCGAATGACCCCCGCCATCTGTTGACCGTAACCAGCAAGGGATTTGGTAAGCGCACGATGTTGAGCGAATATCTGGTGCGGTCAGAAGACGGGTCGACACGGACGCAGGGCCGTGGCGGCAAAGGACGACGCGACATCGTCACTAACAAACGTAACGGCAAGGTCATGGGACTGATCACCACAGCCTCGCACGACGACCTGGTGCTGATAAGCAGACGAGGCATGATCGTACGTATCGAGGGAGATTCGGTACGTCAAACTGGTCGCGGCGCCCAGGGGGTACGCGTGATCAACCTTAATGAAGATGACACATTGGCCGCCGTAGCCCGCATAGCTGACGACAATGGCAACGACTAGTAACGGGATCAGACTCCATGCCTGTTGAAAAGTGGTCGGATCACATCTGGATCGTGAAGCTAGCCGGCGAACCTGACCTGTCAGATGATCTGGTTTCACTGCAACATGACACAGCCCATGCCAATGCGAGACCCAGTTACATCATCGATTTCTCCGCCATTTCCCAATTGACCAGTTCTAATCTCTCCCAGTTGCTACGCCTGCGCAAACAGGCAATCGACCACGAGGCCAAGTTGCGGCTTGTGGGAATCGCTGACTTGGTCTGGGTTGTCTTTATGACAACGGGCCTGGACAAAGTATTTGAATTCGCCCCTGATGTGCCTGCCGCCCTAGCCGGCCTACAGTTGGACGAATCGGGAAACCGCTAGAGGACGTTACTGGCGGCGGGTTCAGTCCCTCCAACGGGAACCGGCATGGACTGATTGGTCTTTCTCCTCAGCTCTCGCCTGTGACACTTCGTTTTGCAACCTGATTAAATTCGGATCTTTCAGATCATCAGCCACGAACCGCTGGTCGAGTTGCTGGCGAAGGCGGTCGTAGTAAAGCAACATGGTATGGTTGCCCATGATACCCAGACGCGTCGATGTGCTGACGTCCACCACCAACGCATCGATCTGCATGTCTACTGCTCGCGACTCACCGTTGAACGGCCAATGAACGGTGCTACCGATGGTGTCGCCCGGCACAACCTTGAACGCCTCCATCTGCCTTTGGCCATTGAACATGCAATAGACCTCGACCGTAGCCTGGCGAATAACCCGGTCTGTATCAACTACAAAAAACTGCAATCGCGGATCAATGCGAACTGGTTTCGACCAGACAGTGGCATGAGAGTCCAGTGACAGACGATTGTAGTTTTCCGCTTTTTGCCGTTCGGTTAAGCGTTGCTGGCGAAACAGCGGATTCATCACGCGAACCCGCAGGCGATAACGATAGGTTACCCCCGGCTCTACCATCAGGTCGTGGACCCATACCCTGATTTTATACGCCTTGTCCTTGACGTCTCCAGACGTCACCAAGCCACCGCCAGAAGGATTAGACCACGGCATGTTTTCGCCAAAACCGGACCTCCTGATTGGCCCCTCCTTGCTATTACTTTGTCCAGGAAGGCTCACAACTTCCTCTCCTAACAGCTCATCTTTTTTGGCCCGCTCCTCTTCAAGATCAAAATCAATTGCTTTCAATTGATCCTCTAACTTCCGGATATTCTCACGGCCCTTGGCTGACACAGGAGCGTCAGAGCCGGATGCGTTCTGTTTTTTCAACGCTGGTTTTTTTAACCTCCGGATTGAGTCACGGTCATACCGCCTGTCTGACGTGGCGGTTTTCGGTTTGAGCTTGCGGCTATCCAGCCGCCGCTTTAAGTTACTTCGCCGCCTTTCAAGGAACTCGATCTCATTAAGAATAGCGCGTAGTTCCCGCTGTTGAGTGGGCGTCAGATCGTCGCGAACCTCACCGGGCGGAAACCACACGAGCGAATTGGTAAGAGGGGCGAATCGTGGCTGGGTAATCTGGTCCTGAGCAAGCTGGATTTGATTAAGACGATCGGAAATGTCCTGACGATCCCAATCGAACGCCTGATCATACATGTGCCTGAAACTCAGCGCGTCGGGCAGCGGCGCCACCACGGTATCATCGGCCCACTGCCCGCTGCTAGCGTCCCGTGACTGACGTTCAAGCACCACATCAGTCAGTAATTGTCGACTACGCCACCAACCGTCATGAACGCGATTGGCCCGCGGCGCTGACTGAAGTTGCGCCACCCACTGGCTCATGTTGAACTCAGCCTCGACGCTCACATAATTCACGTCTCGCGGCGACGTCTGTGTCCCCAAGGCCGCGTACTCTGCCAAGGCCTGGCGCGGTGAGTCGTCCCGCTCATGGGCGTCATCGTCATACCGCCTCATGATCTCCTCCAGCATCTGGTCCGGCGGCAGAAATACAGCCCGTCCATACTTGACCTTGAGTTCTTGCGGCGCAGCCGGCCTATCCACCAGAAACTGCCTATGCCCACCAAAATCAATCTCGATGTCCGATTGCCTTAAGCCGCCTTCGCCTAAGGGCATCGAATAGGCCTTGTGCTCGATCACCGATCGGTCCTGACGGTCGGCAAACTGCTGGGCATAGGGTTGGATGGCGAGTTGCTTTAGCGGACTCTTGGAGTCCTTCAGTGCAGCGTCCAGTTTCTTAGCCACAACGCGAATCTCTGTTTCAACTTCCATCACCGACACACGCTTCTGCCCGCCACTGGAACTTATCTCCAGCGAAAACGAGTTGAACACAAAAAACCACAATGCCGACAGGAAAAAAATCACGGCAATTGCCAAGACTATTTTCTCTATGTGCTTTTCAATGAAGTTGATGTTCTTCATTTTCATCGGTGGAGTGTTCCTGCTAATCTTCGACACAGCCAATCATGACCAGCCGCAACCCGACCTGCAGGCCGTTGACTTTCCATATTGGTCATCGGACACCACCCGGCATGGCAGTTACCGGGGACACGTATCCCTCATCGCCTGGCTT
>CAUZAW010000102.1:0-9220 GCA_963577735.1 Phycisphaerae bacterium | reverse complement strand
CCGTGGCAACCCATAAACCCAATGTGCGTCCTCGCCACATTCGGGCGAAGAGGAAGCTGCTTGATCAATGCAATATCGCACCCGGGCGCCTCAAATCCAGTACAGGAAACGGTAATCAGATGCGTGACGCGGTCCGCTTGGACACCGGCGCCGGTCAAAGCAGCGCTGGAAGCGCGCTGAGCCAAGCGTGGAGCTTCTTGATGGTACCGCGCCATGCGCTCGTGCGTGGTCGGTCCTCTGCCTATTTCATCTTCGGCCGGGGCATAAAAATCCTGCACCGGACCTGAGCCGTTGCCCTCTTTGAGCAGCACACTCGATCGACGATCGACCCGCGTGCGGCGGTAGAGCACGGGCAGCAGTCGCCGGTGCTCCACGGCGTTGCAGCACAACGGTTCGGCGAAACGAGCTGCCGCCGATTGGGCCACATCGTGCTGCGGTAGGGCCGTGGCAATACTCAAAAGATCCATTGCCATCAGCAGCTTTCCTTACCTGACAGAAATTGTGGCGGCCCGGTCGAACCGCTGACCAGCGGCGCATTGATCATGTGCGTGATCGGATAGGCGAGGGCAGGGGCGATGCGAAGGAGCCACATCGCTGCGCCCATCAGATTCGGGTAGCGGAGGATCAGGCGTAGCCAGCGACACAGCCGCTGTCGCCGGCCGATCAGTTGACGGTGCCTTCGGGTCCATATCGCTACCATCTTTAGTTGCCAGCATGCGATCGCTTGCAGCGCCGGCGCGGTGACCGCGTCGGCTGACGCCAGCGCCCAGGCCATGCCTTCACCGGTAAAGGGTTCGACGTACCCGGCGGCATCGCCTAGCACGAGTAGCCGATGCGCCCCGAGAACGGTCCGCCGTCGCGTCAAGGTTCCTGTGCCGTGCCAGGGCTTCTGTTCGAGTTCCTCGATCTGGGGCAAACCTGTACGACGAAGAATCCCGGCCGTCGTAGACCCCAGCCCGCCTGACCGTTTGACGACGTGCGGGTCCAAGGCCGCGGCAACGTTCGCTCGACCGTCTTCCAGGCGCACCAATCCCACGTATCCACCGCTTTCGCAGGCCATGTAGATCGTGCCCGGTTCGTAATAGCTGGGGGCGCGGTCGCAGATCACGGCCGCCCCTATTCGGCCGCGACGGTCAACCGACGGCGCCAAAGATGGTTGATTGCGTATCAGGCGCCCGTTCAAGCCATCTGCCGCAACCACCACGCGAGCCGCGACGGTTTCAACGCCTTCCTCGCGAGATAGGCGTACAAAGCGCCATCCATCATCCACGCACGCCAGCACCGCGCTCGTGGCCCCCCGAAACGTTACACCCGCAACGGTCGCTTCACGAACCAGCGCCCAATCAAACGTACGACGGGAGATTGAAACCCCCGGAGGGATGGGCAATGAAATCCTCTGGCCGGGAACAAAAAGACGGAATCGGCCTGTCGGGACCGCGCCGAGCCGGTTGGGTAAACCACCGAGTCCGATCCTCTCAAGTGTTCGCAGTGCGGACGCATTGACACAACAACCACAAACCTTTGAACGGGGGAATGCCGCCCTGTCCACCAGGAGGACTGACGCACCATGTTGCCCCAGTTGACGCGCCGCTATCGCGCCCGCCGGCCCCGCACCGACGACCACAGCGTCCCATTTCGCGCAGGCCGCCATCACGTTCGGCTCCACATCAGTATGAATCGCCATGGCCATCGCCAAGCCACCACCACGCTTGCCAATCCAGCCCGGGCGGCTAAATCGCGTACTTCGTCACGTGTGAACGCTGCGCGGACCGATCGTACTGCGTCTACCCACACCACGCGCGACTGGGTCAGCACCCTTGAGGCCGTGTAAGCCAGTGCGAGACCACTGCGGCTGCGCTCCAGGTCGTTGACCATCACAATCCGCCGCGCCGATGCCGCCATCCTTTGCAGTAATTCTAAACCATCGCAGTCCGAAAGGTGGTGGAGAAACAGACTGCACATGACCACATCGTAGCTGGCGGCAATAGTGTCTTTAACGGCGTTGCACTGAAAGAAGTGCACCTTTGCGCCCCATCGGCGGGCCCGCCGACGCGCGTGGTCGATCGCAACGGCACTGCAGTCGCAAGCATCGATCTTCAGCTCTACCCCCCGGCGCCGCGCGATTCGCCACAGGCCAACGGGCACGTCCCCGGCACCCGTTGCGATGTCCAGCACGCGCAGCGGGGTTTCCCCCATGCCGGCCATGAGGGGCACGATGCCACGCCACAGGATTGACACACTGCGGCTCGCATGGTTCAGACGGGCCAACGCATCGAGGGCTTCGGTGTGCAGGGGCCGCTCCAAATCCGGCGCATCCATCATCTCAGGTTGCACCACGCGATGTGATAAGTCAGGCCAAAGGGATACGTGAACCATGATTTTCCTGCCCAGCTTCTGCTGGCGTCGTAAATGTCGCAGTCCAAGCCGCCACGAGTGTACCGCAAACCGGTTTTTATTTTCTCCATCAGATCACTGGTCTCGACACGCGTCATGGGCAGCCGCTGTGCGTAGCTCAGGTCCATCTTTCGTGGTCTGCCCGCGTGTCTACGACGGCATCCTCGTTACGCTGACGCTTGGCCCATTCCAGAGGCGAATAGTCCTCTTACTCCTTGATTGGAAGGCTACCAGCACCGTATGGAAGTGCCGCATGAACAATAACCTATAGGTGGCTCTGCGAACGCTTGTGCCGATGAGGCGTATTCATCGAAATCAGAAGCCGCGGAAAACGCGACGCATCACGCAAACATGCCCGCAGCCATTCCACCTGATCTTCAACGCGTGATTGACACTTGACCTGCATTGCCCACCGCGGTGCGGCATAGCCTTCTGACAATCATCGACGCCGTTGCCGGCCATCCGGATGAAGCCTCCAGATAGCCCGGGAACATTTTCGTCACAAAGATCCGTGACCCTTATCGATAGCCTCCGAGGGAGGAGTTTCCCCCGTAGTCCCCTCGGCTTTCCCGCATTACTCGAATATCGATCCCACCGTGCCGTCATCAAGGGCATGCAGATAAACACTGGTCGTGCTGATGTTGCGATGACCTAACGCGTCGCGAACTTCGGGAAGAGTTCTACCCGCTGCCAGTGCAATGCTGGCGAAGCCATGGCGACCATCATGGATCGATGAGCAGCAATCAGACCCCAGCACCGTGATCGCCTGTTTGAATTGTCGACTCAGGTTCATGCGATCCAACATTAAGGCAACGCTATGGTACATTCATCCACGAGGAAACCGACAACTACCTCGAAGGCTTCGACGAGGCCAAGGGGTTCACCCAAACCCAAGTCGGTGACACTGGACCGGGCCTCCCTCGACCAGGAAATCCGCAAGACGCACGGCGGCAAGTGGATGAAGCAGCACAAGCATCTCATGGACAAGCTGTGGGAGGTGCTGAAGGACTATTTAGAGGCCCAGCTTGCCTACAACCGCAAGATCAACGGCGTCGGCATCCGGAATTCGTTGCTCTTGCACGCAAAATTGGGGACACGAAGGGGGTGGCAAATGCGTGGACGCATGCCTCGGTAGCATGCAGATGTCTACGCTGAGACAGCGCAGCGTCCTTTTGACGAGCGTTCGCCACATGTCCTGAGCTTCTGCAACCACCACAGTCCTGTTATACCTTACCAGTTGTTGGTTGTTGCTCACATTCAGGACACGGGCACAACTGCGCAAGTCGTTTCCATGTGTAAAGGCCGGTGTCGTGACCACCCGACCACACAATCTTCACCGCATAATTGCCGACCAGTTGCATTTTAGTAATTAAGATGTCCTCCGGGATGGTCGCCGGATCGACAATGCGCTTGTTGGTCATTTCGTCGACACACCCGGCACAGGGGCAAACGAGGCGGAGGTTTCTGTACGGATAGTAGCCGATATGGTCTGGTTTCCATGTTATTTCCAATTCGCGTGACTGAGAATTGGCGTGCATATCTTTCGGTGGCTTGTAGCTCATGTAGGTTTTGAGGACCTCCATCTATGCAGCTGCAGAAATCTGGCATTCTTTCCCATGTACATGGCGTGATCATCAGTTCGTGCGCAGCCGTCACCGAAATCTTTGCCTTTAAAGTGTCTCCAGCAATTTTGCCATCGCTGGCCCGAGATCGTGGCCCATGCCTTCACCTACATCGCCAGCTTTCGTGGAACCTGTCCCTAATACGGTTCGTGCCTCATCCTTGCGCCCCAATTTGATCAGCACTTGTCCTAAGATATGGTAGGTTGCCAAGTGATCGGGGTCTTTGGTGTTGGCGAACATGAGGTGCTCAACTGCCTCGTTCAACGCCTCGGGGCTATCGCCCTGTTGAAACAACGCTTGCCCTAAGGCAAAGCGACTCAACGCATCGCTGTCGTCCATAGCAACCAGCTTTCGGAATTTGGTCAAATCCATGGGCATGGTCACAACCACTCCATTTGGTTACTCAGATGCTCGAACTAACCTTATTTCTTCCGACCCATTGCTCCCCATCAAATCGAATTCATATTGGATATGATTATAGCAATACGTGCATCGCATATTGCACCGGTCTGTGACTACAATCCGAAGATCATGAAGTGGCCGGTCAAACTGGTCGTGGGTCACCCTAGTTTGATCATAATCAACCGCAGTCACGAACGAGCACAGTCGAACACGTGGGCAGGTTACTCAGGAGTGGGTGGGGATGTTTGACTAAGTTGGCCGCAAAAAGCCCCAGCTGGACGCGAGGGCATCGGCCGCTTGCTCGGGATCTTCGATGGCACCCCACGGACCGTTGCGTAGGTAAGCGTGCGCCAGTTCGTGGGCAATCACGTAATGCGCAAACGCTTCCGGGCATTCACCCAGCCGGCGTTTGAGCACGACGCAACGACTGCCGCGCCCCCCCGGTGCGGGACAGGAAAGCCACACGGTACGGCCTCGGCCCGGTACGAAATCATCCAGTGCGATGCGGAATCGCGTGTCCTCGAGCAGGTCTCGTATCACATGTTGGGGCATCGCACCCAGAACAGTCGCCAATCGCGTCTTTATTGGCTCTTGATTGACGAACTGCTCAACACGGATCAGCAGCGAATCAATCGAAGCGGTACCGGTCGAGCCAGGAGGAAATTCGTTCTGGATGCGTTGTGCAGTTGTCACGTGGGTGGCTGCTTGATCCAATTGTCTATGTTCAAAAAAAGCCCACCCTGGGGCTGAGGGTGGGGCTGGTCATCTTTGCAGATTCGATTGCCTTTGATTCACCACTATGCACTGAAGGAGCTTCCGCAACCACAGCTGCTCGTCGCGTTCGGATTGTTGAAGACAAAGCCGCGGCCCATGACCTCGTCCTTGAAGTCGACCGTTGTGCCGTTTAGGTAGAGATAGCTCTTGGGATCGCAGACGACTTTTATCCCGTGTTGCTCGAACATCTCGTCACCTTCGTTCTGTTGCTCTGTCAGGTCGAGTACGTACGAGAAGCCCGAACAGCCGCCGCCCTTCACACCCAAGCGGAGGTGTGCTTTTTCGGTGTTCAGATCTTGCTGTTCAATAATGGTTTTGATCTCGCGCACCGCTTTTTCAGTCACTATAATGCCCATGAGGAGTCTCCATTAGTTACTGTGGTGGTCCCTTATGCAGCCGGCCACCGCTTCCATCCGTATCGTCTGATTATAGACTCTGGGCCATAAGTTTCAATCTTTATCGCGATATGAGGGCCTCATGCGGTACCTGCCGCGTCTGACCGTGGCGGTGCAGCACTACCTGCAAGTAACGGAAGACCACTTCAAACAGGCGGCAAAAAACGCGACGCAAAATTCGACGCATCGCGTACACATGTCCGCAGGTATTTCATCTAATCTTCAACGCGTGATCGACGCTTGGCCTGATCCATCCACAGACCGCCATACTTCTTTCGCCACCGGTAGTAGGTCTGCTCGGTCACCTCAAGCTTCTTACACATCTGCGGGACCTTCAGTCCTCTCGCCAGTTCAACCTCCGCATCCCAAAGTTTTGAGGTGATCTGTTCGGATGCCGTGCCGTTTATTGGCTATAATCCTTGCCTCCTAGGACGAGGAGCCACGCATCCATCTGAGGATGTCGGAGGACTCCGTCCCGTTTAGCTGTTTTATGCGTAGCAAAGAGCGGGCTCACTAGACGCACACCGGCAGCTACGGGCGTTCGCAGAATTGAGCCCACACCCTGAAGGGAGTAAGGTACGTGCATGGATAAAGCGATCTATATATCTGGGCAACGTAACGGCGAGCATGTGTTGCCCTCGCGATGGAATCGACCCGGCACAGGCGAAGGCCCGATAACTACGGCTCTTCTACTGGCGGCCGGTACGGGGACGCGCCTGCAGCCGCTGACGGACGATTGCCCCAAGTGTCTCACGGAAGTGTGCGGAGTCCCCATTCTCGGGCGGCTCGTTTCGTGCCTAATCGCCCAAGGCTTCCGTCGCCTGGTCGTGGTCGTCGGGTACCGTAGCGAACAGATCCGCAATTATCTGGAGTCGCACGCTTCGGGGCTCACCGTTGACTTCGTCAACTGCCCTGAGTACGCCACCACGAACAACATTTACTCCCTATGGCGTGCCCGTGAACACATTCGAGAACCGTTCGTTCTGATCGAGTCGGATTTGGTGTTCGATTCGCATCTCTTGGGTCTGATGCGCGTTCGCGATCGTATCGCCGTCGGCTGTTTTTCGTCGCAATTGATCGGGACGACGGTCGCGATCAATGAGTTCGGGCGCGTCTTGTCGTTCCGCGTAGGGGCCGACCCTGACGCATCCCGGCTAGGATATAAGACTGTCAATGTGTACAGCCTATCGACAGAGACCTGGCAAGAAGTGGTTCGACGCCTGGACCGACGCATCGCCGCGGGGCGCGTTCATGACTATTACGAGGTCGTATTCTCAGAAATGGTCGCCGACAGGTCGCTGACCCTTCAGGCGGTCCATTTTGATGAAGGACGCTGGTGCGAGATTGACACAATCAAAGATCTTCGAGTGGCCGAGAAGATCTTCTTTGATTCTCACGGCGCGTGCGGGCCCCGGACAACCCAACACTCGCACCCTTTGGCCGGATCATGACCGCGCCGTTGCCACATCGAGCCAACGGCCAGAGTGGAGTCGCCATCGCCGGGGGAAGGGTGCCTCAACTCGACTACTCGAAGGTCCAAGCGTACTGGAAGCGGGCTCGGCCCTCGATGCTTGGCCCCTACATGATGGACGGGTTCGGGTTCCCCGCCGGCGCCGGCCGCTTTCGCTTCCGCGGCGAACTGGATGCGGTTGCGGAGATGATACGCGATCGTCGACCCGATACGTCTGTTCTGGACCTGGGGAGTGGTGTGGGCGTCTGGACCGAATACTTTGCCCAACGCTTCGCAACCGTGGCCGCGGTCGAGGCCAGCTCAACACTTTACGAAGCGATGAAGGAACGGTGTTCACGTTATGCGAATGTGACGACGTACAACGACGACGTGTTGGCCTTCAAGCCAAAGGGCGCATTCGGACCCACGGACGGGTTCGGGTTGGTTTTTCTCGGGGGTTTGTTGATGTACCTGAACGATCGCGATGTTCGGGCACTGTTCCGCAAACTCATCCCATGCCTCGAACCGCAGGCCGTCGTGTTGTGTAGGGAATCCACCATTCGACGCGGGATCGAAGCGATTCAGGGGGAGTATCAGGTCGTCTACCGCTCCGTTGAGACGTACCGGAGCCTCTTCGTTGACAACGGCTTTGACGTCGTGAGCGTCCGGGCCAACACCGGGTACATCAACGTGCAGATGGGCTGCGAGCTGATCAAGAAATGGAAGGCGCTGGTGCCGGAACGATTCCGGTGCCTCCCCGTCGTCGGACGCCTTGTGTACTGGGGGCTCCGCCTCGGCTACCCGTGGAACACGCGGCTGATCCCCTGGTTGTTCGCCCGCATGGGACGCGAGTTCCCGTTGTTGACGAACCACTTCTTTCTTCTCCGGCCAAGCTTGCCGGTGGCTGCAGACCGGCGAGATATGTCATTGCGCGGCTCGCGGATCGAGGAAGAGAAGTTGGATCGCCCGCTTTGAACAGCCCGTTGAAACCCGTTTACCGCAATCTGCCGAACATCGTTTCGATCCTCGGTGTGCTGCCGCTCTGCATTCTCCTGCGGGAGGATGCGTTCGTGTATCTCTGTCCGCTCCTCGTCTTCAACAACATCATGGATGATCTGGACGGGATTCTGGCCAAGAAGCTGGGGCTCCGCAGTGCGTTCGGCTCCAGATTGGACAATGTGTGTGACGCGGCGGCGCACAGCCTGGTCGCAATGGTTGTCGGCTCCCATTATGGCGGAATCGTGCTGGCGCTTAGCCTGCTCTCTGTCGTGGCGATTCTCATCCGCGTTGTCCAGCGGCTAGGCGCCTCGCCCGCCGCCGGAGCCGGCACGCCGACCAACGAATTGATGCGTCACCTCCTGCTATTCACGATTCTCCAGAATTCCTTCGGATTCAACATCACTCCGTTTCTTGCCGCGGCGTACCTTCTGAACGCGACGTCGATGCTTATTCCGTTCGCCATGCCCCACCTTGTTCGTGCAAAAGCCAATACCGCCACGGCGGTCCTCGGAGTGAATGTGGCTCTCGTGGTCGCTTGGTGGGCTCCGGTAACCGCACCCATCATCGCGGCAGCCTTCTTAGGCACGTATCTCTACTCGTTCGCGGTGGACAGTGCGGGATGGCTCCGGCGGGCATGAACGGAGCGAGTACTTCGCCGGTGTCTGGCTGAATCCGAATCCCTACGGTTGGTCGAACGGGACAACGGATGTCAAGCGGCAGAGCATGATGAGGTTTGTTCGAGGTGAGCAATCACTTCGGTTGGATATGGCTGACCGGCTGGCCGCCTATTTCGGGCTCAGATGTCGTCGCCCCAAAACTGGAAAGTAAACCGACATGGGAACTGTCTACAAAGAAACGTATACGAAACCGATGCCGGAGGACGCCGAGTTGTCTGACCGGAAACGTAAGCGGGTCGCTCGGTGGACGGATCGCCGCAGCCGTAAGTGTGTGGTCAAGGTAACGACCACTGATGCCGGTGAAGATCGGCTATTGCTGGAAGCCGGCACCTATACCGCCAAGTATCGTGACGGCTCCGGTGTACTTCGCAAAGTGTCAACCAGGTGTCGGTCTTTAGGCGCGAATCAGTCAGCGGTAAAGATCATGCACGAGAGTGTCAAACTGATCATCGCAAACATAATATTTCTGCGAACTTAGACGAATCTGTGCGACGTGGTGCAACCCCA
>CAUZAW010000101.1:0-9230 GCA_963577735.1 Phycisphaerae bacterium | reverse complement strand
GCTGGGCTTTTCCCAAGGCATCACGGATTTTTGCACGGCCGATCGTGAACATGAGATTGTAATGCGGGCCCAACCGGGGGACTTGCTGGTACACCACTGCCTGACCATTTATCTTGCTGACGGTAACACCAGCAGTCGAACTCGCAAGGCAATGGGTTTGAATTACTTTTCTCAAAGGGCCAAGCAGGACCCACAACGCGTCGCATTATTCCGACAGCAGGTCAGTAAGAACCTATTTAGGACAGGCAAAATCTGATTGGCCGTGGCCTGAAGGGATTGTTTACCCGGCATACTCGATTGAGGGCAACCCCTTGGCGCCGGGTTTTGTGCAGAAAAGACCACCAGCGTGGGGTTGGCCGGCAAGTTCCTCCTCCGACACAGCATAACGCGCGGTGGTGATGTACAGATGTTCCAGGCTGGGACCACCAAACCAGCAGGCGGTGACATTGGTCGCAGGCAAAACAACTTTGTCTATGAGCCTGCCGGTGTTTGGGTCATAGTGGCTTACACATTTGCCGCCCCATTGAGCAATCCACAGGTTGCCATCGGTATCTATGGTGATGCCGTCCGGTATTCCCTCGTCATGGGGTATTTCTATGACACGCCGGCGGTTGTCGATATGGGTCGTGTCGAGGTCATAGTCGAAGGCGTCAACGCCATGGCTCATGGAATCAACGTAATACATGGTCTTGCTGTCTGCAGACCATGCGATGCCATTGGAAACGCGGATGCCTGTCACTTTCTTTGTAACTGACCGGTCGGTATCGAGACAATACAGGGCCCCGGTCGGCACGCTCCCGTCGTAGGGCATGGTTCCAGCCCAGAACCGGCCTGCCGGATCGCACTTGCCATCGTTAAAACGATTGCCGGGAATATCGCTTTCCGGGTCGGACCAGGATTCAATCTTTTCCGTTTCGAGGTCAAACTGGCCAAAGCCATGCTCGAGGGCGAATATGAGTCCACCTGAGCTTCGGGGTACGACGGCCGTGGGCATCTGGTCTAAAGTAATGACTCGGTCAGTCCCCGACTGGGGGTCGAACAAGTGTAGTTCATTGCAAAATACATTTAGCCAGATAAGCAACTGGCGAGAACTGTCCCAGATCGGGCCCTCGCCCAAGTTGGATTTGGTGTCGAGAATAAGTTCAGCGTCATGGGACATGCTTGGCTCCGTTATCTGCCAAGAGTCTGGTGAAGGAGATCAAAGACGATAAATCCGGACCGCGTTGTCGCGAAAGAGTTGCTGCTGCTCAGTGTGCGAAGCACCGGAAACCACCCAGTGCAAGGTTTCGGTCCAGCGGGGGTAGTCAGTTGCCAAGGTTGAGACGGGCCAGTCGCCACCATACATCACGCGATCGAACCCGAAGCATTCAATTACATGATCGATATAGGGCACAAGATCATCACGAGTCCAATTTTCATGGTCAGCCTCGGTAGCCATGCCAGAAATCTTACACGTGACGTTGGGTAGGGAAGCAAGCGTTTTTAACTCGTCTTGCCATGGATCTAACAATTGCCTCTTGATGTCGGGTTTGGCGATATGGTCAAGAACAAAGCGCACCTCTGGGCATTGCTCAACCATCTTGATGGTGTTGTTCAGTTGTAGGTGGTTAATGCAGATGTCGAAGCTCTTGTCGAACAGGGCCAGTGTCTGGACGCCGCGTATAAAATCGGGCTGGATACAAAACTCCAAGTCAGACTCGCTTTCAATTACCTGACGAATTCCGCGAACGAGGGGGAATTGGGCAAGTTGCTCCAAGTCAGATCGTACGGACTCGCCTTTACTCAGAGGCGCCCACGCCACTGCGCCAGCCACTCGTGAATCTTCCTCGGCAAGGGATGTGACCCATTCAATTTCTTGGATGAATTGTGCGTTGTCCGCGCCAGCCTGTACGAAAACAATACTTTCCACGTCTACAGGCCCGCAAGCTTCGTCGAAATCCTCAAGACCGAACGACTTGTTAAGGGAGGGCAACTCGTTGATCCAAGGATAGCTGATCCTGTCGATGTCAATCAAGTGTACGTGGGTGTCAATGACGGGAAAGTCAACCATCTCTTGGCCCTTTCAATCGCGAACAACTGCATCAAGCAATGCCAGCAGGTTTTGGCCCTCGATCTTGGCCCGGTCATCGCTGGTAAGGAAAGACATCTTGGCAAACAGATCAATGGTCTGGGGCATGGTCAACGTGTTGAGGCTGGGCGTGCAATCAGAGCCCCACAACAGGCGGTCAACGCCGAAGTGATCGACAAGCACCTCTACGTAAGGCCAGGCAGCCCTGTGCGGATAATCATGGCCGGGATCGGACAAGGCATAAAATCCGCTGAGCTTGACGCGTGTGCCCGGGAATGATGCCATGGCCGTGATGTGAGCCATGGCGTCGATTGCCTCTTGGCTTGTGGGCGGTTCTTTTACTCGCGGCGGTAGGCCAAGGTGCGAGGCTACGACATGTAGTTCCCCATGACGTTGCAATATAGGTTGCCATGCGGCCCAGTGATCGCCCTGTGAATTGATGCTGATAAGCCAGCGGTGTTCGACAATCCATTGCCAAACCTCATCGCCAATGGCCTGCAATGCTTCTGTTCTTTGGTCGTCTGAGTGGTACATGCTTATGCCATAAAACTTCTGCTGCTTGAACTGCTCCATGACCTGTATATTGACCTTTTGCGGTTCTATGTAGGCAACAGGTCGAACCCACTGATGGATCGTAGCCATGCGAGCAATAAAGTTGTTGTTTGTCGCACTGTGAGGTCCGCCCTCATATCCGACGATCAACGCCGCAACGATGTCATGGGCCTCGATAAAGTCAGAGTACAGACTGACCTCATCAATCTTTATACCCGGGCGATCTGCAAAAGACAGCCCCTGGTTGGCATCGCTCATCAGGTGGATGTGGGCGTCTGCTCGATGGGGCATTACGTGGTCTCCTGAATTACTCTGCATTATCCTCATTATAACGGGAAAGATTCACTTAAGGGACTGTATGTCTTATATGAGCCAAAGGATTTGCGACCAGTGTCTGTATTGAAGGTACACTAAGGCCTAGCGAAGGTTTTAATTATGCAGGCAAAAGCAATCATGGAGCATATTCGCCAGCTTGGAGCGAATATTGATCCTGAGCTGTGTGATCCCGACGATGGCGTTTACCGCGTTGACCCGGACTGGCCTGCTCCGGACCGTTTCATCTTTGGCAATCCTGAAATTAAAGTGACCGGCATAGCCGTGGCTTGGATGGCAACGAACAAGGTGTTGCGCCAAGTTGCCCAACGAGGGCACAACCTATTTGTGGTTCACGAGCCTGGTTTCTACCAGGGGGGTGGTTACGAAAATATGTCACTGATTAAACGCTTGACACAAGAAAAGATGGATTTGTTGGATAAATTGGGATTGACATTGATTCGTTTTCATGCATGGGACCGTACTCCTGATGTTGGTATTTTAGACACGTGGGCGGACCTGTTCGGCTTTGAAACCGAACCGAGAGATATGCTTTCGTATCACAAGATCTGCCTAGTTGGCGATATGACCGTTGAACAGTTATCGCGACATGTCCTCGAAAAAGTTCGTTCCTATGGGCAGGACACGTTGATGGTCTGGGGCAACAAGAAAAAGCGGGTGTCCCGGATGGGCGTGGGGACCGGCGCGATTACGCAGTTCCCGGCGATGTATGAACTTGGCGCCGATGTGTGCCTGGCAACAGATGACGGCTATCGCTTTTACGCCCCGCAGGCATCGCTGGACATGGACGTGCCCGCACTGGTGGTCAATCACGCCACCTCTGAATTGCCCGGTATGAAGAGCATGGCCAGTTGCTTTGGCAAAACATTCAGCCCGCTACCAGTTGAGTACTTCGACGTTGAGTTTCCATACCAAACCATTCATTGATGATAGCGGGCCAAGCAAGTGGCAATTATTCCAGTAAATGACTGGCCGACACGTTATGGCCCGGGTGTGATCAGGTGGGCGTGTGGCCAAGTAAAAAACTATGTCGTATTGACCTCGCCCTCAGCATGGCAGGCGGTGTCGGGTCAATTCGCACATAAGCCCGAGGCCGTTGAGTTTGTGGCCAGTCAGGAGCAATCGGATATGGAGTCATTGCTGGACAGGCTGCCGCCAACCGAGCACGTGGTGGGCGCCGGTGGGGGCATTGCCCTGGACGTGGCCAAGTACGTGGCATGGAAAAATGGCGGAGTGTTGTGGCTGGCGCCCACTGTAGTGTCCACCGGCTCAATTTTTCAAAGTGGATTTCCACTGCGCAGGAATGGAAAGTTACACCTGATTAGCGAAACGGTGGCACCGCAAGCCGTTTTATTTGATACGGATGTGATTGCCGCGGCGCCGCGGCACCTCAACTCCGCCGGTATGGCCGAGTGTGTCTGCTGGCTGGCCCAGGTGGCGGCCTGGAGGTGGTGGTGCGATCAAGGCCTGCCCGGCAAGACATGGGACCAGTCGGCAGTCGACGAGGCGGAGAAATGGGTGGATGACTGCGTGGCTGCATACGTCAATGGCTTGGACAAGCAGGGCAGACCGGGCCCTGACGCGATACGCTTGTGCGCGGAGGTCAATCGCCAGCGGCATGAACTGAAGTTGGCGAAACTGGACGTTGGCCATGCCATTGACCACCTGTTTGAAAACACGTTCACATGGGTACACGGCCGCCACATGCTGCACGCCGAGGCCGTGGCCCTGGGCACGCTGATGAACAATATCCTTTGCGGATGCGGGTTGGACCGGGCCAGAAAGCTGCTCGACGCCTGCGGCACTCGATACCTGCCCGAGCAGATCGGTTGCAATTGGGATGAGATCCAAAGTACGTTGGCTGCCGTGCCGGACCATTGTGACCACTTGGGGTGGGGGGTGAGTATTCTTCATCACATGAAGATTGATTGCCGAGAGTTACGTCGAATGATCTGTTAAAATCTGACGAGTTATGGCTGGCCCAATCTACATTACCGACCTAGGCGAGTGCCAACCCCAATCAGCGTTGACTAACGAAGCGAAGCGAGGTTGCTGGTCACTTTGGGACTATGAGACCGAGCAGCACAATGGGGTAACGCTTTCGGGCCGGATGTTATACGCCGACTCACAGGCGGCCGCCCCCGTACTGACATTATCCCTAGGGGTGTCGGGGTGGCACGAGATATACCTGGGGTTCTACTACTCGGATTTTCCGACCGATCACCACATCAGGCTGCGGCTCAGCGGTGCCGGCTCTTTCGATCGTGTCTCTGCCGAGCCGACCAGCGTCAAGGACGGTAACCACACGGAGCAGAACATTAACCACCGCGTGTTGGCCGAGACGCTGTGGCGGGCCGCCGACCTGTCAGGCAAGAGCTTGGAAATCGCGAGACCTAATACTGAAGGCGTCCTCGGTCGCGACGGTTATTCTTCACTGGCATACGTAAAACTGGTGCCGTTGTCCCCTGCCCAGTTGGCCAATCACCACAAACTGGACGCTACCGAACAGACCAAGAAGTTGGTGGCCATCTACGACGGTGCAGGCACCGCCGGTTGGGGGCCGCAGGCCATCGAGGACCTGTGGGAGGACATTGACCCCCTTGCTGAGACTGACATAAACATACTCTTGTGTACCATGTCGCGGTTTGACATTACCTATTACCCCAGCAAGATAGGTGAAATGCGTAGCTTGGATCGTGGGTTTTACCACAAGCCATATGCGACCCAAGCCCGGGTGCTCGACCAGCTTTCCAGTCGTGGAATTGATCCACTTCGTGTCTACATAGACCGAGCAAAGCAGAAAGGCCTGAAGTTCTTCGCCACTACCCGCCTTGCCGGGCCACACACCCCCCCGTGGCATGTCACAGGACAGGGCCCGTTTTACAGGCAAAACCCGCAATGCCGTTGCGTTACACAGGACGGTCGGGTCACGCCACACCTGAGCCTTGCCTTTCCGCAGGTGCGACAAAGATTGGTTGATGTTCTGACCGAGCAGGCCCATGCCGGGGCCGATGGGGTTGCGGTAATGTTCAATCGCGGGGCGCCCTGGATATTGTTTGAAGACCAGGTGTGGGACACGTTTGCAAAGGCCGGCAGCTTAAATCGTGATGATTTCGATCCGCTCGACGAGCGATGGTGCCAACACAAGGCCAGTTTTATTACCGAGTTGATGCGCCAGCTAAGACAGGCCATGGACGAGGTGGGCAAGGGTCGACACGTCGGGATCGGCTGCATCGTGATGGGCACGCGGCGCAACTCACTTTATTTTGGAATTGATGCCGAGGCGTGGATGCGACAGGGCCTTGTCGATTTCTTGGTGGTTCATCCATATAACTTCCTGGAAAAACCATTCGACGAACCCATGGACAGCGTTGAGGAAACGATCCGCCAGCTTCGCCCAGCGGCCGATGAGGCGGGCGTGAAACTCTATGCGGATGTGTACCCGCGGCGAATGCCCGGATACGCCTATTTGGACAGGGCTCGCTTGATGTATGCAGCTGGCGCCGACGGGTTGGCTTACTGGGATATAGAGTCACGAGTAAACCGCAAGAGTGAATGGAATACGTCCAGTCGACTGGGCCACGTAGATCAACTTGACGATTGGCCGCTGGATCTGCGCAGTCACTTCGACCGCATTCCACTCAAAAGCGTGGCGGGGATGATGACGGAATATCGTTACGGCGGCCATACCAACGGCTAGTTGCCAGCCGGGACCGAGATTTCATGTTACTGTCGCTTAGCGGGTTTCTTTTCGAGGATGTTTACAGGACGCAATCCGTGTCCTTCGAGCAATTCTGTGATATTGCACGCTCGGCGGGATACCAGGGCGTGGAACTGAGGCGGACACAGGTGACCCCGCAGACGCCACCGGACGAACGCCGGCGATTACTTGAAATTGTCAAGAGCGCTGACCTGACTGTAACCTGCCTCACGGCGCGGGGGATACCGGAATCAGGAACGGATCGTGAACGATTCTTTGACGGCTACCTGGAATTATGTGTCCAGATGCGTTGCGGGCTGATGAAGATTGCCGGTGATGCTCAGTGGCTTCGGCAAGCAGCCCAGAAGGCCGCGGCTTTCAATGTCACCCTGGCGACGAACAACCACGGCGGCGGGCCACTGCAGACGGTGGCGGGTACGCGATGTCAACTGGCACAGGTCAACCACCCCAACTACGGCCTGCTGTACGACCCATTGCACCTACACTCGGCGGGTGAGGATTATCTGGGATGCATTAATGAGTTTGCAGACCAGACACACAATCTGCTCGTGCAGTCGATTATTACAGGAGAGGGCAAAGACATCTCCGGGGGTTCGCGCGTACCGAACTGGTCGCTGGTCTTGAGCAAATACAGGCAACTGGGTTACGATCGCCTGGTCACCGTGATCGAAAATGGTTACCCCGTTGATCGCCGCCAGTCCGTGGCAATGCGTTGCTCGCAGTTGCTTAAGCAGTGGTGGAATGAGACATAGACGGCTAGCGAGTATGATTAGGACGATGTGTTGTATGCGTTTGATGGATACCGGCTGAACCCAATTGGAAGAATAAATCATGAGCGCAAAAGAACCCATCGCTTACCTTGGCGGGCGGATGATCCCGGTCAGCCAGGCACACGTGAATATATTTGATGCCGCGGTAGTCCTGGGTGCCACGGTGACGGATCTGACCCGCACGTTCCGCCACGAACCCTTTCGACTCGAGGACCATACGGCGCGTTTTTATAACTCGTGCAAGTATGCCGGTATCGACCCGCCCATCAGCGCCGATGAAACCATGGCCAAGGCACGCCAGTTGATCGATCACAATACGGCGCTGATCGAACAGCAGCAGGACCTGGCGGTGGTGTACTTCATGTCGCCAGGTGAGTTTACGATGTACGCCGGAGCGGCCCCCAGCGACCAGCCCATGACGCCCACGTTCTGTATTCATTCCTTCCCGATGCCATTCCAGGTGTGGAAGCCCATGGTCGAAAGTGGGGGGCATGTAGTTACGCCAAGTACGAGACACGTGCCGCCGCAGTGTCTGGACCCGAAAATTAAAAATCGCAGTCGTCTGCACTGGTGGATTGCTGATCAGCAGACACACCTGGTCGACCCTCAAGCGGTAACAGTGTTACTCGACCTTGATGGCAATATTACCGAGGCCAGCGGCGCTAACTTTTTGATCGTTTCAGGCAACACGGTCATCGCTCCATCGCCTCGCAACATTCTGCACGGCATCAGCATGAAAACCGTTGAGCAACTTTGCCCAACGATCGGCCTTGGGTACGAGCAGCGAGAATTCCAATTGTTCAATGTGGTGACAGCCGACGAGGCGATGCTGGCCACAACGCCTTATTGCCTGGCACCAGTTGTACGTGTTAACGGCAAGCCTATAGGGGAAGGTGAGCCCGGCCCAATCTACAAAAGGCTGATGTCTGCCTGGAGTGAACTGGTTGGCATGGACGTTATGGAGCAACTTTTGACTGTTAGTTGCCCTTAACGTGTCAGGTCTTTCCTGATGAGTTTATTCCCAGCGATTGCGCCAGCCGACCTGCATGTGTTTATCTCTTAATTCGTGGAACTCTGCTGCATTGGTCATCACCTCACTGGGGCGGGTCCGACTGCGTACAAGGAAGTCCGGTTCGGGTGGGTAGCAGGCCGGCGGTACGTCTTCGCTTCTAGAGTTGCTTAACTCTCCAGGGATCTGGGAGACGGGTGCGTTGGTTGGAAGTGCTGCGCTCTGGTAACGCAAGTCCATACTCCATCGCACCATGTCAGTATGATTTTCAAAACTGGCGTGCGGCGTGCGGTTGGTCAACAATAATACTGAGCCTTTGTTGACAGGCACGCAAACGGCACGATGACGTGGTAACCGGTCATCATCGATGGCCAGGTAAGGATTGTCGTGCGCTCGGCGATGGCAATAGAGTTCATTGCCTTGATGGGCTGCGGGGATAACCCACAGGCATCCGTTGGTCTCATTGGCGTCAACGAATGGAATCCAAACAGTCAAGATCAAGTCGTTATCACAGAATGGATCAAGATATCCTGAATCCTGGTGCCATGGAACCTGTGACTTGGCATGGTTAGGGACCTTGGGCCGCAGGCGGTAAACGCTGGACGCTATCAGTTCCGGGCCCATCAACTGCTCAGCGAGGTCAAGAAGACGATTGTGTCGGATCAAGTTGAAAAAAGCCGGGCCGTTCAACTGGCCATCCCACATGGAAGTGGCTACGTCATGGTTCTCATTATTGATCTGGGCAAGGCGGGTTTCGAAGGGATACCGCTCGTAACT
>CAUZAW010000100.1:0-9277 GCA_963577735.1 Phycisphaerae bacterium | reverse complement strand
GCGCTTGTGCCACCAAGTCAACAACCTGGGATATCGATGCGGCGCCTGGGGCCCGACGGCAAGATGGAGTTCTACCCGTTCTCGTGCAGTCTGACTTGATTGGCCGTTTTCCGATCAAGTAACAGCTCATGTGGATATGCTTGGATTTTCCAGTGATTTACATACGCTTGGCAGATACAAGAGGCTGAAGCCAACAATGCCATGGCAATGGGTCAGAATAATCGGCAGTGCGGCTTTCGCGCCCCGTGACGGAGCAGGCGGCGTTGTTCATAGGGGGAAGATGTGGTTGCTTGGCGGATGGAACCCTGGGGACAAGACCCACTTCCCGCTCGTCTGCAACAACGAAGTATGGAGTTCAAAGGATGGATCTGCCTGGGCTGTGGAGAAGTCAAATACCTTCCTGACGGGGCAGTTCGACCCCGAGCGGGACTGGGAAGGACGGCATACGGCAGGATACGTGGTTTTCAAGAACCGTATGTGGATTATTGGAGGCGATCCAATCCAGGGCACTACCAAAACGACGTGTGGTCCTCAGCGGATGGCAGGCACTGGCAGTGCGTTACCCGCGAGGTTCCGTGGGAACCACGTGTTCTTCACCATACGGTGGCCTTCAAGGGTCGCATGTGGGTCATGGGGGGCCAGACACTACCGCAATTTGCGCCGGTAAAGGAGTGTTTCTACGATGACGTGTGGTCCAGCACGGACGGTCTGGCCTAGGAGAAGATGGATG
Source organism: Phycisphaerae bacterium (assembly GCA_963577735.1). Lineage (GTDB taxonomy): Bacteria > Planctomycetota > Phycisphaerae > Phycisphaerales > Phycisphaeraceae > CAUZAW01. The sequence continues at coordinate 8,547 of CAUZAW010000100.1, read as the reverse complement.
TCCGGCATCCGGGCTGGCCCAGTCGCGGAATGATCGGCGGCAATGTCGTATTTATGGAAAGGATGTGGATTCTGGGCGGAGGCACCTACGAAACACCGCAGACCCCCGAACGGAAGTTCTACAACGATGTGTGGAGTTCAAACGGCGGTGTTCACTGGACATGCCATCTGCAGCGCGCGCCATGGCATCCCCGGCAGTATCACGAGGTGGCGGTTTTTGACAATAGGATGTGGGTGCTGGAAGGATGGAACAAGGCCAACCGCAATGACGTGTGGTATTCGGCTGACGGCGCAGACTGACGCGTACTTTCGGACACCCCCTCGCCGGCGCGACACGCCGTCAGCGTGTTCGCACACAATGACGCCCTGTGGGTCGTTGCCGGAAACAACATGACCAGCGACGTCTGGAAACTGGTGCGTACTTGAGTGCAGAGTTTGCGCAAGGTGGTGCGAACAACCGCGACATGGCGCAAGACAAACAAGTGGGCCGTGCTGGATTCGAACCAGCGACCGATCGATTATGAGTCGACTGCTCTAACCACTGAGCTAACGGCCCCAAGTCATGTTTCGATGTCAGTTTACGAACCCATCGCCGCAAGGTCCACCGTGGCAGGTTATGGTTCGGCCACCCGTCGATGGTATGATAGGGGCATGAAGCTTTACACCCGTCGTGGTGATGACGGCACAACGCAGTTGTTCGGTGGTCAACGCGTTAACAAGGACGACCTGCGGGTTGAAACCAACGGTTGTGTTGACGAACTCAACAGCAGTATCGGGTTGGCTCGCTGCGCTTGTGCCCATGAGCAGTTGACGGTGATTCTTCGCGACGTCCAGGACCGCCTGTTTGAACTGGGAGCTGACCTTGCCACGCCCGAGGGCCAGTCGACGGCGATGCCCCGCATTGGCGGCCCCCATGTCGAAACGGCTGAAGATCAGATTGATGCGGTGTGCCAACCGCTGCCAGAGTTGGAGAATTTCGTGCTTCCTGGCGGCAGCGACCTGGCCGCTCGGCTGCACTTGGCCCGTTCAGTCTGCCGCCGTGCCGAGCGGTTGGCCGTCAAGCTTGCTCGACAGGAGACGATCAATACCCACGCGCTGATTTACCTCAATCGTCTAAGCGACCTGCTCTTTGCCATGGCCCGTCGCGCCAACCAACTGGAGCAGATCGACGATGTGCCCTGGGCCGGCCGCACTTGATCTTTTCTCTATGTTGTCTGTGCCGTAATCTTGTCAAGGTCGATATGGGTCCCGTTTTTGGCCATGGGCCCTTCAATGCGGCGCTTACCAAGTTCGCGTAACAGCAAGCCCAGGGGCTCGTGCACGGGTGCGGTAAATTGCATCCGTTTACCCGTGACCGGATGGACGAACCCCAGTATCCCCGCATGCAGTGCGGGCCTGGCGATGATCAGGTCATCGCGACTGGCAGCCTCAGCCTGGACGCGGTCGCCCTGCTGTTTATCGCGGGCGAAATTGAGATATTGTCGAGATCCGGATGCGGCCGGTGGATTATCCAGTTCATAATGTCCGACAGGTTCGCCGCCGTAAAAAATATCACCCACAATCGGCCAGCCCATGTAAGAAAGATGAACCCGGATCTGGTGCGTTCGGCCAGTCTTCAGTTCCAGTTCCATCAGGGTATATCCGGCGTACCGTTCTCGTACACGGTAAATCGTCACCGACGGTTTTCCCACCCTGTCATGGCGCACTGCGTACGGCTCGCGGTAAGTCGGATGCTTGCCGATGGGCTGATCAATCACCCCGGCCGCATCGTCCGGTCCACCGTGGACCACGGCAAGGTAACACTTCAGGACTTTTCGGTCTTCAAACTGGCGGGCGATGCCCCAGTGGGCATCTTCTCTCTTGGCCACGACCATGACGCCGGTGGTGTGTTTATCCAGGCGGTGGATGATCCCCGGCCGCAGTTCTTCAGCGCCAATATTGCTAAGCCCCGGCACCTTATTATCCTTGTCCCGCTGCCGCTTGAACCCTCGGGTCTGCCATGGCAGCCAACTTTTGCCCGACTGTTCCATGGCCTGCTTGAAATGGTGTGCCAACGCATTGACCAGGGTGCCGTTGAGGTTGCTGCGTGCCGGATGAACGATCAGGTCGGCTTGCTTGTTGATGACGATAAACGTGTCGTCTTCATGCAGTATGCTAAGCGGGATCGGCTCTGGTTCGATAATACGAATTGCTGGCGGCGGCAGTATGACATCAATATAGTCGCCGCTATGAATGATGGTGCTTGCCTTTGGCAATAGGCCGTTGACGGTCACGCCGCCGGCTTCAACCAGTTTTTGGACGCGGCTGCGGCTTATGCCCCTGAGCCGTCCCTGCAGGTAAACGTCAAGTCGCTTGCGTACGTTGCGCCTTACCTGGAATTGACGCCGTTCGGCTCCATCCAGGTCTGATTGGTCGTCATGTAGCAGCGTGGAATTTACTGGCAGTGAAGGGTTGCAAGCAGGTGATTCGCCGGACATGCCGTTTACTCGTCGGCCACGTCACCGTCCGATGGCGCGGCGTCGCCACTGTCTGTTCCGGGGCCAGGTAAGTTCTGTGGCGGCGTTGGTGAAGACTTGAATTTCACCGGCTTGGCCAGCCGTTTCAAGGTTTGGCGGCGCGATTTAGCCATGGCGAAATGGGCGGGGTAAACATCCTTGGCCTGTTGCATGATCTGGTCGTAGATGGCGCCAGCTGCATCCAATTTTTCTTGTGACTCTGCAATCGACGCCTTTCCGAGCATGGCACTTATCCTGAAAGGCAGCTGCGCCAGGTCATCGTTGATGACCTGGTCGTAAATCATTGCCGCTTTCTCGAGCATTTGCTGGGGAGTATCTGTCGTGGAGTCGGGGTCGTCAGGATCGTAGGGCAAAGCGGCTCGGGCCAGCCACAAATCGGCGCTTTGTAGCCAGGCCAGATGGCGTAGACCCGCCGTGTGCGCCTCGTCGCCAGTGATCAAACTGGCCTCCGGGGTCGTCGCTGCCGCAAGGTTTGCCCATCCACTTTCATGACGCCTAGTCGCTTTGGTCGATTGCCATCGCCACGCCGCGACCAAGACCACCAGAACGAGCACAACGTACAAAATAGGTCGGCCGTGTTTCTTCCAGAACTGCCCCAGTTCCTGCAATGAGGATAAAAGATCGTTTTCTTTAAGCTCGTGGCGTTCTTCAGAATCCATAGGGCACTGAGTCTATCGGTCTTTTAAATTAGTGGCAAACATTAAAGGTATGCGTTGTGTTATGTCTGCTGCTCTGCATGATATTTGACAGGGCTACAGCGGACACCTAATGTTCAGTGCTACTGTAAGCGTGACTCGACGGTGGCCGTAGCTCAGTTGGTTAGAGCACCTGGTTGTGATCCAGGGGGTCGGGGGTTCGAATCCCCTCGGCCACCCTTAACATGCCTGAATTGGCATTCCTGCATATCTCCGTTGTATCCTCAAAACAAGTTTGTTACGGAGCATTGGCGTCGTCCAAGAGTGTTTTGCTACGCGTGTAAGGGTATTTGCTTAGTCCCAAGTTCAGGAAATCCCGTTCACGGCAGACCCCAAGCACCTAAAATCCGGGTCACCAGCGACAGAGACCGGCTTGACCAGCCGCTGCGGCGACCATGGGCCGCGCGTGCTGACCTCACGTTCGTTCAATCGTGGCGCGACAATCTGATGTGCGTGTAACGCGGGTCGGTTTGCGGCTTGTCAGTGATCTGTTGGTTTTCCTTGCTGACCCAGACCTCGGTCGGCCACTGGCCGTCATTGGCTTCGATAATATCGATAAATGTATTGACGCAGTTGATCGGCCCCTCGAAATACACATCGAACATCGGCTCGGCGCCCTCCAGCACGGCGCAGGTCGTGACGTATTTGCCCAGCGGCATGTAATGCGTCTGGCGAAAGGTCAACTCTTCAGGGAACAGGCGGCGAAACCGGTACAGGCGCATCGCCACGGTCAGGCACGTGCGGATCGATCCGGCGTCCGGCGTGTGCGTCTTGCCTATTTCAAGGAATTTGTCGCGAAACTCTTTTTCCCACGGGCGAATAATCTGCTGGCGGATGCCATTACGAATGCCGCCCGCAAGGTGATCGATCGTCACGTGTGAGCCAACTTTCTTGCCAATAACAAACGCGGTCAAGGTGATGATGGCTAGCAGAAAGAAGTAGAAGAACACCATGGTTTTGCCCCCTGTCACGTTTGCGCTATACCGGCGCACTGAAGTGCCAACGGCCCTTGCCGACAGGACCGTCAATAGTTTACTGATTTGACAGCCATTGATTCAAGACAGGTCGCGCCCGGAAATGGATTTGTTTGACAGGGGGTATCGGCAAGCCATAATGCCTTCTGGCAAGGGGGCGAGGCTCATTCTGTTGGTTATTATGCGTTTACAGCCTCTTGGCCGTGTTTGGAGCGTTGTTGTCGCTGAATTACCGGTTACCACAGCATTCCCCCGCCTATCTCCAAGACACCGATACAGGCCTACATGAAATTTATTTTTTGTCATCCAAGCAGGCGACATCCCTCGCATTGAAGGGAAAAGATTTTGGATAAACTCATCATTACAGTGGCAGGGGACGGAACTGCCGTGTATTCGCGCAATCCGTATCACGTTCCATGTGAGGATACAAAGGGCGTCGCAGATGAATACATTCGTGCGGTGGATGCGGGCGCGGCAATCGCCCACATACATGGTGTTTACACGCACGATCCCACGGTTCAGCCGGATGGTCGTAGGCTGTCAATCCTCGTAATGGAGGGTTGTCGCGATCTGGATGAACGAATACGGGCCAAGTGCCAACCCATCATGCAGTTCGGAATGGCCAGTGTGCGCCAGGAACAGAAGCTTGAGTTGTGGAAGACACTGCGCCCTGAAATGAGTTCGATCAACTTCAACTCCCACGACGAATACTTCGAGCCTGATCCTGATAGCGAGCCATTTGGTGTTTATTCGGTCCATCCTGTTTCCGAGCTGCGGGAATATTGCCGCTTGGCCAAGCAGCACAACATCAAATTGGAAATTGAGGCGTTTAATACCGGTGGCTACTGGGCGGTTGAGAAAATCCGCTCAGGCAGGTTCTGGTCTGATGAGGACAAGAAGTGGCAGGAAGACCCCGGCCTGTTGTCCGATCCCCTTTGGATCAGCAACTACTACGGCTGGACAGGCCAGAGTTGGACACCATCCACTGTGGCCGCGCTGAAGTTCATGGTTGAAAATCTGTCACCCCACGCCAATTGGAATTTGGCCTGCCAGGACGTGTCCAGTCATTGGGCCATGGTGGCCCACGCTATTGGCATGGGTGGCCATGTTCGTGTCGGTGCGGAGGACTGTCCGTTCCTCGAGGCAGGTATCTACGCCAAGTCAAACGCAGAACTGGTTGAAAAAACGGTCTGCATTGCTCGTGATCTGGGCAGGAAAATCGCCTCGCCGGACGAGGCCCGCCGGATTATCGGATTGGCATCATGACGCAACAACTCACGCAGCAATCTCATGTGACAAGCCGGTTCTGGTCAATTCGTATTTGAGCAAGTCAAAGACTGGGCCCAGTTCCCAAGGGTTGGTAGATGCTAACATAGGGGGCGAGATTAGCCTTGAACGGTCCTTCCCTGCTAGAAACGGCTGCAAATCTGCAACGATGTTTACCATAACCATTCCAGAGCAATTGGGTGTCGATCGCGTGGGTGAAGCGGTACGCACGGGCCTGCCCTTTGCCAGGGGTGCGGTAATTGACTCCTCAACGGTAACCCTGGCCAGCAAAGGTGGCAAGAACATACCCGCCCAATTCCTGCCCTTGGCCTACTGGCCCGACGGTTCTGTCCGATGGCTACTAGCCAGTTTCCAGGTTGACCTAGTCGCCAACGAAGTCGCCACGGTCCAGGTGGACAAGGCTGGCCGTTCTCCCGAAGAATTTCCCGAAGAAGCGCCCGGTGGGCAGCCGGTGATGGCGGCAGATACAGGGGGCCAGATCGAGATTGATACCGGCGTGATCAAGGTGCGTGTCGGCGGTGAATCAAGAGATTCATTTGTCGTTGAAAACGCGCAGGCGAAACCTATCCTGCAGAACCGCCCTGCCCTTTCGCTGGCTACCGCAGATGGGGCTACGCACACCGGCGGCATACCCGACAGCGTTGAACTAGAAGACAATGGCCCTATCTGCGCAACCGTCCTGTTGGCCGGCCCCATGCAGGCCAGCGGCGGCTCGCCTGTGTTTCGCTATGAAACCCGGTTGCGGTGCTGGCGTGGCCAATCGCACATTGAAGCTGAGCACACGCTGGTCAACGTGGGCAACGCTCCTGTCGTTGAGGTTGATGCGATAAACATCGAAATAAAAGCTGGCCAGCCCTTCCGCCGTTACGCACTTGCCGGTGCAGACCGGTGCATCGAAGATGATTTGCAAGCAGGTGACACGGCGACTATTGAACAGAAATGTCATTTCTGGCAGGAGATCTATCGCACAGAGGACGGTGATCACCATTACAAGGTTTTAGACAGCGACTTTAGTTACCAGGTGACGCTCAACGGCAAGAAAATCGACAACGGTGAAAAATCGCAGGGGTGGTGCCTTGCTAGGGCAGATGATCTTGAAGTGGGTATCGCCGTAGGCGATTTCTGGGAACACGGCCCCAAGGCGCTTGCCATAACCGGCAACGGCACGATCAGCGTTGCCCTTTACCCCAGGTATGAGTACGACCCAACTCAGCCCCGCCCGAATTCTGCCCCAACCGCTAAATGGGTTCCCGAGTGGGGAAGGGGCGGGGCAAGCTTGGAACAACTAGAAAAAGACCTTCAACTCAACGAATATAGTGGTCCGCCCCGCATCGGACCTTTGCGCTTTGGGCGAACCCGCGCCATTACCCACGACCTGTTCTACCATTTCGGACTTGACGGTACCCCCGCGTCGTCCGACGGGAAACTTACCGCCCGCCGTTTACCGCTCGTGGGATTGGTTGACCCGCCTTACCTGTGCGCTACCGGAGCCATGAACTGGATAACGCCGGCGAACCCTACGCAATGGCCTGTTTTTGAACAAGCACTCATTGAGGGTTTTACCCGGTATCAAGCCGAAGCGATCGAATATGGACTGTTGCACTGGGGCGACATCAAGCTCTCGTACGGGGCATACGCGACCGCCCCGGGTTCCTACGCCAACCACGAGTACGACACGGCTCATGGCCTGCTGGTTCAATTTGCACGCGGCGGTGACTGTCAATGTTGGCATCGCGCAACACAAGTTGTCCGCCATGTCGCCGACCTTGATGTCGACCAACTAGAAGGCGGCGCCAGAATGCATGGTTACATGGAATCTGGAGAACACCACGAGGAATGCCACACGCAGCATGCCCTGGACCATTCCTATGTAGAGGGTTTGCTTGATCATTACTGTTTTACAGGTGACCGACGCTCTTTACGCGCCGCCAAGCGAATTGCCAGCAGTTGTAAACGCATACCCGAATGGCTCGAGGAACACGGTGTAGCCGGCATCGACTGTCGAACCACTGCCCGCGCCTGTATCGCCCTGCTCTGCACCTACGACATTACCCGGTCAGAAGAGTTTCTTGGCCCCGCTCGTCAAGTGGTGCAAATGCTTATTGGCTATGCACGTGATCCTATAACCGGACTCCAGGGCAGCGTAGGGTGGAGACCCTGGTTGGGTGAAGGTGAACACATGGCCGAGCACCTTCAGGAGTTGCTGGCCCGCTATCACTTCTACACAGGCGATCATGAAGCGTTGTCCGCCTTACGTACTACCATGGATTTCACCCTGGCCAAGTGGGACCGTGAAACAGAAACATATTTTCCTCGGCCAGACCGCATCGGGCACCCACCCAATAGGCTTGAGCCCCCCACTGACGAGCCATTGCCGGGAGAGGGCCAGATGGTTAACGAATTGCCATTGGCCTATCTTGCCGGAGCCACCGGCGAGATTGCTTACCTGCATCCGCTAACTGTGGGTTTGAAGAACTACGGCCGTGGCATGGAAAAAGCCATTGGTGATCGGGCGTTTCCCTTGGCCCGGCTGCTGTCCATGCACGTGGTGGCCTTGATAGAAAGCTTGAAGCTCGAACCAGAAAAAATGAACAAGCACACGTTAAGGCAATGTTTTACAGCATCGCTGCAAGAGGACATGACTGCTGTAACCGAAAAAGGGCCACTGGAAGCACAGGTCCACGCTGAAGTGGATTTTACAGACAGTCCATTTGGCCATTCCGTACTGCAAACTACCCAGGAGGGGTGGATTTCATACGAGTCGCCACCGGACATTCTTGAATATCCCGGTACTATGTGCTTCTGGGTCAGCCAGGACCATGACCTCAAGTCTGCCTTGGGGATGCGCCCGTTACCGCGGGGACTGGTGCACATCTCGGGCGACGAACACCTTACCAACGCCCTGGATGTTCACCTGACCTACAACGAGATGTGGGTTCGCCTTTACGACCATCGGGGCTGGCTGACCGCCTGCCTTGGTGTGCCGGTCCCTTACTGGCGGCCTGGAGAATGGCATCACGTCGCCGTGACCTGGAATCGTTTTACGCTCACGGCTTATGTGAACGGTATAAGAATG
>CAUZAW010000099.1:0-9424 GCA_963577735.1 Phycisphaerae bacterium | reverse complement strand
GCGTTGGCGGGTTCGACCCGCGCAACCTGTTCGCCCGGCTGTGCACGATCTGCCCCGACCCGCGCGATCCGGCAAAAGACCTGCCCGCCGTCATGAACCCCGCCGGCAAGCCCGTACACATCGCTTCGCCCGAAGAGCGCAAGAAGGTGCCGGACATCGAAGATCTGATGCTCGACACCGGCCTGCCGGGCAACCTGGTAAAAAAGAAAGTCAAGATCGGCGACATGGTCGTGCTGCGCGCGCCGTTCGAACGGATCGGCGATGCCGTCGTCTCGCAATGCCTGGACAATCGCGTGGCCTGCTGGATCGCCATCCGCGTGATGCAGAAACTCAAGACACACGCGTGCGATGTGTACTGTTGTTTTACGACGCAGGAAGAGGTTGGCCTGCGCGGCGCAGGGACCGCGGCGTTCGGCATTGAACCCGATATCGGCATCGCGCTGGACACCACCCTGTGCGTCGACACGCCGGGCGTGTCCATGGACCTGGCCGTGACGGGCTTTGGCAACGGCGCGGCGCTGACGGCCATGGACCAGGGCTCCATTGCGGACTACGACCTGCTGGAGGAGTTTGAGCGCATCGCCAAGCGGCGCAAGATCAAGTTCCAACGCTCGATTCTGCCGCGCGGCGGCACCGACGCGGGAACCATCCAACGCGCCGCGCGCGGCGCACGCACGTTCACCCTCTCGTGCCCGACGCGCTACATTCACACCGTCACTGAAATGACGCACGAGGACGACCTGCACGCCTGCCGCGACGTGCTTGCAGCATACATCGCGCAGACGAAGTAAAATCCTCCGCGTGACGCGAGTGAGCTCCCTTTCCGGAACCGCAAACGACAAGCGTCAAGTCCAAGCCGTCTTTTCAAACAGCTCGTGCAACGCCACGGCGCATCCCGGCAAGCCAGCGCCGCCAGCAGGATTGTCCGTCACGCGAAGATGCCGCGCTTGCCCATCCGGCGCCAGTTTGTGTGTCGTTGTCGATACGGCTTCACCATTTAGTGATGTCCCATCAGGACCGCCGACCAGGGCCGTGCTAGAATGCCCTGCGTAAACCTTCGGGGTGTAGCTCAGCTTGGCAGAGCGCCTGCTTTGGGAGCAGGAGGTCGCTGGTTCGAATCCAGTCACCCCGATTCGACATAAATAAGTCTGAATCCCGGCGTTAGGGATACCCGTTTAAGCGACGGCGTGGCCGTAACCCAAGGTCTGAAACGTATCAACTGATACGTTTCCGAACAAGGGAGACCGCCACCGTGGCTAAAAACAAGCCCCCTCGCATCCCGGCGTATCGCAAACAGAAGCGACCGAACTCGGCCGACGAGGATTTCGTCGAGATTCAAGGCCAACGTTTCTACGTTGGATGCTATGGCACACCTGAAAGTCGCCAAGCCTACGAGCGGCTCATTGCCCAGTACCTGGCGAACGAATGACAGCTGCCGACACACCCCTCTGACAACCTAACCATCACAGAGCTTTGTGCTGCTTACACGCGTCATGCACGAAATCACTACCGTAAACCAGACGGCACCCCAACCAGCAAGATGCCCGCGGTTAAGGGCGTCGTTAACAGGCTGGTCTCCCTGTACGGCGACACAGCCGCGTCCAAGTTTGGGCCGTTGTCTCTAGAGGCCATCCGCCATCGGCTTGTTCAGGATGGTCTGTCTCGTAAGACTGTCAATGACTACGTGGGCATCATCCGCCGCGTCTTCAAGTGGGGGGGGTGAGCAGGAAGCTTATCCTCGAATCCGTCTATCGTGCATTGTGTACGATCGAGGGTCTCAAAACAAGCCGAAGCTGAGGCGGAAAATGATTCCATCAAAAATACCTTTGGTCCTTTATTTCCCAGATATATTTCCGCAGTTGGTAGAACCGTAATGTGTTTGGCCGCGTAAAACAAGTGTTTTCTGAACTTCAACCCCGTCCAAGCAGGAACATGCAATGGGTGACGCACGCAAGGACGCGTTACGGGTTGAATTTGACAGTCGGATCAAGCTGAAATTCCACGGCCCAGCTATCACGAGCGATGCGGGATTGGTCGCCTATCGCGAACTCGATGAGGCGCTGGAACTGACGCAGATTGGCAAAGTCCTTCGTGATTCGCGCTGAGGCAAGAACACGCAACATGAGTTGATCGGATTGTTGCGGCAATCGGTGTACAGTCGGCTCGCAGGCTACGAGGATACGAACGACGCGGAACGGTTCGCGGTTGATCCTGTCATGCGTCAGGTGATCGGAGGTCGGGCCAGAGATCGCCAGGCCGCATCGACCAGTCAGAACCTGAAGTCCTTGATGGACCTGCCGGGGATGTGGATTGATCGCGTCCGTCAACACCGATCACTGGATAAGCTGATCCTCGACCTGGACAGTTCGGTGAGCGAGACCTACGGACGGCAGGAAGTCTCGGCGTACAACCTGGACAACTTTCTACTCCGACTGGTGCTGCCACGTCCCATGAAGACCTGGACGATGACGACCTTGCGGGAGAAGTTGATCAAGATCGGGGCCACAGTGGTTCGGCATGCCAAGTACGTCACCTTCCAGATGGCGGAGGTTGCGGTGCCGCGGCGGTTGTACCGGGCGATCCTTGAACGGATACGACGACTCGCCGCGCTGTCGCCGAGGACAACACCGATATGACGGTTGCCAACCGCTTGCCAGCCCAACCGACGACGAGAGGCCGCAGATGTCATGTGCCCCCACGCCCGCCGAAATGGCCCGACCGGGCATCCAAACCGCCTTTTTTACACGACTCGACCCCCTCGAGTCCATTCCCGAAGAGTACATTCCACCATTTGGCGCTTGGCATTCGAGCACGGGAGCGTTATTCTGGTGCTCGATTGGCCCGGTGATGTTGCCGGGCCAATGTCATATGGGATAAATGTTGGTTGGAACACGAAAGGCTCAACAGACGTGCAAGAATTAGCCACAGGCATGGTTTGGCAAGACAGACTGGAACGACTTAACAGCGAAGTCGAGGAAATCCACCTACCCGATGCGGTCGACGGTGTCGACCAGGACGAAGAATGGTGTGAGATCGTGGTGAAGGGCGAGAAACTCCGGATCCGCTTTCACGATTATTCGGACATATTCCGCATTCGCGGCCTCTATGAGGAACTTTTTTACGACCACCTACAATGCTGCTCCCCCAGCTACATCGCGAATTTGCTCGAGAGCGTGGTTCGTGAGTATGGAGAGCGACCCGGCGAATTTCGTGTGCTCGACGTGGGCGCCGGCAACGGCATGGTGGGAGACGAGCTGCAGGCTCTCGGTGTCCAATCTATCGTCGGGATCGACATTATTCCGGTGGCGAAAGAGGCGGCCAATCGCGACCGACCCGACGTCTACGACGACTACATTGTTGCGGATTTGACTGATCTGCCGGAGGTCGAGGAGGAGAAGCTGCGACGAACTGATGCAAACTGCCTGACCACAGTGGCTGCGCTCGGCTTCGGCGATATCCCGCCGTTGGCCTTCGCCAAAGCGCTCCATCTGATCGCCACTCCCGGTTGGCTCGCTTTCAATCTGAAGGAAAGTTTTCTCTGCGAACAGGACGAAAGCGGCTTCAGCCGCTTAATCCGAATGCTCAATCGAGACGGCTACATCCAGACAATGTGTTGCCGCCGCTACCAGCACCGAATCTCGATCACCGGCGAGCCGCTGTTCTATGTGGCCGTCATCGCCAGGAAGCTGAAGAATCCGGATTGCGACCTGCTGGAATCCCTGCAAGACGGCTGAGAGATTGGGGGAGTTATAAATCCACAGCGGGAAGGACTGCACGATGATCGTCCTCGAAGGAGTCAGTAAATCGTTCGATGGCGGTCAATCGTATGCCGTTCGCGAGTTATCGCTCCATGTGAATGACGGGGAAACACTGGTTCTACTGGGTTCGTCAGGCTGCGGAAAGACGACGACTCTGAAGATGATCAACCGACTGATTGAGCCAACCAGTGGCACGATCCATGTCGATGGCCAAGACGTTACTAAGCAAGACCCTGCGGTGTTGCGGCGCACCATCGGCTATGTCTTTCAGGGGATTGGCCTGTTTCCGCATTACCGGGTTACCCAGAACGTCGAAATCGTACCCAGACTCGTTGGATGGCCGGCGAACAAACGCAGGAGACGGGTACGAGAAGTCTTGGAACTGGTTGGTCTGCCACCGGACGAATTCTCCGGCCGGTTTCCGGACGAGCTTTCCGGAGGTCAGCAGCAACGGATCGGTGTGGCGCGGGCCCTAGCGGCCGATCCCAAATACTTGCTCATGGATGAGCCCTTCGGCGCGTTGGACGCAATCACCAGAGACTCACTGCAGCAGGAGCTGAAGTCACTCAGCAAAAGCCTCGGGAAAACGACCGTCTTTGTCACCCACGACATCTTCGAAGCCCTGACGTTGGCCGATCGGATTGCCGTAATGCACGATGGCCGATTGCAGCAGGTGGACACGCCTCAGAAGGTGTTGACCGATCCCGCGTCTCCTTTTGTACGTGAACTCTTTGAGAAACCGGCCCGCCAACTGGCTGCCTTCCAGGGAGGAGATTGATGGGGGCCGTGTGGCTGCAAACCGTGGCGAACTGGCTGAATTTCGCCGCCGAGCGAATGCCCGAACTCTGGTTTCTCACCGGACAACACTTGGTCCTCACCGGCGTCTCGACCGGATTGGCGATTGCCATCGGTTTGCCGTTTGGAATCCTGGCCTCAACAAGACAATGGTTGCGAGCAACGGTGCTGGGCTCCATTGGCGTCTTTCAGACGGTTCCCAGCCTGGCGATGCTGGCAATTCTGTTGGCGTTGGTCGGCAAGATCGGTGCTGTGCCGGCGATCATCGCGTTAACGATTTACGCGCTGTTGCCGATCGTGCGCAACACGGTCACGGGTATTGAGGGCGTTCCTCCCGAGGTTGTCGAAGCAGCCCGCGGCATCGGCATGACGCGTCTGCAACAGCTCATAAAGGTGCAACTTCCACTGGCGATGCCTGTCATAATTGCCGGTATTCGGACTGCGGCCGTTGTCGGGGTTGGGATCGCCACATTGTCCGCCTTCATCGGTGCCGGTGGATTGGGACAGTTCATCAACCGCGGACTCGCATTGTCCAACATGCAGCTGATTCTACTGGGTGCGCTCCCGGCCGCGCTACTGGCCATGCTTGTCGACGGCGTGATCGCCGCAACAGCCTGGGGGATGGAACCAGTGCGACAGCGCGACAAACACAGCCTCAAGGTGAGGCTGAAGCCCGTCGCCCTGGTGATGCCGTTGCTTCTCGTCGCGCTGGGCATGTACGCGGCGTTCGGAAGTAGTCTGATAGCGGCAAACCATCCGGGCAAAACGATTCGCATTGGTAGTAAGAATTTCACGGAGCAACTCATTCTTGGCGAACTGATGGCGCAGATGATTGAGGCCCATACCGATTTGGTTGTGGATCGTCGTTTCAACCTCGGCGGGACGATGATCTGCCACGAAGCGCTGGCGGCGGGTGAGATCGACCTTTACGCCGAATACACGGGAACTGGCTTGGTGACCGTCCTTAAGCGGCCCGTAGAATCCGACGCCAACAGTGTCTTCAACATGGTCCGTACGGAATACAAGAAACAATTCAACCTCGAATGGCTCGAACCGTTCGGATTCAACAACACCTATGCACTGACCGTCCGCAAGTCCGACGCCCGCGACAAAGTATGGCAAACGATCTCAGACTTGGCGACGTCGGCCGATACGCTACGAGCAGGCTTCACAGCGGAGTTCTCCGAACGTGCAGATGGTTATCCCGGTGTTCGCAAAGCTTACGGCTTTGGCTTTGCCAAGGTACACGATCTGGAACCGTCATTGATGTATCAAGCTGTGGCCAATGGTGAAGTTGACGTGATTTGCGCGTTTACGACCGACGGTCGAATTGCCGCTTATGATTTGCAGCCTCTGGACGATAATCGCCGTTTCTTTCCGCCTTATTTCGCCGCTCCGGTGATTCGTTCGGACTTTCTCCAACATCACTTTGAAGTCCGTGGCGTTCTCGCTCGACTCGCAGGCGTCCTCGACGACAAAACCATGCAGAGATTGAATTTTGAAGTGGACGAGAAAGGCCGGCACCCCGATGAGGTCGCCCGGGATTTCCTTAGAAAGCAAGGCTTGTTGAACCGCAACTGAGATGAGAGTGACAGAAGAAGGGAAATGAAAACGTGTGTGGTATCGCGGGGATGTGGGGGACTTCTGATGACATTGTCGTTCGCCAGATGATGGATTCGCTGGTCCATCGGGGACCGGACGACGAAGGAACGTACTCAGCCGTAGATTCAAGTGGAATGCTGGGACACCGGCGGCTCTCCATCATGGACCCGTGCGGCGGACGTCAGCCCATCGAGCGAATCGGAGAAGATTGTGCGATCATTGCCAACGGTGAAATCTACAACTTTCCACAGCTCCGCGTCGATCTCTCCAATAGGCACCGTTTTCGCACCCGCAGCGATTCCGAATCGGTCCTGCACTTGTATCGTGAAGCCGGTGTCGATTCGGCGAAACAGCTCGATGGGATGTTTGCATTCGCCATTGCCGACGGTGAGGAACTTTACTTGGCCCGCGATCCATTGGGCATCAAGCCTCTCTACTACGGCCAGCGTGATCAGGGTCTGGTGTTCGCATCGGAGCTGAAGGCGCTGGTCGGACACGCTGGGGCGATTGTTCTTGAACAACTGAACACCGAAACCGGCGAAGTGGATGCGCGGCAGGTCATTGACGGACAGCAGCGGCTAACGACACTGCAACTGGTTATCGCTGGCATACGCGATATTTGCCAAGCCAAGGGTTCAGCAAACTATCAGGAAGCGTTTAAGCGCCTTTCTGAGAACTATGATCCGTCTGGAAAGAACGCTGAGAGCATTTTCAAAGTTTGGTCCACCAACGTAGATCGGGAACATTTTCGCCAAACGATGACAGCTGGGGCGATTGATGCGCTGGCCGAATCGTGTTGGACAAGCTACGGGCCAAAAAGAAAGACGGGCGATTCCAGCGTATTTCCGGCGAGACGTTGGGCAACATGCTTGAAAAGAAGATGCAAGGGGCAATCACCATCACGACCATTACGGGTTGCGCCAAGACCCTCAGGGCGAATATCAAGAAGCGACTACTCAAAGAGTGGGGATACATCTGCGACGACCACGACGTGCTGGTCCGAGACGAGCAGGGTTACCACCTGAACGACGACAAGATCACCGTGGAGGACGGCCAGGATGAAGAATAGGCCAGGCCCCTGAACCGCTTTTCAGGCCGACAGCGCCAGGAGACGCCTCACAGATAACAGATACGGCTCCGGGGGCTTCAGAAAAGGCTGGAGAAATGGCACAATGACCTGGGGCGACGGTTCAAAGTTCCGCCAGTCGCCCCGATTCCTGTCGCCCATACCTGTGCACCAGTAAACAGCCATCCACGGCAAGAGCAACCTAGTCAAACAAATTGCGATCGAACTACACTGCCTGCCCCGGCAAGCCTTCAGAGTTCAATGCGCCCGGGCCAAAGATGATTGAAAATGTCTTACCCGATTTCGAAGTGGTACAGGCGTCCATGTAACAGACACTGAAAGCCCGTCTTGCAACATCCGTTCGGTTCATATCGGATCGATGCAGAAGCCAGTTGTGCAACAGCAGGACCTCTCCAGCTTCCACCTCCAGGTTAATAGCCTTGCTTTCATCTATTCCAGACTGCTGCTGTTCAGTAAGAAAACCCGCGCCATGATCCGGGTTAACCAGCACCCTGTGGCTCCCTGGTATCACCTGGACGCAACCATTGGCCACCGTAGCCGGATCTAAAGCCGCCCACAGGGTAACCAGTGGATCTCGATCAAAGTCAGACCATCGATCTTGATGCCAGGGCAAAAGCGTTCCACGCCTTGACGGCTTGTTGAAAAACATCGCCCGCCTGCAGGTAATTGTTGCCCGCATACCATAAACACGAGCGCAGATCTCGCGAAACAGGGGATGCTGCATAAAACCGAGAAACTCACGGTCAAACTCCAACTGCTCAATCTTCCGATAGTTAAGCGTTGAACCCTTAAATCCTTTCGATAGTCTTTCTAGATCACCGTACTGGCCTGTTTCCGTGTCGCGCTGCATGGTCATCGCGTCATAATCAACATCGGCATCACCCAGCATGATGTCATCGATCCGTTCCTGAAGAGTTGCCAGTTGTTCATCATTGATTATTTTTCCCAGGCGCAAGTAGCCTTGCTCTTCATACTCAGCCCATGCCTGATGACCAAGTTCCTGTATCATGACAATCCTAGTGCCTCCAAAACCACCGCAAAAACCCTACTATAGACCATAAAACACGATTATTACCTCGCAGTCAATTACGCGGCGTAATGACAATCACCCTCCCCAACCGCCGGAACCCAAACCCATGGCATATACCCATCCACCCACAGCCTGTTCCTGATGACGAGCAAACAAATCGCTAGCATTACGAATTCACAAAAGCAACAATTCCATGACAAAGGATTCTTTATCATGGAAAACATGATCCCGCCACAACACCTTCAATTGCTGCGTGATACCTGCGCACAGTTGATTTCTCGCACCAATGCCGACATGGACCGACGGGGCATGACCGTCGATAACATCACACACAAGGGCAAGCGGTATTTCATTGACGGGGCTTATGCCCAAATGCCATGCCTGGCGGATTTTATTTTCAGCCCCTACATGGCCGAAATCTGCCGTGCAACAATTGGGCCGAACGCATTCCTTTTCAAGAACCAGTTTGTCGTAAAGTGCGCAGAGGTTGGAATGAATTTCAGTTGGCACCAGGACTCGGGCTACATCCCCGAACCGCACAAGCCCTACATCAGTTGTTGGTGCGCACTGGACGATGCAAGCCGGTCAAACGGAACCATATACATCCTTCCTGCATCTCGGGCAGGAGGCAGTGGGCTACGACCGCACCAGAAACTGGCTGACACCAACGATCTGGTGGGTTATGACGGCGACGATCCCGGCGACCCCATTGAGATGGCTGCCGGTGGCATTGCGGTATTTTCCAGCCGCACCCTGCACCGTAGTGGCGCAAATACGACTGGCGGTATTCGCCGCATCTACCTTGCGCAATATTCACCGCACGCAATGCCCGCAAAAGCAGGGACAACCCGACAGGCGATTTCTTTTCTTCATAACGGTAAGATTTGCCGGTAAATCCATGACTGCAACGCCGCCGAGCTGGCGCTAAAGCCTAATCCACTTCACGAAAGGACCGGACAAAATTGCCGCAAACCTTGCACAATGGCATTGAACTTCCAGACTCCTGGCCACCGCATTATTCGCAACTCACATTGAAAGCAACCAAGCCGGCCTACTTGGAATCACCGCCCGCGGTGATCCGGATCAACATCGGCCGGCAACTTTTCGTTGATGACTTTCTCATCAGCCACACGACACTTGACCGAACGTTTC
>CAUZAW010000098.1:0-9721 GCA_963577735.1 Phycisphaerae bacterium | reverse complement strand
GGGCGGCTGCACGTCGTAGTGGCCGTAATAAAGCACAGTCGGCGCATTTGGCGGCGCCATGTCTGGCAAAGAACGGCCAATCACGACGGGGTGACCGGCCGTGGCAATGACCTGCGTTAACAGGCCGCACTCGCCAAGACGTTGAACGACCCATTGAGCCGCTTGGTGTACTTGTTGCGTGTAGGCCGGATCAGTGCTGACACTGGGGATGGTCAGGAATTCAACGAGGCGATCGCGGGCTGCCGGCTGATCGGCCTTCAAATAGTCGAGTACTTGGTCAAGCATCCCTGCTGACACCGGAAGATTACCTCGATTGGCCCGGTTCGATGCCACCGGCTTCAACGTCAATCAGTACACGATCGGCCTCGACCTTCACCGGATAGGTTCGCAGGGGCAAGTCATCGTCGAAATCAACGTTATTGCCGGTCTCCACGTTGTAGGCATAGCCATGAAAGGGGCAAGTCAGGACGCAGCCGTTCAACTCACCCTCGCCAATGGGCATACCAGCGTGGGGACATACGTTCTGCACGGCATACCATGCGTCGTCGACATGGCAAAGCACCAGATTTTTGTCTTCTCCGACTACCACCTTGGTCCCGGACACAAATTCCTCTGCGTTACCGACATCGGTCCATTTGGCCATGGCTCATCTAACTCCTACGATGCACACGAAAACATCATGTGCGATTTTAACCGATACCGCAGCACATTGACATCTTTAGCCACTGAGGTACTCAACGCGGCTATGGCCGGGAACACGTCCAAGGGAGGCGGACCGGACAGGTTGGTGTTGATGGGTGCGGCCGCAGCGAAACTGATGCTCGAAGATGATACTGCCTTGCATGGTTTGCTAGCTGACGGCTTTCGACATCTGGCAAAACTGGGTGGCCGTTCACCGGCTGTACACAGTGACCCGGCAGGACAGTTCAACGACGTTTATTTCCCGCTGGTGCTGCACTTGCACCTAGCCGCATTCGGCCAACGTTACGAAACGCTAGACAGCACGACATGGGGTGCGTGCGAGCAGGCCATCCCGGCTGCTTTGCAGGCGGCCAGGCAGTGCGAACAATACGCCCAAATACCGCCTGACAATGACCGGGTGGACGTGGTGCTGTGGCAGGCATTATGCGTACTTGAACAAGCGCAGTTGCTCAAGCGTGACATCGATGCTGAGTGGATCGACGCGGTTGTGCACCAGATCCTCTCAAAAATCGATGCGCCGCAGTTGCATCAGCGGAACGAAGATGAATCAATCGATGCATGGATGGGCCGCGAGATGGCGGGCCTGCACGCGATGGCAAATCTGGCACTGGCGACGCGTAACCAGGCTTGGGCGCGGAGGGTGCAGAAAATTGCGATGTATCATGTCAAGCGCAGACCCGTTGTCAATGCGGCGGACCCGCCGTGGGCATTGTTTGCGTTTTCCTGGTCACAATCGACGCGTGCGTTCGCAGAGCAATGGATGCAAAGCATTCAACAACATCGTGAAGCGATCACGCCACTGGCTGCTATGCTTGTAGCTGATGCGGCCAATGCACTTGGTAGCTTTCGCCCGTAGAACCGTTGCAGACATGAGGCCGAACCGATGATATTCTTCAAAGTCGCCAACCACCTTTTGGCCGCAACATGCATTGTGGCGATATGCATCGACGTGCCGGCTCTGGCTGACGAAGCGCCACCGCCACAAGGCAAAGACCTTCAGCCCATTCACGATTCACTGCAGCAAGCAGTTGCTGAATTACAAAGTCCTGGCCAATCAAATATCCAGGGCAAAGTTGAAGTTCTCGATACGCTGGCGTCGCGTTGCTCTATGCTCGCCGGGAAACTACCTGACGGACCTGGACGGCTAGAAGCACAGAACGGAATTTTGCAAATCCGCTACATACAGGCTGAACATGCCCGTCGGCAGGACAAAGAACGTGACGCGGCCTTTCGGGTTGGCCAGTTGCGTACCGCAGCGTGGCAACTCAAGCAGCATCCGGGCAACCCTGCCGCTCAAGTTGCTGACCAATGGCTGTTGCTGGCCGATATTTTTGACATTAACCGGACGGCAATGGCCCCCAATCACCGGCAGCGAGGGACAATCCAACGCCTTGAGCAGTTTCTGGACACCCATCGCACTTCGCCAATAACGGAATATGATCAGCAAACGTTAACGACTCGAAATATTGAACAGGCGTTGCTTCGTCTTTACGACCAGAGAGGCATGTGCGCCAAGGTCGGGCAACTTATAGAACATATAAAAACCGATGACCCGGACAATCATGACCTACACAGCCAGTTGCACTGGCAATATGCTTACCTGCCGCAAATCGGCAGGAAGCTGAATGTGAAAATCAAGTCGAGCGACGGCGCCGAATGGCCTCTCGACCAATCGCGCAAAGGTGTGCTCTTGATTGTATTCTGGTCACCCACGGATATTGCAAATGCACAGGACCTGCTGGGCGAACTTCAAACTGATCGCCAGGACGTGAGTGTTCTTAACATGCTGGTTGGTGACTTAGCGGCAAACACCGACTTTACCACGTGGCCTGAACCGCTGTGTACGGACCAGGAAGCAGTTGAAAAACTGGCTCACCTGTTGTCGGTCCGCTCGGTGCCGCGGGTGGCTATCATCGACCACGACGGGCAAGTCGCGACGGTCGGCGGTCCTGCCATCCATGACCGACTGGATAAAATCATTGAATTGGCCTATATGGCGCAGAACGGTGAAGATACCCACGAGGCCGAAATGCCGCAGGAGGAAACGGACCAGGCAGACGAACCGGTCCAGACAAATGATCCGGCCAAAATAGGCAATTAATTTTATTGATGCGGCAATAAACCTGAGATATTGCCACTGGGCTTTGCAAGATATCACCTGATCATTAAACTACTACGTTGGTCAATAATTTAACTAAACCGACCATGGGGAAAAAATGAGCAATCACGAAAACTTGAATGCGTGGGTAGACCAGATCGTCGCCATGTGCCAACCAGACGATATCTATTGGTGCGATGGCTCACCTGCTGAATACGACATGATGGCACAAAAGCTTGTGTCTGCGGGTGCGTTTATAAAGCTGAACGAGGCACATCGCCCTAACAGCTACCTATGCTGGTCCGACCCGGGGGACGTGGCCCGCGTGGAGGATCGTACGTTCATTTGTTCCAAGAACAAAGAAGAGGCCGGGCCGACCAACAATTGGGCTGACCCTGTGGAGATGAAAAAGACGCTGACCGGTTTTTTTGCCGGGAGCATGAAGGGGCGAACGATGTACGTCATCCCCTTCAGCATGGGGCCGGTCGGCAGTCCCATTGCCCATATCGGCGTACAGTGCACTGATTCACCGTACGTGGTGTGCAACATGCACTGGATGACCCGCGTGGGCCAAAAGGTGCTGGACGTGCTGGGTAGTGACGGCCACTTTGTACCCTGCCTTCATTCAATAGGTTACCCCCTGGTACAAAGTGACGGCAGTTCGCGAGACGACGTGGCATGGCCCTGCAACGCTGACAACAAGTACATCTGCCACTTTACAGAAACACGTGAAATCTGGAGCTACGGCTCGGGGTACGGCGGTAACGCACTGCTGGGCAAGAAATGCTTTGCCTTGCGCATCGCGTCGATCATGGCACGCGACGAGGGATGGATGGCCGAACATATGCTCATTCTCAAGCTCACCTCTCCCGATGGCGACGTTCGGTTTATCGCAGCGGCTTTTCCCTCGGCATGCGGCAAAACCAACTTGGCGATGTTGAACCCGACCGTGGACGGCTGGAAGGTCGAATGCGTCGGCGACGACATTGCCTGGATGAAATTCGACGAAACCGGAAAACTGCGAGCAATCAATCCCGAGGCTGGTTTCTTCGGCGTGGCACCGGGGACCAGCTACAAGACCAACCCCAATGCCATGGAATCTATCAAGGAAAACTCGATCTTCACCAACTGCGCCCTGACCGACGACGGAGATGTGTGGTGGGAGGAGATGTCCGACGATCCGCCGGATCACCTCAAGGATTGGCACGGCAAGGACTGGACCCCTGGATCGGATAAACCGGCAGCTAATCCCAACGCCCGCTTTACCTGCCCTGCCCGACAATGCCCAGTCATCGCCAACGAATGGCAAGACCCAGCGGGCGTGCCAATCGATGCGATCTTGTTCGGCGGCCGTCGCGCTACGACGGTACCACTGGTCTGCGAATCCCTGTCATGGAAACACGGCACATTTCTGGGATCAATCATGGGTAGTGAAAAAACAGCTGCCGCTGCCGGCGGGTTGGGACAACTACGCCGCGACCCCATGGCCATGCTGCCCTTCTGCGGCTATAACATGGCCGATTACTGGCAACACTGGCTAAATATTGGCGAAAAAGGCGGCGCCAACGATAGCAGTTTCGCCAATCTGCCCCGCATCTACTACGTCAACTGGTTTCGCAAAAGTGACGAGGGCCAGTTCCTATGGCCTGGGTACGGGGAAAATTCACGCGTACTCAAATGGATCGCCGAGCGTTGCCAAGGCAAAGCCGACGCTGTCGAAACACCCATCGGCAACATGCCCACGACCCAGGCACTGGACCTGGCGGGCCTGGACATTGGCGACAAAGACATCGAACAACTGTTGGACGTGAACATCGACGGTTGGCTGGCCGAGATACCCGACATCGAAGAATACTATGCTAAGTTCAGTGATCGGTTGCCGCAGGGCCTGCGCGATGAGCTTGACGCACTCAAAGCCCGGCTTGAGTCGGCCAGGACCAACGTGTCATAACTCTGCAAGTATCCCCGCCTCGGTAAACAACAGTTGTGCTTTAACCTTGCCTTGATGCAGGTTCAACATTGCGCATAGAGCAGCTTTATAGGATGTCAACTGGGGACGATAGGATTCGACCAATGTGTCGTGCCGTTCTACAGGCGCCTTGTCCGTCTTGAAATCAAGCACCGTGACACGTACGGGCTTACCGCGCAACCGGTGAATCACGACACGATCGAATACCCCTTGTACCAGGTCGTTACCAACCAGTACGGCAAAGGGTCGCTCGCGCCACAGGTCAATATCCCCATTTGGCCGCGCCAGGGCCTTGCGGACCTGGGGGTGGCGCAGGGCGAGGTCAAATTCACCCATAAACCGAGCCACCTGTTCTTGTAACAAGCCCGGCTCAGTGAGATGCGCAGCATGGGTTAACTGTTCATCACTGGGCCGATCAACATCTTCGTTAAACCACTGCACGCACTGAAAAAAACTGTGCGTAACCTGACCTCGCAACTGGTTCTGGTGCGGATCGATGCGCAGCAGGTCAGCGGCGCGGACCTGGGAACGGTCCTCCTTGGCTGACGGTCGCAGGCGTGGCCAGGAACGTGTGGATCGCCCCCCCGCAGAACGAAGTGTCAACTTCAGTGGCTTGATCGGAAACCCGCCATCAGGCTGACAAACGGCCGGTTCAACCTGATCACACCAATCAGGGGCGCCAAGTTGATACAGCACTTGTCCGCCTAGGTCATCTTCTTCCTTGTTGGATATTGCACGGCGCAAAATGGCCGAGTAGCTGGCATTGGAAAATCCGCGGACTGAAAACTTCCCGTTTGATAGGCGTCGCAGTGGCTCGACGATCATGTATAGTGCAAAACGCGTGCGGGTCATGGCCACGTACAGGGCACTGAGGTCGTCGTGCAACCGCCGCGAGCGAGCTTGGGCATACGCCTCCTCAACGAGCGGACAACATGGGGCAAGCAGCTGCAGTTGATCCGCCTTAATGGATGCGAAGACGGCCGTGGGCGGATCAGTGGGTGATTGCCTGTGGGGCCACACGGGCAGCCCCTCACGACGGCCGACCAGCGATTCCAATTCAGGGAGAATAACGACGTCAAACTGAAGACCTTTGGACCTATGAATCGTCATGATGCGGATCAACGAGGGAGAAGACTGCGGCACATCTGTATCTTGCACAAACTTGACGAAATCAATGAGACGAGTGGCTGCCGGGGTCCGGTATCGATCAGCCAGTTCGATCAATTGGGTAAGGCGACTAATGCTGCGTCGATGGCAGCTTGGCGATAGCATTCTGGCCCAGCGGAAAATGGTCGCGGCATACCCTTCCGTAGCGATAGCAATGCGTATCTTTTCTGAAACGATGGAGATTTGATTTTCAGCTATCGACTCCAGGCCAATGATGTCGGCCAGAGGCGAGTGAAGCACGTGGTATGCGGCGGTCGTGTGACCGGGGTGATCAGCCATGGTGAGGGCCGAAAGGATAACGTTGACGACCGGGTCATCGGTCACGGGTGCACCGCCCTCACCGCTGACATCAAGACGCCGCTGGCGAAGCAGGTAAATCAGCTGCCTGACTGTTTTATTCTTGCCCACGAGTACAGCGATGGTCCGACCGGGCATTTGCTGTGCCAATTGGGCTATTTTCTTTGCCACCCATTTCAGGTGCCAGTTCGGTGACTCGGCATCAGCCTGGTCGCCACCGTCAGCGGGGATGGCGGTGGAGGTCATCAGTTCGACGTAACCAGGCGGATCCTGCCAATGGGCCTGCTGGTAAGAGAAGTTGGCCTGCCATTGCTTGGTCGCCTCCCTGTGCTCGGCAAGTGGCTGGCTTTCAGAGATTAATGTGAAAACTCGGTTGATGGTCTCAATCACGGCAGGCCGACATCGATAGCTTTTGTCAAGGGCTTGTCGTGATTCGGCGGGCAATTTCAGGTCGTGCTCAACCTGGGCAAAAATCTCCGCGCATCCGCCTCGCCATCTGTAGATGGCCTGCTTCACATCACCTACGCAAAAGAATGTACGGTCACCGCCATCGCCGTGAGCGCGGATCTCCTCGGCAAACGGCCGCAGCACAGCCCACTGTTCGATCGATGTATCCTGGAACTCATCGAGCAACAAGTGGCTTACGGAGGTATCCAGTCGGTAGTAAATGTCGAGCATCACCCCCCCACCCAACGCGGGCAGATCGCGGGCGAGCTTCTGGGCCAGGTCGGAAAAAAGCAACAGGCGATTGGCTTGGCGCAGTTTCGTGTAGTGCTCATCAAAGCGGCTAAGCAATTCAAACATTGCCTCGGTTCGGCCAGCGGCTCGGCCAACTAATTCACCTCGAACGTGGTCAATCAGCGGCAGGTACGCTTCGGCGATCTGTTTGGGTATTTCTTGCCGATAGTAGGTTCTTTCGCCTTGTACAATTTTTCCCGCCAAACCACCCTTGATAAACTCCGTCCAGTTGCCTGCTGTAGCGGTCTGCAAGTCACCTTTCCACGCCTTGTCCCATCGCTTGTCGTCCGGCAAGTGGCCGCCGGCCTCGCCCAGCCGAGCCAAAGCGCCTGCCATCGCTGATTTGCCGAGTGTTTTCCGGGTCGGTTTGAGCACCGACCATGCCTGCTTATCAGTCTGTCGGTAGATGTCATATACCTGTCCCACGATGTCGCCGATCGCCTCGGTGACATACCTCTGCGGTTCATCATGGTGCAGTCGACTAAGCAGATCGATCAAGACCTGCGGGTTGTCGTCCGCGAGCATGGCGTTGATGGCCTCTAATCGAAGGCGATTGGCCTGCGGATCTTCATCGGCCACGATGACAGGTTGGCCGGGAACGCCCAACTCAAACCGAAAAGACTGCACCATGCGGTTAAAAAAACTGTCAATGGTCAACACGGAAAGGCAATGCAGAGAACCCAGCAGTTGCTGGAGCATTCTACGGGCATCGTCGAGTGACATGGAAGTTTCTTGCAATTCGGCGCCAAGTTCGGATGCGCCTTCTTCGCTGCCAGCGGCACGGACGAGGCGGGTGATGACACGCTGCAGGATTTCACCGGCTGCTTTTCGGGTAAACGTTGTGGCCAGAATCGTCCTGGGCGATGCTCCGCGGTAGAGCAGGTGCAGATAACGGTCACTTAGCATCCGCGTTTTCCCGGCGCCGGCCGAGGCGCGGATAACACGGTGCGGGTGGGCCAAAGCCGGTGGCACGGAAGTGTTGCTGCTCATGGGTCGGACTCTGCGAAAGTTCATTCCTGACCAAACTGATCCAGATGACGCTTGGTTTCGAGCACAGCTTCAGCGCGTTCAAGGCACGGGTCCATGCAGATCGGGCCAAACCCATCGTCATAGGCAGGAGGATCGCTCGGCGGCCAGAAAATACCGTTGTCAATAGCGTTGAAGATACGCTGCGCCTCGGCTACGGCTGAATGCAATTCATCGCTCTGCCAAGGCGCCGGGGCAAAACCACTTTTCGCCTTGTCTCTGGGCATCCGAAAATACCCCAGTTCAATCCGCCCACTGATACCTGCAGCCTCGGCGAGTGTTTGGTAAAGCGGCAATTGCAGATCGATCCATTGCTTTGCGCCCCTGACTCCGCGGCGGTGTGCTTCTTCAGGATCTTTGCCGGAAACTGCGGTCTTGTAATCAATTACGCGGTAGCCCCGTTGAGGATGCTCGTCAATTCGATCAATTCGTCCGGTGATCGTCTTGAGCCCTGCGTCAGTTTCCAACTGCGCTTCAAGATCCGCCTCAACCCATTGGGGCATAATCCGCCAACCCTCGCCCACCTGCTCGACCTGCCAATCGGCAAATACAATGAGGCACTGGCGTAAATACTCGCCTTGAACCAGGATTGACGTGGATCGTTCGGTTCCAAAATGCGATCGCAGCAGAGCTTCGAGCCTGTCGCCGAGATATGTTTTGATTGCCTGGGCATCGCCGGAACCGGCTAGGTCACTTTGGGCAAACATCGACAGCACATGGTGGGCCATCGACCCGAACTGGCCGGCATCCATTTCAACATCGCAATCATCGACCATTTTGAGGCGGCGTATGTGCGCCAGGTAGAAGCGGTAGGGGCAGGCAAGGTAATCACGAAAGGCGGTAACTCGCAGCCGTTCGAGGGGCTTATCCAGGGGTTGGGGCAACGGGATGATAAACTGGTTGTGGCCGGGCTCCGGCAAAACAGCTGGCTTTACGGATGGCTGCGAATCGGTGCGATAAAACTGATTGAGCCGATCTGTCAACTGAACGCCCTGACAGGCCAACAGCAGGCGACTGGGCACCATCGGTTCACCGTCTTGATCGTAGCGACTGGCCAGCAGGGTGACGTGTTTGTGACTGTGGACGATGCTGGTCAGCATCATCATGTCACGAGCGTAACGGCTGTGGTTGTCACTGATACCCAGCACGCGGCGAACTTGGTCTGGCAGGAACGTATCAACGCCTGAGGACCGTGGGATTTGTCCCTCGTTGCACCCGGTCACGATCAGCAAGGGAGCATCATCCAGAGCAAGTTCCAACCAACCGAGCATTTCGATGGCCGGAGAACCGCCAGCAGGAGCAATCGGTTTATCACCGACCCGTGAAAGGGTCAGGAAAATGGCATTGCTCATATCCACCGCCGGCGCCAACCGGCCTTGCGGATCCAATTTTGCCTGCTGGCGCAGTGCTACAGCCAACTGGTCCAAGGCGCGAACCAATTGACTGTCTGCCTCGACACCGCGGCTTAACTCCAGTCGACCGTATACACGTTCAAGTAGCGTGGCAATCGGCACGCTCCATTCTGGCAGAGGTAGAACCACATGCGGCGGTGCCAACGCGAGCACGGCGTCGTGCACTGCCTGCAGCCGCTTGGTTCCGGCAGGATCACCCAGCCAGTTGCCTGTCAATTGTCCCGGCAGGTGATCCGCAGCATACTTGTCCAGCAGCGTCAGCCAATCGCCGATCGCCACATCAATGTTCTGATCATCCTGAGATTCGATCCA
>CAUZAW010000097.1:0-9816 GCA_963577735.1 Phycisphaerae bacterium | reverse complement strand
GAAGCGTACCGGTCGTTCAAAGTCGTTGAACTGACCGCGCTTCCAGGGAATCTGCGGCGACACGGGTAACATGAAAGTCGCCGAGTCCGGGGCGCGGTCGCTGTCCAGGTTGACTTCGCCGCCATGCACCGCATTTTGCTGGGACAGGTCGCCGAGGTTGTTCATGGTCGCCTGGCTCAATTGATCCATCGATTCCATGGCCTGCCAAAGCTGACCCTGGCCATCGCTGTAGTGGGTCATCTGGGACACGTCATCACTGCTTTTGAGAAAGTCATCGAAAGGTTCCAGCACCGCGACCTCGTCGTTGAGTTCGTCCAGCAGGCGTTGCATCTGGTCGCCGATCAACTGTTCGAGCGTTGAGGGTGAGACCTCAATTGTTTCGTGTCGGGCCGCAAGGGCATCTCGCAAGGCTGTTTGTTCGCCACGAGCGGCGAGGGCGGACAGGGGGACGGCGTCGAGCGTGTTAACCACGGCGAGCATGCGCGACACGGTCACGTTGTTCATGGCCACCGTATTGAATGATCGGGCGATCCAGCCCGTCCCGGCAAGGGCGGCACTGTCGGCGGCGTGCTGAATCACGATCCGGGCGTTGACCTGCCGGCCGTGGTTGATCACGTAAAAAACCATCGCCGATAAGGGCAGCGCGGCGATGAGGCTGATCACGAGCACCACGCCGGTCAAACGTGTTGGTTTAAGGACTGTCATGGCTGTCGGTGAGCTTGCTGTTGACCTCGTTGAGCAGTTGCTTGGCTTCTTGCGAACCGTGAATCTTGACGGCCGACATCAGCTTGGCGCGGGCGGCGATCCAATTGTCGATCTGGATGTAATAGCGAGCCTGGGCAACTAGCTGCTCGTAGGCGTTGTCGTCAAGTCGCTTATCTATTTCATCGCTGCTTTCATTGCTGCGGAGGCTTTTACGGGCACGCCTGTACATGCGTGTTGCGGCTCCGAAGTTGCCTTTCTTGCGCTCGGCGTCACCCTTGGCCAGCAGGCGTAAGTACTGTTTGCGCTGGTCAATCCGTTCCAATCCGCGCTGGGCGTCAAGATGCGTGGCGTCCAGGTCCAGCGATGATTGATAATGTGAACGCGCCGCATCAATATCACCGGCGGCAGCTGCCTTGTGTGCTTTATCGACGTTCAATCGGACGCGGGCCGAGCGCAAGCGCGTTTCAACGTCTTGACCACCACCGTGCTTGATGGCGTTGAGGTAATGTTCGATAGCAGCTTCGAATTCGCGGGCCGCCATGGCGGCGTCGCCTGCACGGATGACAGCATCAATCTGGCCGGCGATCTTGAGGCGTTTAATCGCCGCTTCGGCCGGCCGGTAACCGAATCCGGAGGCCTGGAGGTAGGCGTCACGAGCCGCATCATCCTCGCCCATTTGCTCCAGTTCCTTGCCCTGTCCGTATGCGATCTTGCCTTTGAGGTTGCGAATGCGGGTGGCGAGCTTTTTATCGGGTTGGGCGGCAAGGGCCTCGGCAAGGTGTTTGACGGCCTTTCCCAGCCGGTCGCTATTGATGTCGCTTTGGGCTCGCTTGAGCAGGCGGGCGACTTTTTGTTTCCGATGGACATCGGCTAGCAGACTCTCCATGCGGTCGTTATGCCTGCGTTGCAGTTCATATTCAAGCAACTGCGCCGCTTGGGCAAACTTCTCCTGGGCAATGAGGCTTTCCGCGCCGTTGTAAGCTTTGTCGACGGTTCGCTGCGCCGCCATCGCTTCGACTTTAGCCCCCAAGTCGGCGATTCTCTGGCCTTGGCGTTTGGTAATCGTATGCACATGCTGGCTCTGCTCGCGCAGTAGTCGGCGAGCATCATTGGCGCTGCCCTGTTCGATCGCCGATTTGATTTGCGCGATAATCTGCTCAAAGGCGTGATCTTCGGCCACGCGACCGCGAAACTGGACGATTGTTTCGCGATCGGGGCGGATGGCCTCAAAGCCATCGGCCTCGGTGATTTTTTCAAGCGCTTCTTCGTAACGCCCCGCGTTGTGATACGCGTGTGCCTCGCAAAGCAGAATGTAGGCCCGGCACTTGTCTTTCGCCTGTTCAGCAAAGTTCTGGTCATGGGGCAGGCTTCGGGCCAGCTCACTGAAGCCGGCCATCGCTTTTTTATATTGGCCTTTTTTGAAAAGGCCATGTGCTTCATTGAACCGCTGTATGGCTTGGGTGTGATCGCGGTGGCGTTTCTGGGCCCGGTCAATCTTAGTCCAGGCCAGCGGTGTGATTATCGCTAGAACGAGTACGATCGCGGCGGCGGTGACCAGCCAGGGCAGGCGGCTGGATTTGGGTAACGGCCCCGTCGCGGCCGTGGTGTCCACTGCGGGGCCGGCGTCAGCGGGCGCGAGTTCCGGGACCGTTTCGTCGTCGGGCTCGGGGCCTGACGCGTCAGAGTGGCGTTGGATCGCTTCAACGAGCTGATCGGCTGAGGCGATGCGCTGGGACGGGTCCTTTTCCATCATGCGCATGATCAGATTAGACAACCACGCGGGCAGTTCGGGATTGAGGCTGCTTAGTAAAGCGGGCTCGGCGCGAAGGTTGGTGTGCCACTTCATCCAACGCAGCGGCTGATTACGCTGATCGCGGAGCACGAGCTTGAACGCCTCGTTGAATTTTTCACGGCCGGCAGCCAACTCGTAAACGATCATGCCCAGTGAATAGATGTCGGCGCGGCCGTCGACGGGCTCGCGGCTGAAAAGTTCTGGCGACATGTAACGCACGGACCCGATCGTGAGTAGGTCCTGGTCCTGCATCAGCGTGGCTAGGCCGAAGTCGCCCACTTTCAATCCGCCACTCTGGGGAAGCAGAATGTTGGACGGCTTGAGATCGCGGTGCAGTACGCCGGCGTTGTGGATGACCTGTAGGGCCATGCCTGTGGCCTTCAGCACTTCAATCACCTTGTCCGATCCGACCGGTTCGGCCGAGCGCTCCAGGCGCTGTTCTAGAGAAAGGCCCTTGACTAACTCACTGATGAGAAACAGCCCGCGCGGCTCGTCAATAATGTCGATCAGGCGTACAAGGTGCTTGGCGTTGCTACTTACTTTCTTTTGCAGTTGGGCCTCGGCAATAAAGCACTCGCGCATGGCCTGGGCGTCGTCGTCATTGTCCGTGACGATCAAGTGCTTGATGGCCACCGGTTGATCAAGCAACTCGTCTTGCCCCTGCCAGACGTCGGCGGTGCCGCCGCGGGCGATCTGGCGAACCAGCTTGAACTTGCCGATCCGGTCGCCGGGGTTGAGCTTGACAGCGTCAGGTTGTGTCCCGTGTCCAGTCATGTGGTTACAGTCAGGGAATGCGTGGTAACAGGGGCGGGTCCGGCAGATGGTCGGCGATCCCCTCGTTGGTCAGCGTGTATTGGGCTCCCACCAGTGTGTAGGCCAGGTCGAGATCGTCGTCGTCGGCAAAGATCACTTTGGCGTAGGGAATCGACAGGTGAAGGCGATGCTCGACGCGGGTGGTGACCGGATCCTTAGGACCCAGCGTCAAATCCTGTAGCGGGGTGAAAATAACGTTGTCGTTTTCGTCCAAAGAAGTACCCAGCAGCGTCACTTCGGTATTGGCATCGGCGTAACTGAGGCGGCGGGCGGCGAGTTGATCGACCCAGTTGGGCGGGTTGCGGTCGTAGGCGCCGTAATAACTTGCAAGGCCCTGCACGAATTGCTCGTCGTTTTGCCCGGACACATCCAATCGGCCGCTGACCGGCACGAGCGCGAAGACGGCGGCCCGGCGAATAGCACTGTACTTTAAGGAATCAGACGAGGCCATGATGAAGTTGGGCTGTTCGCCGTCGCGGGGTTGGTCGTTTACGGGAATCTGCACCAGGGCACTGCGTGTCGCGGCGAAGGCGGCATAGTGAACGTAGATATTGCCCGTCATGACCAGCATGGTTTGGATCAGCGTCAAAACCATAAACAGAAGAATGGGCGTGACCAGAACAAATTCGACGGTGGCGGCGCCGTCAACGTCGGAAAGCATGCGTAGACGGTATCGGCGTGCGCGACCGAGCCTGACCACCGCATGGGCGGCGACGGCGGAGCAGGCCAGGCACACCAAGGCAATCGCCGCGTAGCCCCATGCCCACGGGCTGGCCACCAGTATTTGCCACAGATTGACAGGCAATGTGCTGGTCATGGTCCGATCCCCGTCCAGGGTAGGTTCAAGCCACACATAAACTCGGCGCCGGCAACGATCCCTGCCATGCACAGGGCGACGCCGAACGGTACCGGTGGTGCGTCATTGGGTATGTCGGGCTTAACGCCAGCGGCAGCCTGCAGGCCCGCGGCGAAGATACGGCGTAATGTGCGCAGGACGATACGGCGGCGGACCATCAGTGCAATGGCCATCAGGCCGGCGACGATAAATCCGTACATGGCAGTTGCCAGCACACATCGCCAATCAGCGCTGAGAGCACCAACTACGCCCATTAACTTGACATCACCGCCGCCGAGTCCACCGGCGGCGTAAAGCACTGCCATGGGTACCAGGGCGCAGGCCAGGGCAAATCCAGATTGCTTGGCCATGTACCAATGAGATAATTCGTCATTCATGATCGCGCCGACGATCAGCCAGAACACCAGCCCACCGAGCATGGCGGGCAAGGTCAACCAGTTGGGAATCCGTCCGCTACGCCAATCGGTGAAGCCGGCGACGAGCAGCACCGCGGCAAGTATGACCATCGCCAGCCATTGAGCGTGTTTCACGTCCATGGGATGGATCGGGCCTGTGCGCGTAAGCGGACCGGACAAGCAGAACTAAAACGGATCGTTCTGGTTGGCCACGTCTGCGTCTTCTCGCACCTGTTCGGTGCTGTCGGCCAGCCACTCGACTAGGTAGTCCCTGAAGAACAGCAGAATGGCCAACAGGGGGATGACGATGGCGGCAATGATCAGGATCTTCTCGAGTCCCTCAGCGCCGCGGTCGTCTTGGGCAAGACGACCGAGCAGTTTGCGAAATCTCTTGAGGCTGTGTGTCATGGTATGCCTCCGGGTTGATATTCATGTAAGAAGGTTACGGGAACGGCAGGGCATTGAGCGTGGTTATCATTTGATAGTAGCCGATCATCAGGTCGATCCCCATGGCCATGAGCCAGTAGGCGGGCACAGCGACGGCTGCGAGCAACAGTGCCCATTCGAGGCTGGTAGCACCGCGTGGGTCGGTCCACAGGCGTTGGGGCTCCGTAATTGTCCCGTTGTCACAGACTTGCGTCATTCTACTTTAATTGTTGTCCGTCATCGCGGTGGTGTCTACTTCAAATAGCGATTCGATCTGGTCGGTGACCAGTTGCTGCTCTTGGGGGCGTAATCGTCCTGCCAAGGTAGAACGCATACCTGTCCACGCCAATTGCATCTGCTTGGGATCGTTGGGGTCACCGGATGGGCTCATGGTGAACAGGTCGCGCAGTTCGTAGTGATTGGGGTCGGCCATGGCGTCGACCTCGGTGATCTGGGTGACCATTCTTCGCCCGCCGATGTGGCGGCTCATCTGGACAACCACGTCGATGGCCGAGGAAATCTGGGCCCTCAGGGCGTGCAGGGGCAGTTCGACCTGGCTCATCATGGCCATGGTTTCCAGGCGGTTGAGCGCATCGGCGGGGTTGTTGGCGTGCAGTGTGCCCATGGAGCCGCCGTGTCCCGAGGTCATGGCCTGGATCATTTCCAGCGCTTCGCCGCCACGTACCTCTCCGATGATGATCCGGTCCGGACGAAGGCGAAGGCTGGAGCGGAACAGGTCACGAATGCTGACAGCACCACGTCCGTAGCGGTCGGGTAGCCGGGCTTCGAGTGAGATCACGTGTTCCTGTTGCAGGTCCAACTCAGCCGAGTCCTCGATTGCCACGATACGCTGGCGGTCGGGGATGAAGTTGGAAAGGGCGTTGAGCAGCGAGGTCTTTCCGGAACTGGTGCCGCCGGCGACGAGGATGTTGCGCTCGGCTTGGACGGCTACTTTCAGGTATTGGCACGCCTGCGGTGTCAGCGTGCCCAGTTCGATCAGCCAGTCCACGTCAAGCATCTGCTTGCTGAACTTTCTGATGGTCATGGTCATGCCCAGTCGCGAGCAGGGTTGCTTGGCCACGTGGACGCGCGAGCCGTCGGGAAGGCGTGAGTCGATAAGTGGCTGGTCGTCACTGAGGGTTCTGCCGGTGAACTGCAAAATATTGTTTACGGCTGCCTGGTAAGCCTGCTCATCATCGAAGGCGGCGTCGGTTTTGTGAAGTTGGCCGTCACGCTCAATGTAGATCTCATCGCCGCGGTTGACCATGATTTCCGTGACGCGGGTGTCTGCCAAGTACTGGCTGATAGGCGCAAGGTAATGGGTAATGGTCTTGGAGTAGATGTCGTGGACAGTCATTATCGATAAGGATACCCGCGAATCAGGCGATAGTGTACCGGCGCGGCGGCCTTGGCATGTATCTTTGTGGGGGCAATGCTGGCTGCCCGCCAGTTAGGCGGTCATCGCCAACTGCTGCCGTTGATCGAAGAGTACGGCCACGCGCTGCTGGCCGGCCATGCCTAGGCTGCGAACGATAGTCGCGTCGATGACCTGGTCGTTACCCAGCAGCATGTTGCGGTTGGTCCAGGCCACACCCAGTTGTACGCTCTGGCCGGCTACCATGAGCGAGGGGTGTTTGATTTCGATCAAGGCCCCGCTGTCACTGACGTTGCAGGTTCTGCCATGGTAGTAATTTCCGGTTTGGCGGCAGCGCATCTTGGCCGGCCGCATAAGCGGTGTCCTGATGTCCTGGCGGCGTTCGCTTGGCAATGGTTTTAGGCTCATAGGGCGGCACCTTGCTCAGGTGGGTCTGTAATGCGTATCGGATGATGCTTGGCTGATACTTGACGTGTGCGTTATTGGCTGCCGTGGTTAGTGGTGTCGGGTTCTCGGACAAAGGCAGTTGGGCGATTTTGCCGCAGTGATCATTGTGTTCCCCAAGGGACAGGGGCGGCTGCCTTTCCTAGCATTGGAGTATGCTCAAAAGGGTGGACACTGACGGATTTTCAAGTGTGGTGCGACCGATACCGCAAGCGGTCGTGTGGACTGTTTGCGGATGCAATAAAGACCCAGTAGATGTCAGGGGAAACTGCTAGGCCTGTTGCGGTACGAACAGGTGAATGCCCGTCGTGACGGCAGGCTTTGTCGGCTACCCGGACGCCAGTGGGCAGTTCCCTGTCGGCCTGGACATCAATTGACTTTTACTTTTCCAGTCGGGGCTACCGTCATGCGGCGCTGCGTTTGGCGCGTTGCTTACGTCCGACAGTGCGCTGGTTGGCCGCCATGCGACGGTCGGGCTCGGTCGTGATGACCTTGGCCAACTCGTCGGGATCGGCGGCCCATAGGTCGGCGCCGATTTCTTCAGCCAAGCCATCGGCCCGGTTGAACACGCCACCGCCGACAACGATCTGCAGGTTGGGGCAGATACCGATATCGTGCAGCCGGTCAATCAGTATTCTTGTCTGGGGAACAGTCTCGGGCACGGCACCGAAGACGACCAAGACGTGCGGTTGCAGTTCACCGATCTGTGCGACCAGTTCATCATTGGCGATGCCGCCCCCGCAGAAGTAAACATTGAATCCGTTGGCCTCGAGCAGATCAGCGCTGATCAGAGCGCTCAGTTCCTCCGCTTGCTGATTGCCGCAGGACATGAGTACCTTGCGACCATTGCGTTCCTTTTGGTCGAGCCGCAACTGCATCTGTTCTGCCAGGGTGCGGATCAGCCGTGTGGCGTAGTTGTGGCCCAACTGGCTCAGTTGATCAGCGCGATACAACTTCTCGACGTGTTGAATGGTGGGCCAGAACAATCCAGTCAGGATACGTTCCGGGGCACAATCTGATTCGATCAGTTGATCCACCAGATGGCGGGCTTGGGTCCGGTTACCACTGATGGTGGCAGTGAAGAAACGTTCGAGAAGGACGTCGCGTTGCATATGCTGGACTCCAATCCCCGGGTCAGCAGTGGCGAGGCGTTAGACATCCTTGTCGCATGCCTCCATGAAATTTGCGTGAATTTTCCGCTACTTCCGGGTCGCGGAATGGCCGGCCACCAGCCGGTCGTGTTCAACGCACTATTCTCATCGGGTTCTGCAACAGGGAAACTTCATATGCAAACGTGATTGTCTACACAGAAATGCAACTCGGACCTTACTATTTTTATAGGTATTAAGCGGTTGGGCCCTCGGCAAGAAACGGGTCGTAGGCAAGTTGACCAGTTCAGTTAAGCTATGCGGTCTTACCTTGGCGTCACAGGCTGGATACAATGCTATTATCGGACAGCGCGCGTTCAGGGGCGTCCAGAGACGCTGCAATGCAACCTGTCGGTGTTGGGCAGGGGGCAAAATAAGGAGCTGGGCTATGACAGTGTCAATGTTCAAGCCAATGACTGGGCTGTTGTTATTGGTCATTTCTATCGGTTGCCAGGTCAATCCTGAAACCGGTCGCAATCAACTGGTGGTCCTGAGCACCAGCAGGGCGATTGAGCTGGGCGAAAAGGCGGTGCCCGATTTTCTCAAAGACAACGGCGGCGAGGTGCCCTCGCCGGCCGTGCAGCAGTACGTGTCCTGTCTTGGACACAAGCTTGCCCAGCAGAGCAAGGGCCCGAAGCTGCCGTGGCAGTTCCATGTCCTGGACTCAGCGCAGCTTAACGCCTTCGCACTGCCCGGGGGAAAAGTCTGTATCTCACGGGGCCTTCTGTCTAAGTTGGACAACGAGGCGCAGTTGGCAGGCGTGCTTGGCCACGAGATCGGCCACGTGCGCGCCAAGCACATTAACGATCAGATGGCGCGCCGGCAGGTAATCGGCATTGCGGCCATGGCCGTAGGGGTGGCCTCGCAATCCAGCGATGAAAAATGGCTGCGTGCTCTAGGTGTGGGGGTGAGTGTGGGCGGCACGCTTTACCTGCTGAAATTCAGCCGAGAGGCCGAGCATGAGGCTGACCAGTTAGGTGTACGCTACATGGCGACCTGTGGATATAACCCCATGGCACAGGTGCAGGTGATGCGGCTGTTGCAGGAAGAAAACAGCAAGTCGGGCCGGCAGTTACAGTTGCTTTCGACCCACCCTTTGCCGAAACAACGCGTCAAGCAATTGCGTGCCTTTATCAAAGATCAATTCCCCAATTATGCCACCAGTGAGCAATTCGGTTACCACCGCGAGCCGTTTCATCAGGCGGTAATTTCGAATCTGGAAAAACTGCCGCCGCCCAGGCATGCGCCAAAAGACAAGGGAAAGCCGTAGTGCCAACGGATAGGCGTTGCATACACGCCTGCTTGCCCTTGCGTGCTAATATACGCTCATGCATACAAATGATCGTGTCTGGAGCGATCGCGAACTCGATGACCCGCACGGTGCGGCCGACAAGGCCCGCCGCGTTCGCCGCATGTTTGCGGCCATCGCACCGCGGTACGACCTGAACAACCGGTTGCATTCGCTGGGGCGCGATCAGGCGTGGCGCCGCGCGGCTGTAAAAATGGCCAAACTGCGCCGCGGCGAGCATGTGCTTGACGTCGCCTGCGGCACGGGTGACCTGGCGATGGCGTTTGCCGCCAGTGGCGCCGGTAGCGTCGTGGGAGCGGACTTTACCTTTGACATGTTGGCCATCGCGCGGCGCAAGACAAAATCGTTGTCGGCAGGTGCTCCGCATTACCACGCGGGCGATGCGCTGCGGTTACCCATCAAAGATCATGCGGTGGACGTGGTATCGATTGCCTTCGGCATCCGCAATGTGGTGAATCCGGCGGTGGCGATCAGCGAATTCTACAGGGTGCTGAGGCCGGGCGGGCGGTTGGTGATTCTCGAGTTCGCCATGCCAGCCAACCCTCTGCTGCGC
>CAUZAW010000096.1:0-9834 GCA_963577735.1 Phycisphaerae bacterium | reverse complement strand
ACCGGCGCGGACGGGTACCCCGGCTCCGCCCACCACGCGGGCAAGCGTCCCGTGTCCTGGTAGTACATCAGGCAGGCCAGCACGAGCTGGTGCTGGTTACTCAAACAGGTCACGCTTCGGGCTTGGACCCGAGCCAGTCGCATGGCCGGCAGCAACAGCGAGATCAGTATCGCAATAATCGATATGACCACCAGCAACTCTATGAGGGTAAAGCCACCACGAGACAATCGTACGACAGGACGGGCAATTGCTAAACGGCCGTGCTGGTCCATATCCATACCTAGTTTTTCCAGCATCGGCTCAACGTCATAGAAGTGAGAGGTCACACGGTGATTATTATAGTTACAGCAGTATCTGCTAGCGATGTGGCACCAGCTCCAGACTCTGGTCTCGTCTGACGCGGTCTGATAATCAAGCGAAGATACAGCCAGCCCTGCGACTGGTACAGTCATAACTTCTGCAACGATTGCACATCTAACTAGAGCCAATTTCTCACATAACGCGGCAAATACTTATGGCACGACGCCTAGCACCGTGTATCTATCGTTTAGGGGATCAGGGTTATAGTCTATTTAAAGAATATTTTTACTGGTGTGTTGGCGTTGTTTGTGTGCGTGCCGCTCTTCGCCGGTGTGGGTGACGGTCATCACCTGGTTCGCAACATCTCGAACAACTTGACTTATAACGAGGGACCCCAGATCTCCGGCTCGAACGTTGTTTGGTTTAGCCATGTCGACGGGAACTACAACATCTACCTGTACGACGGCACGAGCGTGACCAACCTCTCGAACAACTCAGGTTTTGACTACGCCTCCCAAATCTCCGGCTCGAACGTTGTCTGGACTGGCTATGCCGACGGGAACTACGACATCTACCTGTACGACGGCACGAGCGTGACCAACCTCTCGAACAACTCAGCTACTAACAGAGATCCCCAAATCTCCGGCTCGAACGTTGTCTGGAGAGGCAATGCCGACGGGAACTACGACATCTACCTGTACGACGGCACGAGCGTGACCAACCTCTCGAACAACTCGGCTGATAATTCCTATCCCCAGATCTCCGGCTCGAACGTCGTATGGCTCGGCGATGCCGACGGGAACGAGGATGTCTACGTCGCCTACTGGCTTGGGCCTAACGCAGTTCTCGATAACGTTGACCTTGCCGGTGAGGATCTTTCCGGCGTTGATTTCTCTGCCGTCGACCTGCAAACCGTAATCGGCTTGGGCACAACCATCGGCAATGCACTCTACAGCCCGGCAACGTTCTTTCCCTCTGGCTTCGACCCAGTCGTGCAAGGCTGGACGCTCGTCCCCGAACCCACAACGCTGTCGCTGCTGGCCGTTGGCGTGCTGATGGTGTGCCGCAGGCGGCGGATTACTTTGTCGCGTAGATAACAAGCCTATCGGTTTAGGGGATCAGGGTTGTGGTCTATTTAAAGAATGTCATTACTGGTGTGTTGTCACTATGCGTCTGCGTGTCGGTGCAGGCTGATTACGTATACACGACCCTCGATGTGCCCGGGGCAACCTCCACCTACGTCCGTGACATCGATGGCAGCAATATCGTCGGGTTCTACACTAATAGCGATGGCCTCGGCTATCACGGCTTCAGTTATGACGGCACGACCTAC
This sequence comes from Phycisphaerae bacterium, assembly GCA_963577735.1. Lineage (GTDB taxonomy): Bacteria > Planctomycetota > Phycisphaerae > Phycisphaerales > Phycisphaeraceae > CAUZAW01. The sequence goes on along the minus strand of CAUZAW010000096.1, from coordinate 8,201 downwards.
ACCACGATCGAGGTGCCGGGGGCAAACGAGACCTACGCCTACGGCAGCGACGGCGGCAATATCGTCGGGTCCTATGAAGACGGCAGCTACAACGATCACGGCTTCAGTTATGACGGTACGACCTACACTACCCTCGACGGGCCGGGGGCAATCTCCACCTACGCCAATGGCATCGACGGCGGCAATATCGTCGGGTGGTACAACGACGCCGGCGGCGTTCACGGCTTCATTTATGACGGCTCGACCTACACCACACTCGATGTGCCGACGGCCGACCGGACCTACGCCCGGGGCCTCGACGGCAGCTACCATCACATCACGGCTTCATCGCCACCATCCCCGAACCCACGACACTGTCGCTTCTGGCTGTGGGCGTGCTGATGGCGTGCCGCAGACGGCGACCTGCGTTTCGGAAACCCAGTACGGGTGGTGATGTACGCCAGGATCATCTGAGCCCACGGGGGAGTGAAGTCGATCGTCAGCCTGACCTGTTGCTGGTCAGCCTTCACTACCATATCAAGCAGATCTAAAAAACTACGGGGAACGGCGTTTAGCGGTTCGCAGTGCACGACAAATACGGCGTAGGGTTCTGCGTTCAGCCGCGACGCAACGCCACCAGCCAAAACAAACATCAATCCAGCCATCCACAACCGTCGAACCTTCACTACATATTTTCCTTGTGACCTCGCCCAACTCCCGCTGCTCAATAATCGCCCTTGCTCCCTGGCCTGCAGTTTCAGCCAGTTCAATAGCTATCGCGACGCTCCGCATGCTGGTGACCGAGTGATACTTTCATACCGGGCCAGAGTATCCTGAGATTTTAGCCCCATATCCATTACTTTCCACGGGTACGCTTCTTGGCGACAACCGATTTTCCGATTGGCCTGGACATTGGCCCCCTACCAGGATTCGCAGCCATTCTTGAAGCCCTTGAAGTAGCCTTTTCCTGGCAAGTTATATAAGGTTGCGGAAGTTGACCGACCTACTAACGAAGGTCGGTGGCTTATAATTTACCCATGCACACCATGACCGACATCCAAGACACACCATCCGCCAGGCCCGTGGTGGTATACGACGGCGACTGCCCTTTCTGTCAAAGACAGATACAAAGAATAAGACGGAAAGACACGGCCGGCGTATTCGACTACTTACCGCGTCAGACCGAGGGGCTTGGGCAGCGGTTTCCAAAGTTAATGGACGGCAACTTCAATACAGGAATGCGGCTGGTGCATGCGAATGGTTCGGTCAGTACCGGTGCAGATGCGGTGTACCAGATCGCAAGGCAAATCAAGGGCTGGAAACAGTTGGCGTGGCTGTATCGTGTGCCTGTTCTGCATGGGATATGCCGCGTTGCTTATGCCTGTGTGGCCAGGCATCGCTACAAGCTGGCAAAGACATGCGAGAACGACATCTGTGAAAAATAATCTTGGCATGGCTCGCACACACCACCGCCAAGCGTTTACGTTGATCGAACTGTTGGTGGTCCTGTCGATCATCGCAATATTGATTTCCATGTTGCTGCCGGCGCTCAAAACGGCAGGGAAGCCTCGCGGCGAGTGATATGCAGTTCCAATGCGAGGCAGATCGGAATGGCCCACCTGCTCTATGCGGAGGATTATGCCAACACTTTTCCGTCGCACACGCTCAATACCACGGACAACAGCCGGGCCGGGGCGTCACACTATGCCCTCATGGGTAATCCCGACGGCCTGGCTGCCAACCCGTCGCATCAGATCATGAATTCGTACAGCGTCCATAACTCACAAGTACACCGCTGTCCCAGTGACCAGGGACAGGGAACGCAGATTATGTGGGGAACTTCGTTCCCCAGTATTTTTGAGTTCTTCGGCACCAGTTATTCCTACAACGCCGGCGGTAAACGGTTAGGGGCCTGGACGTTGCCGGGCACGCCCGTGGCCCTGCCATGGACCATGCAGGGTTGCTGGGGCCGCAACATCGACACCATCAGTCAGCCAGCGAGACAGGTGCTGATCACCGACCACACCTGGCGTTGGGGTAAGGCCGAGGAGTGGAACGGCTGGTGGGATAACGCGTTTTTTCTGTTCCACCACCTGACTGACCCGGTGATGAACATGACCTTTGTGGACGGCCACGCCACACTACTAAAAATGCACAACACGCCGAACCACTGGACAAACGAAGACTACGATTTCGTTACGCCGTAAGTTGCGGCTAGCGACTTTGCGTGGCGTCGGGTGTGCTGATGGCATGCCGCAGGCGGCGGAAGTTAACCGTTACCGCCGTTTGTAGACGGTGCGATGTGGCAAGCTGAGCGATGAAACAATCGCATGGTCACACGGAATCTAATGGGCCAACCCACTGCGGGCCGTGATACCACATGAAAACGCGGCGCAAAATGCGGCGCAGCAAATGCACGAAACGACTCGAAACGGGCAGAAACCCGTTCCAGTCGAATCCACGCAAGGCACTGAGTTTTCAAGGGATTACGAGAAACTTCCGGCACATGCGAAAGGTTGCGAACCCCAAACAATACCCCCTAGGGGAGTCGAACCCCTGTTTTCGGCATGAGAAGCCAACGTCCTGGGCCACTAGACGAAGGGGGCAGCTGCGGTTTTCAGCGCGGCGTATTATGGCCATGCTGCGGTGCGGGGTCAATGTCCAGCACGCCAATGAACAAGCGGACGCCAGCGGGTGCAAACAGGCAAAAAAAGCGCAGTGCCCCGTGTAGATTCAGGACGAACGCAGTAACTGGTGGGGCTGGATTTCCAGTTGTTTCAAAGTCGGCTGGATCTGTTGCCAGAAACGCTTGGCGTCGAGGGCGTAACCGGCGGTGGGCTTGACGGTGGGCGCCAACTTCGTGAACCAGGCCTTGAAGCGAACCATCAATAACTCGCGGGTGTACTTGCTGATCATGCTGGCCAGGGCGACGGGCATGTGGCCTGACTCGCCATCCACCTGGAAGACGATGGTCATGCGCCGCTGGGTGGCGCCGTGGCCGCTGTCGAGCAGGTAGGCGCTGCTGTCTTGCCGCTCATGAAGGATGGTCAGTTTGGCGTGGGGAAAATTCATGGCCAACAGGGACCGGTAGCGGGTTCTGCCCGACTGGCGATCGACGACCACCAACGGGTTCTGGTCACCGAAACGGTTCCACAGGCTTTGCAGATGGTGGGCGACGAAGGTGAAACTGGTCGCGGCCTTGGAACGAGTGGCGCCGACCATGCGGTTAAATCTGTCTTCAAAAACGACGTCGGCGCCCAGGTCGACGGGCCGCACGCCAGCGGCTTTTGTCGCGACCGCGAGCATCGACCTGGCCACTGCCAGTTGCCCTATGGTGATACTCGACGGCAATGCCTGCCAAGGGCGGTCGGCATCCGGCTGATACCAGGGCAACTCGTGCAGGTCGTGATGAGTTTTTTCGCCCAGGGCGTCGAGCCAGTGGTCCACTGTCGGCGGATTGGCACCTGCCAGTGCGGCGAAGGCCAGCACACCCAACTCCAGATGCTTGAGACCGACGGCCGGGGTATGAAGTCTTTTGGAATCATTGACGGCGATGCGGCCTCGGCGAGCGGATTTCAAATCGCGGCAGACGACCCTTTCTAGTACCCGCCACAAGTCGGGGCCAGTCTCTGTTTGCTCCTGCGACACGCCTTCGACCTGGAAGGCGAACCGGCCGACCACCAGCGGCCCGAACAACGGCCCGTAACCCGCTTCGTCTATACCCGCGTAGATCATGAACCACGATGATAACCCGACTCCACCTAGTCATACCAGCGGCGAAAAGTTTTCCACAAGGACCGCAGATCGGTACGCTGACCGTTCTGCCTGCCATCCAAAGCTATGCGGGACCATCTTCGACCGATCACTCCCCTAACGTACGGCACAGCCACTTTTTACAGTTATCCATGTCTTACTGGGGTGCGGCAAATAATGACTTGGCCGACTATACATGGAAAGTTGTATTCCCAATGATCACTACTATAATTCTATGCGTAGGAGGATGTCTGCGAGTCCAGTGGACAGGCAAAACCAGCTGGGTTAATCGGTATCCTGCGAGGAGATGGGTGAAGGCCATATACCTGAATATCGTTGCTGGTTTATTGGCGATGTGCGTCTGCGTGTCGGTGCAGGCTGACATAACCTACACCTTACTCGATAAGCCTGAGGCCAACGATACCTATATGCTGGATATCGACGACACCAATATCGTCGGGTATTACATAAGCGGCGGCGGCAGCATTCGCGGATTCACTTATGATCTCTTGAGCGAATCCTATGCCATGCTAAGTCATTACGCAGCTATAGAACCTGGGCCTTCGGTATCGACAAAGGCAATGTTGTCGGTTACTACGATGATGGCGCTAACTATCATGGCTTTATGTATGACAAGGATTATGGAAGCTATTACGATATCGATGTGTCCGGGGCCGCTCATACCTATGCCATGGGTATCCACACCTCCACTATCGTCGGGTTCTACGAAGACACCGGCGGCGACATTCACGGATTCAGTAAAGCTGGCGGCACTTACACCACGCTGAATGTGCCCGGGGCCATCACTACCCGCGCCTACGGTGTCGATAGCGACAATATCGTCGGGTACTACGAAGACGCCAGCGGATACACTCACGGCTTTATTTTTGATGGCATCTCTTACACCACGTTAGATAATTCTTGGGCCAGCGATACATGGGCTTATGGTATAGATGGCGACAAGATTGTTGGGCACTACTACGATGGCAACCCTAAACCCTTTATCTATATGCCATACCTTGGCGAAAACGTTTTCCGCTGGCTCATTGTGCCCGGGACCTATGGTAGCTATGCCTATGCCTATGCCTATGGGGTAGACGGTGACCGAATCGTCGGGTACTACGAGGACTCCAGTGGCGACCGCGGCTTTCTGGCCACTATCATCCCCGCCGTACCTGAACCCACGACTCTGTCATTGTTGGCTGTTGGTGTGCTGATGGCGTGCCGCAAGCAGCGACGACGCTAATTATTTTCTACTGTTGCCCCGCATGTCGGTACAGGCTGGCCGCACCATGGTCGATCTGGCCGGGCTGAACTCGCGCGGACCTCAAATGATCGACGACCACTCGAAAGTTTCCAGGTGTTTGCGCAGCGTGACCATGGTGGAAAATCGCTTGAGGATAAGGCTTCGCTTGAGACCGGCGATGATGTGCTTGATGTCGCCGGGCAGTGAGGCGTAATGGCCGGCCCCGCCCAGGCATTCGTAGAAAACGATGATGGCGTCGGTGATGTCCTGTCTCTGCTTCCATTTGGCGGCCGCGCCCCAGTCGTAAAAGTCGATTAATTTGAGATCAAACTCTACACCGCGAGGTTGTATGAGTATGTTCTGGGTGTGCACGTCGGCATGGTAGTAGCGGCGAGCGTGTATGTCTTCAAGGCCGCGCACGAGGTTGTAGAACACGTGCAAGGCGGTATAGGGGCGTAGCCTTTTGCCGGGAAACTGGGCAACCCATTTTTCCAGTTGCTGGCCCTCGTAGAGCTCGGAAATCATGGCCACGACCGATTGCCTGCGCACGGTGATGACCTCTGAATGGTGGTACTGCAACACCACGGGGCAGCGACGCAGGGCGTTGAGCTTGCGGGCGACAGGATGGACTGGCGTTTCTTGGGGTCGCGGTGGGGAAAATAGAACTTGGCGGCACGGAGGATGCCGGTCTCCAGTTCGCTAATCTGGTAGACCTCGCCTTCCGAACCGACGCCCAGCAGGGATTCGATGATGTAGCGAGGCCCGACCTTTCGGCCGGGCATAAAATTAAAACTCGTCACAGTGGAGGTCAATGGTCAATGGTCCTTCAACTGCCCGGGTGACGCCCGGAAAATTTACTGGCAGACCGCTAAGTTTATGGGTTCCGATAAGCAGAGGCAGCGGATTGGCATGCTTAGGATTCGCTGGCCGGTAACGGCTCGGACGTTTCCTTGGCAGGCGTTGCCTTGGCGGGAGTTTCCTTGGCGGACGTTTCCTTGGCGGACGTTTCCTTGGCGGACGTTTCCTTGGCGGACGTTTCCTTGGCGGACGTTTCCTTGGCGGACGACGCACTGGACTTTGAACCCGACCGGTCTGGGGCCAGCACCATGGTCATGCGCCTTCCCATCATGCGTGGAGCCGCTTCGACCTTGCTCAACTCTTCGAGCGTGTCGCGCACCTGCTCCATGACACGCATGCCCAAATCGCGGTGGGCCATCTCGCGGCCGCGAAAGAGCATGACGAACTGGACCTTGTGGCCCTCACCGAGAAACTGGTTGGCTTTGCCCACCTTGATATCAAGGTCGTGCACGTCGATCTTGGGCCGAAGGCGGATGCCTTTGAGCTCGCTCTTGTGCGCGTGGGCACGGCTCTTGTGCTCTTTCTTTTTCTGCTGGTACATCCACTTGCCGTAGTCCATGATGCGGCAGACTGGCGGTTCGGACTGTGGCGCAACCTCAACCAAATCTAGCTGAGCGTCCTTTGCAAGACGCAACGCTTCTTCGAGATCCACGATGCCAGCTTGTTGGTCTTGATCGTCTATCAGGCGAACCGGAGAAATGCGAATTCGTTCGTTGGTGCGTAGCCGCTTTTTGGTCTGGGTATCGGAGCGGCTAAAAAATCCTTTGGCGATGGTCAAACCTCCCTATATCTGAACTTGGACGGCGTGACCGCATCCCGGCCCTACCGTTCCTCCAGTGCCACTCTGACGCACGCCGCCACAGTGGTGTTCACCCATCCTTACACTGCTTATTTGCTGGGCAAGCACAAGCGAACTGTCGACCACCTTAACCGCGTACCTACGCACAAGCAAGGTCGAAAATTAAAAAAACGGCGATATTGGCTGTGCGTCAGGGCAGCCGAAAGAATACTTTTAATTACCCGCCCAGCGGGGCTATGAGCAGCAACCAGTAGGCGGCGGGCGCAACGACAAGGGGAGAATCGACGATGTCCAGCAGACCTCCGAAACCGGGTATGGCAGCACCTGAGTCCTTCAGCCAAGCGTCCCTTTTAAGCAGTGAGGCCACCAGGTCACCAAACTGGCCGAGCAGTGCCAGCACGGCGGCAGCGAGGGCGGCGAACCACAGCGGCATGGACATAGACGGTTGTAGCTCGCCGTGGGCACCGGACCAGTGGTATTTCGCGTGGTTGGCCCAGATGGTGATGACCAGTGCCACGACCACGGCCAAAACCACGCCGCCGGCCAGCCCCTGCCATGTTTTACCCGGACTCAGCCAGGCGATCAGCTTGTGACGACCGATGGCGCGGCCGGTGAAGTAGGCGCCGATGTCACAGGATTTTGTGATCAGCACGATGGCGGCGACCAACCAGATACCGTGGCTTTGGCCAATAGCGATCAGAAAGCCGGGCATCAGACCCAGGTAAACGAACGCAAACATGGTCGCGGCGGCGGCGGCGGCGGCGCCATGCAGTTGACCACGGTAACTGTGCCTTATCAGTGCAGCCAGCATTAGCCCGGTCGCGACCGTTGCCGTGGCCGCCAACGCCCGAGAGGTGTTGGCCGACGAACCGAAGTAGAACAACGCGCAACCGGCGATGGCGCTGAGGGTGACGATCACGGGATCGGCGTTGATGGCCTTGGCGCGGAAGATGCGGCACAACTCCAAGGCCGTTAGCGCCGCCAACAGGCAGATGACGGTTGACATGACCAGGCCCGGCGGCAGCGCCGAGGGTTGAACCTGATCATCGAGCAAGGCCACGGCCAACAGAGCGACGATCATGAGGCTGCCAAAGATCAGCCGGTAACCGAGCATGACCACATGTTACCGGCTTTGGCCACGACACGGAATCTGTCTTTCGATCAGGGGACCGATCCATTATGGTGTCGTGGATCATGACCGCTTTACGCAGCAAAAGATGGTTGCTGTTTTTAGTGCTGGCAGGTTGTTTGTCGTCCCGCTCGGCGGCAACCGAGGTAGCCGGCGATGGGACCAGTATGTGGGTGGTACAGCCGTTCAAAGAGCAGCAGATCGTGATCCTGCACCGGGACAGGACCAACCTGCCCCAATCACTGTACCGGGCGTTTGGCAACCCGCTAAACGGGCGTGTCACCGAACATGGGGTAGCAGCGTCGGGCGATCGGCTGTGGCTGGTTTACGAGGACCAGAGCGTGCAGTCGATCAGCCGCGACGTTTCACAAGGCGTCGAGTTTGCGATGTACCAGACGCACACAGCGCGGCAACTGCCCAAGGCAGTGGTACTGCGG
>CAUZAW010000095.1:0-9882 GCA_963577735.1 Phycisphaerae bacterium | reverse complement strand
TGTCCTGGCCACGCTGCTGCAACAGGATCACGCTGGCGATGATCACCGCCACACTAACGGTCATGAACCCCAACCGCTTGCCTACCCAGTTGATATTCGGGTGCAGCAACCGGCCGATCGAAGGCACCAGCGTCGCCAGCATGGGCAGTGACCTGGACTTGGTCCATATCAGGTACAACTCGATCCAAGTACGCGTGCCCAGCAAAGCGGTGAACATCGTCGCTAAAATACCGAGGCCCAAAACGACGGCAAAACCCTTGACCTCAGCCGTGGCTGTGTATCCCAGTACGATGCAGGTGATCAGCGTGGTCAGGTTGGCATCGATGATCGTCCTCAACGCCTTGCCATACCCGGTCCGCACCGCCGGGCCTACGTTCGCACCGCCGGAAAGTTCCTCTCGAATGCGCTCGAAGATCAATACGTTGGCGTCCACAGCCATACCGATGGTCAACACGATCCCAGCGATGCCCGGCAGCGTAAACGTCGCCTGCAACAGTGACATCACCCCGAGGATGATCATCATGTTGGCAAATAAGGCGAAGTTGGCGATCAGCCCATTCAACAGGTAGTAGACCGCCATGAACCCGGCCACGACGACCAGTGCCCAGATCGCTGCCTGCAAACCCGCCTGCAAGTTGTCGGCTCCGAACGCCGCGTCGAACGATTTCTGGTAAATAGGCTCGTCGCTCACCCGCGCTGACAGCGAACCGGCATTGAGCGTCTGCAACAGATAGCGCAATTCCAACTCCCCATATCCACCGCGCTGCTGGATAATTCCTTGCATGCCGATCTGGCTATTAATTCTCGGCGCTGAAATAACATTGTCATCGAGCACGATGGCCATCGGCTCGCCGATGTGAGACGATGTCAGCTTGCCCATGTAACGGCCACCTACCGTGTTCAATTCGAAACTCACGGCCGGAAAACCCAGCTGATCGGCACCACGAACGGCCTGCTCAAACTTCCAGCCCTTGTGATTTTGGGTCATGCTGGCATTGCGATCATCGCTCAGCAGCAGGTAGACATTTTCCGCGAACCGATCCGCAACCAACGCGCCATTTCTACTTTGTTGAAAATATGCGGCCGGGTCTTCAATCAGCGCCTGCTGATCAGCCAACTTGTCAGCGAACCCGCTGATATCTTCGATCGCGAACCATCGGTACTTGTCACCCGGATCACCCCGTGGGCCTCTATCACGCAACTGGTCGCGGTATTTGCCCTCGGCCGCCAGACCAGCCTCCGCTGCAATGCGAAATTCCAGCACGCCTGAACCACGCATCAGCGCCTTGAGATCCTCCGGATCATCAAGCGGACCTTTGACTGTTTTGTATGCCTCCCAGGCCGCTGCAACTTCGGAAATCTGTTTAGCCAGACCGGAGTACTTCTCTGTCAGTCCGGCCAAGGCCAACTCGCGAGGGCTCTTGCCTGATTCTCCGGGGATATTCTTAGCATTCAGCGCCATGTCCAACTCACCACCGCTGATGCTTGTCTCTGCCAATTTGCGCCATGCCTGCCCCAGTCGCTGTCGCGACACGATCAACTGATCAGCCCGCTTCCCCGCTACCTGCAATGTCGCATCGAACTCTTCCTGAAAACGCTTGCGCGTTGCCTCTTTGGTGTCGTCACTCAACTGAGCCATCGCCTGATCGGCTACCAGCACTAGCGACTCGGCCTCGTCGTAAGCCTTGCTCACAGCAGCGTTGGCATCATGTACTTGGCTCAACGCAATCAACAGTGTCTCGACCTGGCTGTTGCCGCTGGCCAGCGTCTCAATGCTGTCGCTTCGCTGGTCCGTCGCCAGGCGCAGCAGCCCCTGCGCCGCACCGCGAGACACGTTGCCATCCAGCAGGACTTGCCTCGCTTTTTCATATACGTTGCGCAACCGGCCAGCGTCCTTGCCCGCTGCCGGCATCTGCACCTCAAAACGGTTACCCGTCAGGCGCCGCCACACCAGGTTCATCACCGCGTTCGGGTCAACACGCTTGCGCAGCGTATCAATCACCTGGTCGATCACCACATCGACGTCGTCACCCTCACCGACCTGCACTTCATAAACAAACGTCGTTCCGCCATTGAGGTCGATACCGGGCCTTAGACCATAATGTTTGGTGGTCAGCACCGACCCGGCTACCACGACCACGACCAACAACATCAACCAGTACCAACGGGCGTTGTCATTCATGTAACTAGGCCGGTCAATTGTACAGTTGCGAATCAGTACTCATCACTATAGGTGGAGCCACGCACACCAGCCCCTGAGGTCGCCTAGGCATGCAGCACCCGAGGTCAATCCTCGTCATCTTTTAGGACCGACTTGATCGCTTCGCGCGTGAACCGCATACGGGTGTTGGCGTTCTCGTCAACCTTGACCATCACCTCATGATCGCGAAGTTCCACCACCGTGCCCAAAATACCCCCGACCGTCACCACCTTGCTACCCTTGGTTATGGAAGCAAGCATCTTCTTCTGCCGCTTCTTTTCCCGGCGAGAACCGCTCATCATCATGAACATGAACACGCCCAGAATCAGCAGCATCAGAATAAAGCCCGGTGGGAACCCTCCCGAACTCTTGGACTTGTTGGCTGGCAGTTTATTGGCACCGCTCTGCCCTTGAGTCTCGGTCGTACCCGTCTGGCCGTTCGTGGCCGAGTCACTACCGTAATAGCGCGGCTCTTTATCAACTGTCAACTCGCCGCCCTGAGCCAAAACTACAGGTATATGCTCGAACATGACTGCTCCTAAGTTGGCGCTATTGACTTGCTAGGCTACAGATCCCCGTTACGGCCCCTCGTACGTCGCCACCGGCCAGCGACGACCAATTAAAGGCCAGTCATTGTGGGCGATGGCGATACGAATGTCCAATAGGAACCGTTCGAAGTGGCGAATATTGTGAGCGCTGACCAGGATAGGGCCCAACATCTCGCCGGCCATGAACAGATGCCGCAAGTAACTGCGGCTGTATCCACCTGCACAAGACGGGCAGTCACAATCCGGATCAATCGGCTGCGGGTCTGCCGCAAACGCGCTATTACGCAACCGTATTTGGCCCGTTGGTGTAAACGCATTGGCGGTGCGACCGTTGCGTGTCGGCAACACGCAGTCGAACATGTCCACCCCGGCTCGCACCGCGGCCAGAATGTCCCGCTCATAGCCCACACCCATCAGATAGCGAGGCCGATCCGCCGGCAGCAACGGCGCCGTAAACTCCACCACTTGGCGCAGTTGCTGCGGCCCCTCACCCACCGCCACGCCGCCGATCGCAAACCCCGGCAAATCGTGACTGCACACCAACTCCACGCACCGCCGCCGCTGGTCCAGGTCCGTACCTCCCTGCACGATGCCGAACAACGCCTGGTCGGATCGCCGCTGATGGGCCTGGATGCATTGCTCCAACCAACGCACAGACCGCTCGCACGCCTGCTCTACCCGGGCTGCATATCCCGTTGGCTGATCGACACTGGCCGGCGGACAATCATCCATCGCCATGATGATGTCGGCGCCCAGTTGATTTTGAACTTCGATGGAACGTGCCGGTGTCAGGTCAACCAACGCACCATCCACGTGGCTGCGAAAATTCACGCCTTCATCGCCCACGGTATTGATATCTGCCAGACTGAACACCTGATAGCCGCCCGAATCGGTCAGGATTGGCCTGTTCCAACGCATCCATTTGTGTAACCCGCCCAGTTGCATGATCAGCTGCGCACCGGGCCGCAGCATCAGATGATAGGTATTGGCCAGAATGATCTGAGCGCCCAGTGACGCCACCAAGTCCGCCTGCAAACCCTTGACCGTTGCCTGCGTGCCCACCGGCATAAACGCCGGGGTATCGAAACCGCCATGCGCTGTCGCCACCCGCCCCAACCGGGCGCCACCGGCGGCGCTGCCCGCCTTGATTTCAAACGTCAGTGATCCCATTAACGTGATAATCTAGACAAACGGCCACGCACGGACAATAACACCTAGCGTTTGCGCGCGATAAACAGCCAATCCCACGGGTACGGCTCACCCATCCACGGCGGTGGATCATTAAACTCGCTCTCCCAGTCGTACTCGACCTTATCCACGCTTACCGCATCAAACCCCCTGTCGCGCAACATGGTGATCGCCTGCTCGCGCAGGTAATGCTGCGTCGCCACACCATCGATGCGGACCACGCCCGCGAGCAACTCCGCGGCGCCTGCCGCCGTAGCGGGTATGCCCTCTCGACGCGCCTCCGCCACGCACAAGCCGTCACGTCGGTACCATTGAACCAGTTGCTGATCGGCGTACAACGCACTTTCCGTAGACGGGACCACCAGCATCAGATGGCCGCCCCGTCGAAGCCGCCCGTAAATATTGCGCAAAATAGCCATACACATTGTCTGGCTGGGCATGATTAATACGTTAGCGCAAACGGCAAAATGCACTTTGCCCATCTGCGCTTTAGGCCGCCGCAAATTATCGTGAATCAGCCGCACGTTGCCCAGTTTTGCACACGACCGCGCTGCCACCTTCAACAATTTTCCCGACTGGTCCACCGCGTACACCCGTTTGAAACGAGCGGACAGCACCGCCAGATACTTGCCCACACCGCACCCGAAGTCGCCCGCGACGTGACCGGACAACGCATATTGACCTATACGACGCTTGATCACCCCCTTGCGATCACCGTGAATCGAGTCGTTGATATATCGATCGTACTCGCCGCCGATACCGTCCCAGTACTTTTTGTCCATGAGGTCGTCGCCGTGGCCGGTTTCAGGTATCGCTTTGATCCGATGTAGTCGATGATTCAGGTTCCGGAGCTTCCGGAAGATACGCCGGCAGGCTGCACGCTTTAATTTGCGCGTGAATCATGTCGAAACGATTGCTCGTCGCCTAAATACCCGCGATCGCCAACGGATGCGGTGCGGGGGGATACTCGCCGTTGCGCACATTGGCCAACATAACAAACGGCCCCTGCATCCATCCGCCGGTAGCCTATCATCAAAAGCACAGATCCTCCACGATGTGCAACTGTTGCAAGGCGTAGTCTGCCAAAACAGCCCAGTTCCACTGACTGGATTGTCGACTTACCCGATCAACTCATTTGAAGCAGAGCCTGTGCCACGCACGATCACCGGATCAACTTCGCTTTCGATCAGCACCCGGCCCTGATCGTCCACTACGCACACCGGCACCTTGCCAGCCTTCCAGTCAGCCAAGGGCAGCAAGGGCCAACGCTGGGCCACGTGACGGTCCGGATCAATGCTGATCCGCTGTCCGCCCGGCGCCAAGCGATCGATCACCAGGCGTACCTGCGCCAATAAAAAACCCAGCGACGTCACGCCCCGTGGGTGATAACGCAAATTATTCGTCACGTACGAATCTACAAATCCGCCCGATTGATCGCCCGTATTGCTCATCACCTGCAAATCCCAGTAACGCTGCGTCAGGTAAGGTCGCGGCATCCCCAAGTAACACGCAAGGTGGTCCCGCCACACGTTTTGGCTAATCCGCACGTTCTCACCTTCATGCGAACTGTGCCCGCAACCATAATGCCCCAGCGTTTCTCGCGTGGCGTTGGTCAGATCCAATCTCAGCCGCTGCTCGTCGAGCATCCATGGCTGGCCGACCATCACCGCCAGCAAGAGCCCATTAGCGGTATAGATAGAATAGGCGTCGCAACCTTCCATCTGTTCATAGGGAAGCGCATCGCCAGATTGTGGATCCACCAACCCCATCGTCCACCGATCAACGCTAACGGCAAAGTGATCACCCAGCCACGTTTGGCTTTCCACCCGCCGTGCATCGCGGTCGGCCGTCTGTTCACAACGTTGCGACATTTGAACCCGGCCGATCCGGCCCAACAGATCGCCTCCGGCCCGCAGTGCCGCCACCCGCTTGACACCCAGGTAGGTTTGCCGCCGGGAAAACTGCAGCGCGGGGCCAGCGTCGTCGATCGCGTTGGCCGTGCCCTCAGTGGCAAACCCACAGTCTTCCCGATCGGACCACAAAAGATACTTGACCAACTGCTCGATCATATCAACCTGTTGCTGGGCCACCGATAGATCACCCGTCCAGTGTGCATGCGCCTGCAACATCAACAGGTAGTTGCAAGTTTGTTCTACCGGCATCGCGTGGTCGTAAGCCTGGCCATTCACCTTGCACCCATGGCCCAGATCGTGCACCACATACACCCCGCCCGACTCCGAATGATCTACCGCGTGCGGCGCCAACTGCCGCAGTAGCATCGCCAGCAATTGCGGCCAAAGCGCCAGATAAAACATCGACGTGTTGTATTGCGTATCGACCCCGCAATGCGTCAGGTCCCTGCCCTCCCAAACGCCAAACCACGACCCACTGGGTTCGCCTCCGTCTTGGCCAGCCAAGTCGCACCAGAACGTGTTACCCAAAAAAGCCGCAAAGCCCAGATTCACCAGGTGGCGTTGCGCCATCCGAAGCGGCGATTGGTCGAACAGCTTCTCGAACCGTCTGGAATGCGCCAGACGGTCATCACGGCAAGTCACTGCATCACGCACGGCCGCTTCGATGTCGGGCAAACGTTTCACGTAACGAAACCGCCCGTAGCGCACCGCATGATCACTGCCGATTTCCAAGACCGGGTCGCCACAATGCGCCACCCACACCAAGCGCCACTTGATGCCGCTACCCACTTGCGTAACCGGAAAATCTAGCATCAGCCCCTGCCCGTCTTCGTCGGCCACGCATCCTTCGTTGAGGCTGACGATCCGCTCGTGGGCCTGCACCTGCCGGTCAATGGTCGCTGGAGACCGCACGTGGGGCCCGGCCACCACGTTGGGCATCAAACTTGTGTGATACGCCAAGGCAATGCGATATCGATCATCTACATGCTCTGTGGTGATCTGCGTATCCGGTCGCCGCAGTCGGATAAACAGTTTTACCTGCTGCGGTGTCGGGGCCTTCTGCTCAACCCAGCGCATCGGCCCGCAACCGCTGATACGCATCTCCAGGTAAAAAGCAGGAGCCGTGCACAGGGCCTCGTCTTGCGGGTAGAACACGCTGTGCACGTTGAACTCGAAACACAAGCGATAATGTTCGCTGTAACCACGGAACGTAAGCGAATTGATCCGCTCGAATTGCTCGCAGCAGAAAAGCGGCGTCCCCCTTTTGGTAAACGGCAGCACCCGCTCCACGCCGTCAGGGTCAACCAACCCCACCATCAGGTCCATCGGCTGATCGAGGAACCGGCCCAGCGCTGAGTGCTTCACTTGCCGGCGATGCGGCTCGAAGACCAAGCTGAACCTGCTGCCTAGGCGGGAGACCATCCAGCTCATTAACTGCATCGGCGAACACCTTCATTCACTGGTGAAGCCTTATCACTAGAAGGAAACGTATTCTGCCCCAACGGCTGTCCTTCGTAAAGACCCGCCTTGCTTAACCGTTCATTGAATTACTGGCTCACAGCACATCATGTGGACTTCGACCCAGCCACAGACATGGTTTTTCTCAGCCGGCTTATTACCCGGGGCACAATCTCCTGTACCTGCTTGATCTGCTCGGCCGTCGTGTACCGGCTGATGGAAAACCGGATCGAACCGTGTGCCACCGGCTCGGGCACGCCCATGGCCAGCAGCACCGGCGACGGTTCCAGCGACCCGCTAGAACACGCCGCGCCCGCCGACGCGCAAACGCCTCGCTCGCTCAAGCCCAACAATATCGCCTCCGCCTCCAGATGGGCAAAACCAATATTCGTCGTGTTCCAAATCCGAGCCACGCCCCTTGCACTCGGGTTAACCTCTGCACCCTCGCACGCCGACAAAACAGCCTGTTCAAAGTCATCTCGCATCCTGCCAAGCTGCGCGAGGCGTGACTCATCAGCTAAAAATTCTTGCGCCAACTGGGCCGCCACGCCTGCGCCGATGATCGCCGCGGTGTTCTCTGTGCCGCCACGTCGCTGCCGCTCCTGTGGCCCACCCAATATCTGCCGGCGCAACCTCACGCCCGCACCAACGTACAACACCCCCACACCCTTGGGACCGTGAAACTTGTGCGCCGACAACGTCAGCAAATCCACCGGCACAGCAGAGACATCCACCGGCATCTTCCCCACCGCCTGCGTGGCGTCCACGTGCAGCAACACCCGGCCGCCACCATCGCGGAATTGCCCACACACCTTGACCAACGCTTCGATCGGCTGAATCACCCCTGTTTCGTTGTTCACCCATTGAATGCTGACCAGCACGGGCAAACGGTCCCCAGGCGGTGCGTGAGGTTCAAGCGCAGCGGCAAGTTGCCGCGGGTCGACGGTGCCGTCAGCACCAATCGGCAGATACAGTACCGCACCACCTTCTTGCGTAAATGCCTCCACCGGTTCACGAATCGCCGAGTGCTCGGTCTTGGTCGTCACCAGTACCACCCCATCGGCCAGTTGCCGCCGCCGCGCCTCTCGCTGCCATGCCTGGACAACGCCCCGCAAAGCAAGGTTGTTCGATTCGGTACCCCCAGAAGTGAAAATGATCTGCCGCTGCTTGCCGCCGATCAGCAGGGCCACCGCAGCCCGAGCCAGTTCCACGCGATGACGAGCAGCTTGGCCCAGCCGGTGCACGCTTGAGGGATTGGCCCAAAACTGCTGCTGGGCCTCGGTGACGGCCGCGATCACCTGCGCCGCTGGCTGCGTCGTCGCATTGTTGTCTAGATAAAGCCAATCCACCGACAGAGATTGTAGCTATTAAATTCCCGCTCATCCGCAGGTCTGATAGGTTTCAGCATATATAACTACTTCCCGGCCTTATCCAACTAGACATACCAGCAATAATCTTGGTTGCCTAAAATCAACTTCTATTCAAAAATCACCCGGTAATACAGCCTGTAGCCCGCTCCCGACCCAAACCGCAACCCTGCTGCCCCATGTGACGCTGGGGCGATGACCTACTATTATTCACCGCGGATCGCCTTCAAGCCAGGACAGATCATGGATGATTTTCATTACCAAAACGGCCAGCTTTTCTGCGAAAAGGTGAATATCGACGAGCTTATCCAGCGAGTCGGCAGCCCGGCTTACATTTACTCCCGCAGCACCTTCGAAACACATTACGACCGCTTGGCCCAAGCCTTCACCGAGCTCAAACCCACCATCTGCTACTCGATCAAAAGTTGCGGCAACGTGCACATCTGCAAGTTGCTGGCTGATCGCGGCGCGGGCATGGATGTGGTCAGCGGTGGTGAGTTGCACCGCGCCCGGATCGCCGGTGTAGCCATGGACAAAGTCGTCTACGCCGGTGTCGGCAAAACCGACGATGAGATTCGTACCGCACTCCAAGGCGGGATCGGATACTTCAATATTGAATCCGAAGCCGAATTCGAGAACATCGCCGCCATCGCCCGCCAGACTGGCACGCCCGGCCACGCCGCCCTACGCGTCAACCCCGATATCGCCGACCCCAAAACCCACGCCAAAACCACCACCGGCAAAAAAGAAACCAAGTTCGGCGTTGATATCGAACGAGCTCGACACGTATTCAAAGTGTTCGGCCATGACAACAACCTCCGACTCACCGGCATCCACCTGCACATCGGCTCACCCATTTACAGTCCCCAGCCGTATGTCGATGCCATTGGCCGCGCGCTCGATCTGATCGAAGAACTTAAGGCTGACAACATCCGGGTCAACGCATTGAACTTCGGCGGCGGATTCGCAGCAGATTATGAAACCGGAAAATCACCGCTGGCCGCTGACTACGCCGCCCGGATCGTGCCCCTGCTAAAGCCCTTCGTCGCGGCGGGGGGACGCGTCCTGCTCGAACCGGGCCGCTGCATCTCCGCCAACGCCGGCGTGCTCATTACACGCGTCCAATACATCAAACTCAGTGGCCGCAAGAAATTCATCATCGTCGACAGTGGCGAAAACCACCTTGTACGTCCTGCCATGTACGGGGC
>CAUZAW010000094.1:0-9982 GCA_963577735.1 Phycisphaerae bacterium | reverse complement strand
GATAAGTTGCTGCTATTTAATTGTGAACCGGCAGTCTAGCCCAACGACTAGAAACTGTCAACGATTTTAGTTGACTTGATATTAGGCCACTTTACCAAGCGAAATGAGCAAATGCCTTGTTTGCTTCCGCCATGCGGTGGACCTGCTGACGGGTGTTGGCTGCCTTACCTTCTCCCTTGGAAGCATCCAGCAACTCTCTCGCCAGGCATTGATACATCGGCCTGCCCGATTCGCCACGCACCGCTTGAATGATCCAACGAAATGCCAGACTCTGCTTGCGCTTGGGCTTAACCTGCATTGGCACCTGATAATTCGTGCCCCCAACGCGTTTAGATCGTACCTCCACAGACGGCTTCAACTTGTTGATTGCCTGCTCGAAGATTTCAATGGCTGGCGGATCACCTTTGGTACGTTTTTCGATTTCGTCCAGAGCACTATAGACCACGCGCTGGGCGACAGACTTCTTGCCATCCAACATGATGGAATTAATGAATCGGGACAGAACTTTAGAGTCGAACTTAGGGTCCGGCTTAAGCTGCTGCTCGGCTTTGGTGATACGCCCGCCCATGTATGCAAATCCTGTTCGACCCGACGTCAGACGCAGGGCCTATGGCTTGGGTTATTTATCTTTCTTGACACCATACTTACTTCGACCTTTGCTACGCCCCTCGACGCCGAGACAATCCAGCACCCCGCGGACAACGTGATATCGCACGCCCGGCAAGTCACGCACTCGACCGCCGCGTATCAGCACGATGCTATGCTCCTGCAAATTATGGCCCTCACCGCCGATATAGGCCGTGACCTCTTTGCCATTGCTCAGGCGCACACGAGCGATCTTGCGCAGAGCCGAGTTGGGCTTTTTCGGTGTCGTCGTCTTGACCTGCAAACACACGCCACGTCGTTGCGGACAGTTACCCAAGTCCTTGACCTTGCTCTTTTCCTTGGGGGTGCGTCGTGGTTTACGGATCAGTTGATTGATAGTTGGCATGGAAATCCCTGCTGGCTTTTTGAACCCTCATTATACCCCGATGGTGGTAAAAGACGCAACCTAGCCAGCAGCCTGGGCCAGCAACCGCTCCAGACGACCAACATGATACGCCATGGTGAGCTGTTCCAGCCCATTGTGCCGCTCGGGACGACACCGGTCTCGCTCGATAGGTTCCAACAACTGCATCATCGCATCGGCAAGCGCGACTGGGTCGGCCGGATCGGCCAAAATCCGCCCTCTTACCGGCTCGCCTGCGCCATCGGTGGACTCGATCCATTCGCTGGCACCGTTATACACTGTGGTGATCGCAGGTGTGCCGCTAAGCAGCGACTCGATCACGACTTTGCTCGACGGATCGTAATACGTCGGGTGCACGGTAACATCAGCTGCACAGAACAGTTCGGCCATCCGATTGGTGGAACCGACGAATCGGATACGATCACGCACACCAAGCATTGCCGACCGCCGTTGCAGAGAGTACGACATGTGACCCACCATCAACAGAGCAAACTCCACATTTCGCTGTGAAAGCAGGCGCGTAGCTTGCAGCAGCGTGTCGGCACCTTTCAGTTTCGGGTTGTGCGCCGCAAACAAGAACAAGGTCATCTCGTCGTCGATCCCAAACCCTCGCCTTACCACCTTCCGATACCTGCTACGCTGCTCGTCACTGGGCCGCACAAGATCCGAAGCATTGGGTATCACCTGTACCCGTGGCCCGGTGATACCGTAGTGGCGGTCAAGCTGCTCGGCCACATAATTGCTGATCGCAACGATAAGTTTGACCGAAGGATCTGCAAATACCTGACGCTCCAGTCGAAGTTGCATGCGACTCTTTGGCGAAAGTGCGGTCAGCAGGCGTTTGGCGCACCGCCCTAGGGCGGTGTGCCGTATGGCGGCGTTGCGCTCGAACGTTTCACGAAAAGTGCCGCTGCGCGGCTGAAGCACAGCCGCTGGCACAGCTGTGGTCACAGAAAGACTCGTGTCAAATCCGCCGTCAGCCAGTCGCCGCCGCGCCCACTTGGAAAACCGCAGCAGATTTACCGGGCCCAATGTTCGGTGTTTCGAGCAGGCCTCGATCGATACGCCCGGCAACTCGTGGCCTTGCTTGTGCCACCAGGTAACGATGGTCACCTCATGCCCGGCCACGGCAAGCCCTTTGGCAATCTGCGCCGTTGAGCGTTCAGCGCCACCGGCGTGCATATCAAAACGCTCAATAATCAACGCGATTTTCATGTACGATCTTTAAATGGAGCCATGGCGCCGCGATCGGCCAACAATTGGGCGGCCTCTTCAAATACCATGTCCGCTTCGATCAGTTCCATACAGCGATGATCCAACGGACATTTCTTTAACTGGCACGGCCCGCATTCTACGCTGACCATGACCTGACGCTCATCTTTGTGATCGATCTTGGTCCATGCTGGGTCTGTCGGCCCGAAAATACTGACCACGGGCACGCCCATGGCTGCGGCGATGTGCCGCGGTCCGGTGTCGTTGGTGATCACCAGGCTGCTTCTTTTGACCACGCTTTTAAAGCGTATCAAGTCAACACCTAGCCGTGACAGATCCAGGATAGGCTCGGTGGCATGGGCAACAACGTTGTCGATCACCTGCCGCTCTTTTGCTGCGCCGGTGACGGCAACCACGGCATCCAATTGCCGGACGCATCGATCGGCAACTGCGGCAAAGCGTTGAGGCAGCCACATCTTCGCGTCACCGTAGGACGCACCGGGCGTCATCACCACCAGCTGTTTTTTACCGGCTATATATCCCTGTTCTGCGAACAGGCGTTCAATTTCAGCTTCGTGCTGCGGCTGGGTAAACAATTGCATGGCCGGGTCGATGTCCTCGGCGCCGAGATACCTCGCCAACCCGAGGTAATAGTCAAGCGTGGGCACTGGCACAAAGGCCCCTAGTCGCCGCAGGGGCACCAACCGGTCAGTCAGCAAGAATCCGCGGTGATCCCGATCGTATCCGACCCGGTGCCTGACACCGGCCATCATGACCATCAGCGCCGAGCGAAAGCTATTGGGTAAAAGTACCGCCGTATCGTATTTTCCCGCTGACAGCAGCCGGGCAACTGAAAACACCCCCCCCTTACGCGACCCTGCGGGGATAATGCGATCGATCCAAGGACAGCCGTCCAGGATGGGTACCACGGCGGCGCAGGCCAGTGCCGCGATTGTCGCCTGCGGATAAAGCTTGCGTAAAGCCCGAAGGGTGGGCGTGGCCATCACCGCATCACCTACCCACGAGGGCATGACCACCAACAATCGCTCGGACTGGCGATGCTGTGCGCTGTTTTTCATCCGCAATGATTATAGCAGTACCCATGGAGTCAAATCGCCGGGATCGGCCTGATCACGAGTAAGCCTACTGTCGCGATCAAATCACACCACGTTCTTGAGCAGCAGCATATCACGGCTGACGTCGGCCACCAAAACGGGCGGACAACCGCCCCGCCATGCGTTCGCAGCAGACGAGGCTAAACTAAAGCATATGGACTTGACCAAATGCAACAAGGTCATCGTGTTCGGCGGCAGTTTTGATCCGCCGCACATCGGCCACGTGGAACTGCCCACTCAGGCGATGAACGCAGTCGCCGCCGATACCGTCATTTATGTGCCAACCGGCCGCCAGCCACTCAAACCACAGGGCGCACACGCCTCGGCTGCCCACCGCCTTGCCATGTTGCAACTGGCATTGCAATCGTGCGAGCACGCAGTGATCCTCAAATATGAAATCGACCGCGACCCCGATGTGCCCAGCTATACCGCAGATACACTCGAAGCATTATGTAACCGGTTAGGCAGCGATGTCACCATGCGACTGCTTATCGGAGCCGACCAACTGCAGCTTTTCAACCACTGGCGACATTGGCAACAGATTGTCGAGTTGGCCGAACCGCTGGTTATGGTCAGGCCGCCGTACACCTGCGATTCGCTACTGGCGTCTTTGCCCGAACAATTCTCTGCTGCGGATTGGCGAACGCGACTGCTGAATCTACCTATCGTGGACGTCAGTTCGAGAAAAATACGTAAACACTTAACGCAAGGCAAGTCAATCGATGGGCTCGTGCCACTGCAAGTCAGCCAATACATTGACGAGCATGGCTTGTACCGCGCGTAATACATCTAACCGCAAGCTCGCATATAATTCCACGATGATTGTATACAGCTGCCACGACCTAATTTTCGCCACAAAGATTCGTTCGACTGCCGAGGCACTGCAACTACCCAACCGCCCGGCCAGGGACAGCCACGCGCTGGCCAACCGGCTGAACCAAGTGGACGATGGCAAGTCCAATGAACCGGTCACCGCCGTGTTGATCGATCTGGATCTGGGTGACACGGCACTGGAACTGGTCGAACAGGCCAAAACCCATGACCAAATTCTGCCCGTGATCGTCTTCGGCTCACACGTAGAAACGCAACTGCTGGACGCGGCCAAACAACGTGGCGCAGACTTCGTCATGCCGCGCAGTTCATTTACCGCCAACCTACCGGACATCCTACAACGATTCGGCAGCACGCAGGTTTAACACCCAAGTGAACCAGCAGCAAGGCGGGCAGCGGTACGCCAGCGTTACGGCATATCGACAATACGAATGCAAGCAGGCTTGCCGTCGATGACATCCAACTTCTCTATTTTCTCCAACGCCTTAAACAACGACCCCTGTCTGGCTTGGTGCGTGATGATCACCACGGGCACAAACTGCCCGCTGGCCACTTCATGCTGCGACAGTGCACCTAAACTGATGCCGGCATCGCCGAGGATGCCACTGACATTGGCCATGACGCCAGGCACATCCTTGGCGCTGAGCCTTAGATAAAATCGGCTTATCAAATCTTGAGGGTCGAGCAACCGCGGCGGTAAGTGACCGTCACGCCACAGATGCAATTTCGAAAATGCCTGCAGATACCAACCGCTGGAGATATTTAATAGGTCGCTGACCACGGCACTGGCGGTAGGCAACTGCCCGGCACCTTGGCCGTAGTACATCGTGTGCCCGGTGGCTTGGCCGAAGACGCTCAGGGCGTTGAATGAGCCGCGTACCTGCGCCAAAGGTAGTTGGGTATTGATAAAACTTGGATGAACGCGCAGGCTGATCAACTCACCGACGCGTTCGGCGATGGCCAACAGCTTGATGTCGTAGCCCAGTTCGCTACCGAACGCCACATCGGCAAGGTCAAGTTCGTCGATACCCTCAAATTGGACATGGTCCTCGCCGACACTTATACCGAAGGCCTGTGATGCCAACACCGCCAATTTTTGCGCCGCGTCCTGACCGTTTACGTCAGCCGCGGGATCGGCTTCGGCAAAGCCGAGAGCCATAGCCTCGTTCAACGCGGCATCATACGTTTTATTGTTTTGCGTCATCTCCGTCAGAATATAATTGCTTGTGCCATTGAGTATGCCGTACAGGGCATCAATCTGCTCGGCCACCAGTCCAAACTGCAACGCCGTAACTAGGGGAATACCGCCGCCACAGGACGCCTCGAAGGCAATGGCGGCGCCATATTTGCGTCCCAACTCGAATAGTTCCGGGCCCTGCGTGGCCAGCAGCGCCTTGTTGGCCGTTACCACGTGCTTGCCAGCGACTAGAGCCTTGCGGACATAGTTGCCTACCGGGCCTCCCCCCCCCGCCACTTCGATGACAATGGGCATGTCCGCCGTGGCGAAAAAAACTTGCGGATCATCCGTCAGTATTTGCCGATCGATCACCGAGGACCCGTTGCAAGTGCGCAATTTGGCCATATCGCGCACAAGCACCCGGCGCAGCTCAATAGATTTGCCCAGCAGGCGAGCGTACCGCGCTCCTTGTTCATGAAGCAGGCGGGCCACACCACAGCCCACTGTGCCGCAACCGATCATTCCCACGCCAATGCACTGCCCTGTCACCGCCAAACTCCTCTGCACGTAATATGTCCGAGCCTGTTAGAATTGCTAGAATAACACAAATGGACATATCCCGACCCCCGTCAGCCGACGAACCGCCGATCGCACCCATGTGCTCGGTCTTCCGTCGCTCTCTAAAACGCAAGGGGCTCAAGTTCACACCCGAGCGGGCCAAGATTCTTGATGCGGTGTTATCGAAGCAAGGCATGTTTGAGGCCGAGGCTCTGCTGTTCGAGATGCGTCGCACCGGCCACCACGTCAGCAAGGCCACTATCTACCGCACACTCAAACACCTACTCGAGGCCAATATCGTCAGCGAAGTATTAATCGACTCCAAACAGTCACACTATGAGTTGAGCTTCGGCCGTGAGCCGGCAAACTATCTGGTGTGCGTAGAAACTGACAAGATCGTTGAATTCTCAGACTCGCAATTCAGCAAACTGGCTGAGAATATTTGCCATAAACACGGCTTTGACCTGATCAACTACCGCTTTGTCGTCTACGGTGTCTCACCCGACGCCAGGTCTGCTGACGAAGCGAACAATGAAGACGCTTAAGCCGAACGCCGGCGACTATTCACCCTCTTCGATGTCGCGATGTTCGATTGGACGACTGATCGCATAATCACCCTTTAACCACTTGCCCAAATCGATGAGGCGACAGCGATCACTGCAAAAGGGAGAAAAGTGATCTGCTTCGGCCACGGGCTCGGCACAGATAGGACATTTACCACCGGTATTGTTTCGCATATCACTGGTCATGGGTCAGGCACCGTTACCTTGGAGGCCCATTTTATCAGGTCCCTTTCCAACGCGGCCATGCGACCGGCCCAGGGGCCAAGTGGTGTGACGACGGCACGGCGGGCGCCTTGGCTGTGATGTTCAAGCTGCACCTGAAGGTATCGCGGCCCGAGTTGGTCGCTCATCCGATCAGCCCATTCCACGGCCACTACCGCATGAACGGCCAATTCGCCACCACCGGGCTCCCAGCCAATAGTAGCCAAATCAGCTTCATCACTGATACGGTAAGCATCGATGTGCACCAGCAGCGGCCCGCCCGACGGATTGTCATATTCATGCTCCAGCACGAAGGTCGGACTGGACACAATGGATTCGTCGATACCCATACCGCCGGCCAGACCTCGAACCAAACACGTCTTGCCCGCACCCAAATCACCAATCAGTGCAATCAGGTCACCATCACGAAGATGTCCTGCAAGCATTCGGCCAAGAGCCATGGTTTCATCCACCGACGCACAAAGGCCTGACCAGAGGACATCGTCGCTTGTGTCGGTCATGCGTGGTGCTCCCAGCCCGACCCCGTCACGTCTTGACTAGATCCATCCGGAAACTTCAGACGAATCTCGGCTTCAGGATGGCCTGCCTCGGTTTTGACGATGTTGCCAATGTGCGTAACCGCCACACCCAGCAGCGACTGACGCGTCAACTGTTGAGCCTGGTCGTCGGTAACGGTGAAACACAGTTCGTAATCCTCCCCGTCGCCAATCGCGTGTTCCCATGACGCCTTACCGTCACGCTTTGATGCTGTCTCGGCGGCGGCGCTGATCGGCAGTTTGTCAGCATCGATGACCGCTGCCACGTCCGACGCACGGCAAAGATGTCCCAGGTCAACCGCCAACCCATCGCTGAGATCGATCATGCAGTGCGGCCGTCCTGAATCACTGGCGGCCAAAGCACGGGCAATCTTTAATCGTGGCTCAAAATCCAGGTGGTGCGTGTAACCATCAACCGTTTCCAGGCTGCCACCGAGTTGGCCGGTGATACACACCGCATCGCCGATCTGTGCCCCCTTCCGCAATACGGGTTCGACGCCATCGCCTATGGCCAAAATAGTTACCGTCAGCAGCAAACGTTGATCCCACATGGCCATATCCCCGCCGAACAATGGGCAGTCATAGGCCTGGCCAGTCCGCCGCATGGCATCGAACATCACCGTAGCCCGCTCCTGACCAAAATCGCGGGGCAAACACGCCGCCACCACCACTCCGATGGGCACCGCGCCCATGGCTGCTACGTCTGAAAGGCTACGGACAATTGCTTTACGCCCCACCTTTTCCGGTGGCGTAGATTGCAGATCAACGTGTACGCCGTCGGCAACCTGATCGATCGTAGTCAGCACTTGGTCGTTACCAAAGCGCACAGCACCCATGTCATCACCAGGAGCAATGGCCACCGCATCCGGCATCGCCGCATTGGCTTTGTAGATATGACGTAACAGGCCTGATTCTCGCATTGGCGCATTTTACGCCATCAAGCCGGTGCACCTAACTGGCGTCAAATGCTTGAATCAGCCGGTCGCACTTCAGCCTGCTGCTTGGCAGGTGCCTGTTGCGGCTCGTGGCGGTCCCAACAGATCATACCCGGCTCCACCCTGCCTTGGAACATCTCACCGCCGGGCACCATACGTACAGCGTAACCGAATCGGCCACTACTTTGGGAATTGATTTCGCCCGTAAAACGATGTCTGCCTTCACCCAGGTCCTGGGCGTGCTTCATGTCCAAGACTTGGCCTTGGATAATGCGTCCGTCATTGTCCAGGTCGCCGAAGTACACTTGTATACGCAGTTCCTCTGGTTGCAGATGATCTATCTGGGCAATGACGGACAATTGCATCTTATCACCGACACGCATAGGCTCGGGGACGCTGGACTGGACCTGATCGATGCACAGTTTTTCCCACACATTGCGCAGCCGTTGCTTCTGGTGGGCTAATGCCACGGATTTTTCCAGACCGTTAGCACCCAGCAGTCGTACCTGCTGCAGCGCCGGCAGATAAAAGTTTTCGGTGTACTGCTGCACCATGCGATTGGTATTGAATACCGGAGCTAGGCTGGCAATACATTTTTTCATCCGCAACACCCACTGGCGCGGAATGTTGTGCTCGTCGCGATCATAGAAGATCGGAATGATCTGTCTTTCCAGCAGGTCGTATAACAACTGGCTTTCAATATCGTCCTGGGCATCAACGTCGATATAACTTTCACCTTGACCGATGGCCCAGCCCAAGGCGCTATCGTGGGCCTCATCCCACCAGCCATCCATGACTGAGCAGTTCAACCCGCCATTGAGCGCAGCCTTCATGCCACTGGTACCCGACGCCTCCATACCCCGGCGCGGCGTATTGAGCCACACATCACATCCCTGGACCAGGTGCTTGGCGACATTGATGTCATAATTTTCCAGAAATACGATGCTTCGCTTACCACTCAATTCGCGGGCAAAGCGCACGGTCTGGCGAATCAGTTCTTTGCCCGCCGTATCAGCCGGATGCGCCTTGCCGGCAATCAAGAACTGGAGCGGCCGGTCCTCATTGCTGAGCATGGCCTTGATCCGATCCGGGTCGCGCAACAGCAGGTTAGCCCGCTTGTACGTGGCAAAACGACGGGCAAATCCGATGGTCAGGGCCTTGGGATCAAGTACGCTGGCGGCTTGGGCAATCAAACCCGGATCGGCGCCACGCGATTCAAGCTGACCACGCAACTGCTGCCGAACCCACAGGATCAGATACTGCCGGCAGCGCTCCCGTACCTGCCAAAGTTCCTCGTCGGGAATTTTGTGAATCAGCTTCCAGACACCGTGATCAGTCGTATCCTGCTGCCATGACTCACCCAGGTAACCATCTAGCAGACTAATCAGATCGCCACTGAGCCAACTGCGGGCGTGCACCCCGTTGGTGATGTGACGAATCGGGATCTCCTGCTCGAGGACGCCAGGCCAAATCCCCTGCCACATATTGCGACTGACCCTGCCGTGTAAAGCACTGACCCCGTTGTACCACTGTGCAGTGCGTATCGCCAGCACCGCCATCGAAAACATCTCGCTCTTGTCTGACACATCCTCACGCCCCAGCGCGATCAGCCCTTCGGCGTTGAGCCGCAGCGAATCATGATAATGCTTGAAATAGCGATAAATAATTTCAGGCGGGAACCGGTCGATGCCTGCCGACACCGGCGTATGCGTGGTAAACACATGTGATGCGACCGCGTATTCGCGGACCTCGTCAAATGACAGGTCATGTTTCTCGATCAATACACGAATGCGCTCCAAGGACAGAAAAGCACTGTGCCCTTCG
>CAUZAW010000093.1:0-10108 GCA_963577735.1 Phycisphaerae bacterium | reverse complement strand
ATACTATGATCGAAACCATCAATGGCATAGTCGGCAAGATCATGTTCTTTGATGTTTCCCTCGGCAGGTTTCTAGTTACTGAGACTGACGACAATGGACAGGCCGTACACGATAAAAACCCAGTCTTGGTCACCATCACTAAACAGATTCCAGGATATCTGCTCAATGAAAATGGCGCATTCGTGTTACGCGAAGACCATTCACGTGTTGTGGTCACACTTGAACCGGGTGAAAAAGCACAGCGAGTAGATGCACACAATAAACTGACCTTTATAAAAGGTAATCCCATCCGGAAAGGACCGAGACTACCTTTAACGGTGATATTCCTTGCCGGGGGCGCGGTGTTTTTCACTTTCTGGTACGGCTGGATCAACCTGCGAGGGTTCAAGCATGCCATCGACATTGTGCGGGGCAAGTTCACGCGCGCCGACGACCCAGGCGAGGTCTCACCCTTTCGCGCGTTGACCAGCGCCTTGTCAGCGACCGTCGGGCTGGGCAACATCGCCGGCGTGGCGATTGCCGTCAAACTCGGCGGCCCCGGCGCAATCTTCTGGATGATGTTTCTCGGCCTGTTCGGCATGACTGCCAAGTTTCACGAATCCACACTTGCCCAGATGTTTCGGCGGGAAAACGACGATGGGTCTATTTCAGGTGGGCCGATGTTTTACCTCGATGCCGGGCTCAAGAGCATCCACCCTGCACTGGGGATACTCGGCAAGACCTTGGCGATCATATTTTCCGTCTTCTGTATCGGCGGCGCGTTGGGCGGAGGCAACATGTTCCAGGCCAACCAGTCCTACGAGGGCTTTTTTAACGCCTTCGTGGCTGAACCTTCGCTTGCGGCAAAGACTCGTCAATCAATGAATGCCGATAGATTGCGTAGCCTGCTGACCACGCAGCAACTCAATACGCTAAGGACCTCCGAGCAGGTGCGAAACAATACGCCGCTTGAACAGGTCCGCCGCGAATTATCCGAGGAAAAAACCCGGAAAATCGTGCAGACTGCACAGGTCGAAATGATTCTTCCTGATGATGAAGTCAAGGCTGATCGACAGCATCGCGATGAACTTAAAAGGCGGGTGAGTTACGGGTATGGCATCCTGATGGCGGCGATGGTCGGTATCGTGGTTGTCGGTGGCATCACTCGTATCGGCGCTGCGACATCAAAGATCGTGCCCGCGATGTGTTTAATCTACGTGGCCGGTTGCCTGCTGGTAATTATTATGAATATCAGACAGATTCCAGGTCATGTGGGGCTTATATTCCAGGAAGCATTCACATGGGAATCGACCTACGGAGGTGCGATCGGCGTGATGGTCATGGGCTTCACGCGAGCCGCTTTTTCCAGTGAGGCAGGCCTGGGCAGTTCGGCGATCGCACACTCGGCCGCCAAGCAGGCATATCCCGTCCGCGAAGGCTTAGTCGCAAGCCTGGAACCATTTATTGACACCATCGTGATCTGTTTCATGACCGCCATGGTCGTATTGATCACTGACGCATACAAAGCCCCGGAACTGCTTAATGAAAGCAACGGTACAGCCATAACGCTTCACGCCTTTCGCCAGACCCCCTTGGGCGCATGGTTCCCCTACGTGCTGTCCATCAGCGTCGTGCTATTCGCCTTTTCGACAATGATTTCATGGTGCTACTACGGGGAGCGGGCCTACAGTTACCTGCTGGGGCCTTGGGGACAGAAGACGATACTGCTTTTTCGCATGGCATTTGTAATATGCGTTTTCGTTGGTTCGGTAGCTAGCCTCGGCCCGGTGCTTGATTTTTCTGACCTGATGATACTGAGCATGGCGTTTCCCAATATTCTCGGCGGTCTGTTCTTACTGGGCATGGTCCGGCGATCACTCAAGGACTACTGGCCACGTCATAAGAACAGTGGGCTGGGCGGGGCAGGCGGGCGTGCAGATGATGCCGATATCTAACACTGTTCGCGTAAACAACTCTGGTGGCGACTGACAAGGGCCTAGTATTCAACCGATAGTGATGCCATGTCCACAGACAGCCAACCAGCGTCCAAGGAACAGGGTCAGGAACCTGACATGGCCACTGTGGCAGCAGGACCGATAAGCCGCTGGGCACTGCATCGGCGGTTGTACGACTGGGTGCTGTCGTTCGCCCACAAGAGGCATTCCTCCACAGCGTTGTTTGTGCTGAGCTTTGCTGAATCGAGTTTTTTTCCCATCCCACCCGACGTTTTGCTGGGACCGTTGTGCCTAGGGCATCGTCGTCGTGCCATGTGGTTTGCAACGGTGACCACGGTGGCGAGTGTATTGGGTGCCTATTTAGGTTACTTCATCGGATGGGGTCTCTGGGAAACACTCAACCCATATCTGTACCGATACATCCCAGGGTTCACCACTGACAATTACGACAAGGTTGAACTGTGGTATGACAAGCTAGGTGTATATGTCCTCTTTTTTGCCGCGTTCACCCCCTTGCCCTTTAAAGTATTTACGATCGTTGGCGGCGTCATGGGGCAGCCATTGCTGCTCTTTGGGCTGATCTCCATCATCGGTCGAGGATTGCGATTTTTTCTTGTCGCCAGCTTGTTCCAGCAGTTCGGCCCCAAGGCAATTCAGTTCATCGACAAATACTTTAATCTACTCTGCATCATATTCGTCACCCTGCTCGCAGGGGGATTTTTGGTAATCAAGTGGTTGCATTGACAAGGAACTCGTCCGAGATGGCTGAACTATATCTGGCCACGGATTGCTGCTGCGGAGGTAACGCATGAACGTTCTGGTCACGGGTGGCGCAGGTTACATCGGCTCGCATGCAGTCAAGCAATTGAGTGCCGCGGGGCATCGCGTCGTGGTGCTGGACAATCTGGGCCGAGGCCATCGCCAGGCGGTGCCGCCCGAGGTTGTCCTAATAGAAGCGGACGTACGTCAGACGCAGACCGTTACCAAGGCGCTGCGCGAACACCAGATTGAGTGCGTGATGCACTTTGCGGCCCTGGCATATGTCGGAGAGTCGGTCCAGCAGCCGCTTCGCTACTACGACAACAACACGGCCGGCTCATTGAGTCTGCTGCAGGCGATGGATCAGGCGGGCGTAACACGGATCGTATTCAGTTCAACGTGCGCCACGTACGGTCAGCCGCAGCAGGTCCCCATCACCGAGCAGACGCCGCAAGCACCGATCAATCCGTACGGCTGGTCGAAACTGTTCGTGGAAGGCATGCTGCGCGACCACGCGGCAACACATGGACAGTTCGCGTTTGCAGCGCTACGGTATTTCAACGTGGCCGGCTGCGCTGCAGACGGAAGCCTAGGCGAAGATCATGACCCGGAAACGCACCTGATCCCCGTGCTGCTGCTCAGCGCGTTGGGTAAGAAGATGGGAGCGACGATATTCGGCAACGACTATGACACACCTGACGGCACATGCATTCGCGATTACATTCACGTCGATGACCTGATCAACGCGCACATCACGGTGATGAATACGCTTACCGACGGTGACAAACGGTTTTACAATCTGGGCATCGGCAAGGGCTACTCGGTAAAGCAGGTAGTCGAAGCGGCACAGCAAGTGACGGGGTCGGATTTTCCCGTTGAGATCGGGCCGCGGCGACAGGGTGATTCGCCGATGCTGTACGCCAACGCGGACAAAATCCAGTCGCAATTGGGCTGGCGTGCCAAAAGCATGGACATCGACGATATAGTGGACAGTGCCTGGCGGTGGTTCAAGGCGCACCCACAAGGGTACGGTGACCAACCATGACAGCTACAGGCCCGACAAGATTCCCAGAACAGTTACGACCAGACACAAGGCTATCAGGACGAGGATGGCCCAGGCGATGACCTTAAACTTGACGCCGCGCGACGGTCGCCAAGTTTGCGTTGATTGAACGGGCAAGTCGTGATTCATGTCTGGATCAGCATCTGTCAAGTGATTCTTTTCCTTCGGGGGTGGGCGCCGGTTGCGTGATGGTCAAACCCCCATAGCGGATCAAGCCAGACGAAAACGGTACCCAGGGGCAAGGCCAAGGCCGCAGAATAAAGCACGACAAAAAATCGGCGGACAAACTGCTCAGATGCATACCAATCAACGAGGGCATCGGCAGGCAGCCAGGCAGCGCCGCGTAGCGTGACCAGAGCAACGATCACAAGGTGAGCAACGATACCGGCGGCAAAGACCATCAGGGCAATGGCCAGCGGTGAATCGCGAAAGACAAGCCCACGCAACTCGAACGTGACAAGGGCCGCGGCGAGATATCCCAGGCAGGCCGAGCCGAGTGGCATATCGGCAGTCAAATCAACCAACAGGCCCAAGAAAAGCGCTGCCCACATCGCAGCGCCACGCGACGTCGACAGGGCAACGAACACTGCAAGGGGCAGCAGAAAACTCGGCGATACGCCAAACGCCCCAGGAATACCCAGCAGACCACGTAAACCTTTTTCTAGGACCAACATGGTCAACGCAATAATGATAAATACAGGCCACCTCATCGGTTGGTTGCTTCCCCCAGTAGATCAGCCGTTACCGGCATAAAGACAAAAACTTTGGTCAACTTGGCCGGATCGCTCTGCGGCTTGACAATAATGCGGCGCAGCAGGGACGGGTTGTCCTCGTGTTTTTCGATGGCGACGACGTAACCAACGATAAGTTGACGCGCCTCATCGGGCCAACGGGGATCGGCGGGCAGGGCATAGTCACCGACGCGAACGTTGTCGCCGTCACGCGATTGGGAAACGTTGCCGACAAAAACACCTCGGTTGGCATCGTAGCGAAGCTGCGTGGCCACCAACCTCTGTGACACGTCATCGATGGGAGAAACGACGTACGCGGTCAGGTCCGTTGCCCGATCCATGATCAACTGTACAGTCGCAGTCGACGGACCGGTGCTAGCGACGCGCCCAACAAGGTCTAACCCGACACCAACAACATGTCCCTGACGAACGCCGCGAAGTGCGCCCCTATCAATCGTCAAGGTGCGACGGAGTTGGTCGGTACCGACGGAAACGACGTGCGCGGCCAGAATTTTCATTTCCGTCAGGGCGAACCGCTGGCGCACGCCACTTAGCCGCTCGATCTCCTGATGGGCCTCAACAAGCTCTTGCCTCAACTTCAAGACAATCCGGTGCAAACGCTGACTGTCGGCAATCGCCTCAACGGCATCCGTTCGATCACGAGAAAAACCATCCCGAATCCTGTTTGACGCCCCGTTCAAACGCCGCGTAAAAGGAACGGTGAGTGTTTCAAGCAGGCTTGCCGGCCACTTGGAATACCACTTGGAAACGGATAAGGGCACGCAAAGGCTGTTGATCAACAGCAGTACCACCAGCAATACAAAAATGCGCCGCGGATGGAAGGACAAAAGGCGCATCACGCATCAAGGTCGCTGTCCATGGTGTGTTTCCACTCTTCCAAATGCTCGAGGTAGATGCTGGTGCCTCGCGCAACACAGGTCATCGCGTCGTCAGCGACACGTACATCCAAGCCGGTGGCCTGCGAAATGATGGTGTCGATACCACGGAGCATGGCTCCGCCTCCGCAGAGGACAATACCATTGTCCACCAGATCGGCGGCCAGTTCTGGCTCAGTGCGCTCCAGCGTGCGAGTCACCGTTTCGATGATCGCGTTGACCGGCTCCTGCAATGCCTTGCGAACCTCGTCGCTGGTAATAACCGTCTTTTGCGGCAGGCCGGAAATCATGTCGCGACCTCGCACCTCCATGGAGCGTTGCTGACTATCCTCGGCGGCAGTGCCGATCTCAATCTTGATTCGCTCGGCCATCTGCTCACCGATCATCAGGTTGTAAGCCTTTTTCATGTGATTGATGATCGCTTCGTCCATATCGTCGCCGGCAACGCGGATGGATTCGCATTGGGCAATGTCGGCCAAGGACATGATGGCAACCTCGGTGGTACCGCCGCCGATGTCAACGATCATGGATGCGGTGGCCTCTACGATGGGCAGGTTGGCACCGATCCCGGCGGCCATGGGCTCCTCGACCAAGTAGATGCGCCGCCCGCCGGCCCGTTCGGCCGAGTCTAGCACGGCCCGCTTCTCCACAGCGGTGATCCCGCTGGGCACGGCGATGACGACGCGTGGTCGGATCATGGGGCGCTTGCCGTTGACCTTGCGGATGAAATAGCTGAGCATCGCCTCAGTAATTTCAAAGTCACTGATAACCCCGTCCTTGAGCGGACGGATTGCAGTGATGGACCCGGGCGTCTTGCCGAGCATCTCCTTGGCCACCCAGCCAACGGCATTGCCGTTGTTGAGCACCTGATTGGTGCCTTTGCGCACGGCTACGACGCTGGGCTCGTTGAGCACAATACCCTCGCCACGCACGCACACCAAGGTGTTACACGTACCTAGGTCGATGCCCATATCGACGCTGAACCAGCTTAAAAGATTGTCGAGCAGCAAAACGACAGGCCCCTGATGCGCCACTTGTCAGACCATGATCAATTCCACCATCGGCGTAGCTAATCCAACCCTGGGAGAATTTACTTTCTTAAACGGATGAGCCGTACCGAACAACTGGTAACTGCGACACCAGATAACGCTGATACCAAAGACCAACGCAACCATCGCAATCAGCGCCAGCACGGTGTAAATATTATTGGATGCCTTGCCACGTGGTCCTGAAGGTGGGGTTGTGCCCAATTGCGTCATTACCAACTTCCCTGTGTTCTGCGATCAATCAAGGTCCATGCTTCGCTGAGGTGGCTGCAAAATCCGGCCTACCAACTGTTTGGGCCTGAGATAATCAGGTCGCCCTTGACGATCTGCTGGCCCTCTTGAGTAATCCTCATTTTAGCTGAAGATTCGGCGGCATCGACCAACTGGACCAACATGGTCCCTTTGTATTGAGCGCCGTGCTTGTTGCGCTTGTAGACGACGAACTCCATGTTGGGCAGCACGCCATCATTCTGGCCTATATTGACCTGCACGTAAGTATCACCGCTCTCGGTGGACTCAACGGCCATCACCATACCATCGATTCGCGTCTGCGATCGTGCAGCCCCCGTCGATATCGCCTGTTCATCGGGCGTCCAGCCATGCTCTGTGGCCAATGCAAAGAGCTCGTCATATTCGTTCGTTATCGCTTCCAACTCTTCTTTCTTGACCCTCAGGTTACGGACCAACGCCTCATTTTCCGTCGTTTTTCCAGCAAGGCGATCCGTAGTCAGAATCAATTCCGCACGCACCCGGTTTATTTCCGTGCGTAACGCCAACAATTCATTGCGCTGCTGTTGGGTCGTTTCCGATAGAATCCGCTGGCCCGCGGCCAGATGGTCGTTTCTGGCTTGCAGACGAGTGATATCGCGTTTACGCGTTATCACATTCACACGGGCTTGGGCAACCTCCTCATCCTTGTGTACCAACTGGGCCTGAAGCGACCTGGCCCGCTGCTGAAACCGATCCAGTTGTACGGCGACCTGATCCTGATGTGCTTCCAACTCACCTTGACGGGTCTTGGCCGCGCTCTTGGCTATCAGGGCGTCGGCTGTCGCGCTATCCAAGGCAACTTTAAGATTTTCCTGGTTGACGACGAACGTAACAACAACCGCCACCAGCATCACCGAAAAAAAGGCAACCAATATCACAAATACTTTGGTCAAGGTACTCAAGCGGAACCTCCTCTTAGCTCTCGCTTATGCGGCAGGCAGGGCTGCGCCTGACATATCCTGAAGCGAAGCAAGGGGCAATGTTCAATATCTATCGCGGGCGACAAGGTTTGTCAAACGCCAAGGGCCAACACAACACAGCTAGGTTGCCTATATTTTGCCAACGACGGAACCGCTTAATCCACATCGGAGCCAAGTGACGGACCAGTCGTATCGGTCGCAGCGAGTACGGCGGCGGCGGCAGCGAGTCTAACCTGCTGAGAGAGGTCGGTTAACAGGTCATTTCTCCACTGTATAGCCAACTTGTCAGTGAACAGGCCCAGCGCTAGAGCCGCCTGAGCCCGAACCGGGGGCAGGTCAAACTCGCAACCGCCCAACACGGCCTGCAGGCCTTGGCTTGTCCCCATTCGGGCCAACGACTCTGCCGCTGCCAGGCGTAGTTCGATCGGATCCTGACCAAGCATCTCAACGAGGGCCGGCTGGAATTTTCGATCGTTATAAAACCCCAACGCCCGTACCGCCGTGATTCTGACCTCATCATGGGGTGAATAGGCCTTGGCTCTTAGGACTTCCAGCCCCGGCTCATAGCCAAGGGCAACCATCGCTTCGGCCACCTGAACTTCTATGATCGCATCCTGCTGCAGGGAAAAATCGCGAGGTGAAGGAGCATTTGCCAGACTCTTAAGCATCGGGATGGCACTGGCGTCACCCAACCGGCCGAGCAACATGGCAACGTTGCCACGCAGGGTGACGTTCGGCTGAATCAGCATGGACGCCAGTGGCGTGATATCCACCGGTTGATCGCACTGTACGAGCGCATAAAGCGTGGCCGCCTGCACGGACGGGGATGGGTCGTCGCGTAAAGCTATTACTGATTTAACCAGGGTGGTGAGCTTGAGCTTGCCCACCATGACGATGGCTGTGAATCGAACAACCGGATTTTTATCCTGTAGGCCCAACTGCACGAGCTGCAATGCCCGGTCGGGTAACCATTGAGCTGCCTCGATCGTATTGGCGCGTAGGAATGGATCCTCAGCTTGGGAGCAGGCAATAATCTCCCCAATGGCCTTTTCACGTGCCAAAGCCTCCGACACTGTGTTGCCAAGCTTATGTTGTATCTTTTTCTGCTGGCAACCGGTCATGGACAATACGCCCACGATACACCACCAGACCAGCAGGCCCCCCAGGCAGACGTGCCAGTGCGTGTCAGGGTCGGGCTGTCGGTTAAATGTTGACATCGCTTTACCTGCCCTTTTTTCGACGCAACTTGGTGGCCAGGGTCAATAGAGCCGTCACCACCGCCATGGCGATGGCTGGCAGGTGCCCAATTTTGCCAAAAGTGGTGTTGCGTTGATCAATTCCGACGGCATGTACAACGAAGCCGGCGGGTCCCGGGTTTACACCGTTGGGTGCAACGATGGGACCTACCCTGCCCAGCGAGCTGATAAACCCACTGATGCCCGTGTTGACGCTTCGAGCGGTGGGGACACGGTTCTCAATCGACCGGAATACCGCAATTTGCAAATGCTGGGGCCGCTGGTCAAACCAGTACCAAGAGTCGTTGGTTAGGTTGAATATCAGATCAGCCCGCTTGGCACCTGACTGGTCGTACACCATTTGCCGGCACACACGGGCAAAGGTGTCCTCAAAGCATATAGGCGTTACCGCACCAAACCGACCGATCTGAAACACGGTGAAACGCCTGCCCGGCATGAGCGTGTAATCACTGCGATACGGGCTGATGTACTTGACGAAAATCTGCTTGAGCCACGGCCATGACTCTACCCAGGGAATGTATTCGCCAAACGGTACACGGTGGACTTTGTCGTAGCGACGCGGCGCCTGGGTGCCGTCGCCACGGTACAAGTAGGCTGAGTTGTATCGCCCTTTGTCATCCAATGTTGGTGCGCCGACGATCAAGTTAACACCAGCCTGCTTGACTATGGTCTCGATATCCTCATGTATCCAATCGAGCAAGTATTCTTTGCGGGATTCTTCGTTGATTGGTCCAGGCACAACCGTTTCCGGCCATATTACGATCTGCGGTTTTGGCTCCTGCCGCAAGGCATCACGGGTCAGAGCGAGCAGGGTCTGCCAGTCGGTTTTGCGTTGTTTGGACAAAGAACGCCGTTTGTTGTCGTGCGGCACATTGGTTTGAATGACGGCAATGCTCGGTCCTGGATGGTTGTCTGCAGTGTTGATTCGGTACTGGCCATAACCCCACGCTGAACCCATGGAAACACTCCACAGCAGAATGGGGAATACCAGCTTACGGTGCCTGCGAAAACGTGTGGGTGTCTTGAGTTGAAGCCAAGGTATCGTCAGCATATCGACGATCACGCCATTGGTCATCGCCACGAGAAAGCTGACGCCGTGGTCGCCGAAAAGATCGGCAATTTGAATCAGTCGCGACAGGCTGTGCCCCTGATGGTATGGAGCCAAGGCGTGTCCCAGCATGAACCAGGAGAAACCGCCGGCCGGCCAATAGGAACGGACCAGTTCGAAGCTCA
>CAUZAW010000092.1:0-10133 GCA_963577735.1 Phycisphaerae bacterium | reverse complement strand
CTGGGACTCGATCAGGTAGTAGGCGATCGCGTCTGCCAAAGCTTGCCATGAGGCGTCGATAATATTTTCATCTACGCCCACCGTGGTGAAATATTTCGTTTCCCCTCCGCCGTTATGGCCAATGACGGCAAACTCGGCGCAAACACACACCTTGGCGGCCGACTCGGCTGTGGGATTGACCACTCGTACTTTGAAGTCACGCAAATGAACGTTGGCCACTTGCGGGTAGTGGGGGGTCAGGCATTTGCGTAGAGCGGCGTCGAGGGCGTTGACCGGGCCATCTCCTTCAGCAACGCGATGTTCGATCTGGTCGTTGGCGGTTAACTTTACCGTGGCCTCGGTGACGGCGGGGGTGCCAGCCCGCTTGAGTATGACGCAGCGATAATGATCCAACTGCCAGAAGATGGGCCGTGTGCCGAGGATTTCATGCAGGAGCAATTCCAAGCTGGCCGTGGCGCTCTCGAACTGATAGCCCCTGTTTTCCAGGTCCTGGACACGCTCGAGCAGTTGCCGTTGAATTTTCTTGTTGTCGAAAATGTCGAATTTTTTACCCAGCGTGGCTGAGATATTGCTGGCACCGGACAGTTCACTGATGAGAAACCGCCGGGTGTTGCCGACTTTGGCTGGGTCAACCTGTTCGTAACTATGGGCCACGCGCTGAACAGCGTGAACGTGCATGCCACCCTTGTGGGCGAAGGCGCTGCTGCCGACGAACGGTTGGCCATGCACAGGGTTCATGTTGGCCAGTTCGTAGATATAGCGGCTTGTCTCGGTGAGTAAGGGCAAGGTATCGGGTTTTAGGCAGTTGTAATTCATCTTCAGCGCGAGTGTGGCGGCCAGTGTGGTTAGGTCCACGTTGCCGCAGCGTTCCCCTAGCCCATTGATGGTGCCCTGGACATGATGAGCCCCAGACTCGATGGCCACAATGGAGTTGGCCACCGCTAGGCCGCAGTCATTGTGGGTGTGGATGCCCAATCCGTCGAAATCCTGAAAGGTATTGCGAACGCGGTCCACGACTTGGCCGATCCATTTCGGTAGTGAACCGCCGTTGGTGTCACAAAGGATCAGGCGTGTGGCACCGCCATCGAGCGCGGCCTGCAGTGAGGCAGTTGCGTAATCCGAATTGGCCGCAAAGCCGTCGAAAAAATGCTCGGCATCGAAGAATACCTCATGGCCGTGCTGGTGACAGAAGGCTAGCGACTGGCTGATCATGGCCAGGTTCTCGTCGCGATCAACCTTGAGTACCTCGTCTACGTGCAGGTCCCAGGTCTTGCCCACGATAGTGATGACCGGAGCACCGGCATTGACCAACGCCTTCATGCCCGGGTCTTTATCAGGCGAAATCCCGCGGCGCCGGGTCATGCCGAACGCGCAAACGCGAATCTGGCGTAGGTTCTCCCGCTGGATTTGCTTGAAAAACGCTTCGTCTTTGGGATTGGAAAGTGGATATCCACCCTCGATGTAGTCCATGCCCAGGGCATCTAACTGGTGTGCAATCTTGATCTTATCGACAAGGCTAAAGGCCACGCCCTCAGCTTGGGCGCCATCGCGCAGGGTGGTGTCGTAGAATTCAATTCGCCGGCTATTGGTTTGGGCCATTAGATAATATCCATCGGTATATCCAAGACTTAAACAAAAAACCCTGCCGCTGGGCAGGGTTCAGCATTCGGTTGGTACCACGACTGGCTGAGCCCTATCCGGGACTGGTTGAGCGGATCATAATCCTGACGCAGTGGCGGGCAATCACGGATTGGCTTGCAGTTGAATCAACCATGTGCCTATTTTACCCTCCACCCAAGCAGTGGCAAGTAAAGGTGGGGATTAACGTCAGGTTTGCAAGGCGATCAAAAGACGTTACAACTTCGCACTGGGCCACACGTTAGCAGGTGTGTTGCAGCCAACTGGAGAGCAGACATTGGCTGCTTTACAAGGATTGTCCCAAGGCAGGATGCCGACACCCGTGTACAGATTGAGTCAAACCGTTGACTGGCATGAGGATGACCTTGTCCGCATCATCGCAATTGGTGCGGGCCAACCTACAATTTTGCCGCTAACAGCGGGTTAGGCGAGCGAGTTTAGCATGCCGGTACCGACCGATACGTTTCGCAATATCAAGAAGCTGAATCTGATCTTCGCCACCAGTGCGGTGCTGCTGTTGTTATCCACGTTGTGGATGGTGTATGCCGATCACACCAAGCCTTGGCGTCAATACCAGATAGAAGCGACAGCCTGGACCGCGGCGATGACCAAGGAGGCGCAAGAAAAGCACATTACCCAGCAGTACAAACTGGATCTGCGTAAGATTGAGAAGGAATTGGACGATGTTCGTTACCGTCTGGGCCAGGATGAACATATCCATGTTCTCCAGATGGAACTGAACGGCTTGCGGGACCAGATCAACCGCGCGACCTTGCCTTCGGAAGTGGAAAAGGGCAAAGTCAATCCCAGCCTTCAGCGGTATGAACGTGCCCTCAATACGTTTGGGCGCGGCGACCCAAAGGTGGTCCAGCTCAAGGAGCAATGGCTGGAAAATCTGGCAACGTTCGAACCGGCCAGCACGGAACTGGCCACCAAAAAACTAAGAAGGGTGGAACTTGTCTATCGGCTCAACCAACTGCGTCTAGAGGAAACCAAACTTGAGAAACGTTTGGGCGAACTCGAGCGCAGGAAAAATGACTTTAAAAGCAAACTGGCGGAGCTTGAGCCGACCGGCGCTGCATTTATCGGCAGCAAGCTACGCAATTCACCACTGCTCGACTGGGCCAACCCGTCATTGCAGGTCAAGCAGGAGGTGACCACCGATGTGTTGACCGACTACAACTTCATGATGGTCGAGACGGTTGATCGTTGCATGACCTGTCACGTCAACATCGACAAGCCGGCGTTTGAAAGGTCAGCGCAGATCGCGTTTGTGGAACGTCAATTGGCCATGTCACGCAAAGGCCACAATGTCAATATAGTGGATGAGCCGGTGGTAATGCTAGATTTCTGGGTCGAAGCGGTCGAGGCCGTGGGGCAACTGCACGACAAAATGGGTCATGTCAACGAGCAGATGATCGAGTTGGCCAATGAACTGCACCGGGAGGCCGGAAGTGAAAAGCAGGTATCGTCGAGCGGCGACCTGCTGGCTGTGCTGGGAAGGCTAGAGGAGATCGAAGACAAGGAGCCAGCTAGCTACAAAAAATGGTACCAACTGCGTCAATATTATCGCAGTGATCTGCAACAGTTACTGGCCGATCACCTTGGCGGTGACGAGTACGACAAACTGGTCGAACTGTACCGCCGTGAGTTGATCTCACGTTTCAACGCGGTGCGCACCGATCACAAGCCGCTCGACTCCAGCCCGGTGCTGCTGGCCCATCCACGGCTGGATCGTTACGTGGATCCGGAGTCACCGCACCCCATGAAAACAATGGCCTGCACCGCTTGTCACGAGGGGTCGGGCCAGGAAACGCTTTTTGAGTACACGGCCCACGAGCCGCGGTCAGCCTGGGTTGATGCCAGGACTGGGGCTCTGGTACCCGATTTTCTGTTGACCGATCAGGTCAGCGAACCGCACAACGGCGAATCGTCGGATCACGGCAATCGCCATCGCTACACGCACGATGACCTAAACCTGAACAATCCTGACAACGATTCAGGAGCGCCGTTTGCCCCCAGCAACGTGCCAGATAGTGGGGTCGGGGCCCATTACCGGTTGCCCGGCGAGCAACAACCGCGCATGGCGGTGCGGCAGATGGATTATTGGACAGAAAAATATGACTGGCACCGGGTGCACTACGTGCACTGGGAAAAGCCGATGCACGCCCTCCAGTACGTGGAGTCGAGTTGCTCGAAATGCCACACGCAAGTGTTCGACATCAAGGACGCGGCACCGCGGCTGTTTAAGGGTCGCCGCCTGTTTGCCCAGTTCGGGTGTATTAACTGTCACGCCGTTGAAACGCTTGATGATGATCTGGATATTCGCAAGGTGGGTCCAAGCTTGGTGCACGTGCGTGAAAAGATTTCCCCACAGATGGCGGCGACATGGATATGGGCGCCCAAGGCGTTTCGCCCGACTACACTTATGCCCCACTATTTCATGCTGGAAAACAATTCATCGCCGGTCGATATTTTGCGCACACGGGTCGAGGTCAAGGCACTTTCCCACTACCTGATGCACGCCGAGCCCGACGCTGATTTTTACAAGGCCACCGGACAACCGGCACCACACTATCAGCCCGAGTCTCCACCGGTCGGGCCGGGTGATCCACAGCGTGGCCGCGAGATATTCAATAACGTCGGGTGCCTGTCTTGCCACAGCAACTTGTCTGAATTCGGCCAAATGTGGATGGTGCAGGACCTGGTCGAGCAGGGCATGGAAGAGCGACAGGCGGACGAAACCTACGAGCGGATGTCCCACAACCAGCGTCACTGGTACGTGCTCGAGCATTTGCAACACAAACTGGAGCGCACCGGCCCGGAACTGTCGGCCGTGGGGACCAAGCTCAAAACCGGGCGTAGTCAACAGCAGGCCCGCGCTTGGCTGTACGACTGGCTGCGCCAGCCGCAACACTATTCCAGCAAGACCATCATGCCCAGTCTGCGTCTGTCGCCGGACGAAGCCAATGACATTGCAGCCTACTTGTTGACCTTAGAACGGCCCGGCACAGACGGCTCCTCGGCTTACGCGCCCGGTGATTTTTCCCTTGACGACACCGACCAGGCCGTGTTGCGTGAACTGGTAGCCCGGCTGGAAGCGGGCAAGGGCACGCTCACCATGAAGATGGCCCGCCAGCACGTGAACACGTCTGGAGAATTCACCGACGAGCATCAACTGCTGATGGTCCTGGGCGAGAAGATGGTTCAGCATTATGGATGTAACGGATGTCACCGCATCAACGGGTTTGAAGCAGCCACGTCCGCATGCGCCAGTTTGGACGGTTGGTGATTGAAAGATCCGCACAAGCTGGCGTTTGAGTATTTTGACCACAGCTTCGACAAGGTGCACGAGAAACCGATCCGGGTGACAAAGGTCAAGCACGAAGGCCTATTGGCTGGCTCGCCACAAGTAACCGCCACCTCAGCCGACGACATCCACGATGTAGATGTCTGGCGGGAACACTTGGACTTGGAACGCCGCCCATGGCTGACGCACA
Source organism: Phycisphaerae bacterium (assembly GCA_963577735.1). Classification (GTDB taxonomy): domain Bacteria; phylum Planctomycetota; class Phycisphaerae; order Phycisphaerales; family Phycisphaeraceae; genus CAUZAW01. The sequence continues at coordinate 4,995 of CAUZAW010000092.1, read as the reverse complement.
AACTGCACAATCCACGTCTATATGATCGCGGTCGCGAATCATTAAACGGGCGTTTAAGGCGGGCCGACAAATTTGAAATTGATCAAGCCGTTCCCGAAAACGGCGATAACGTCGGTAAGCCTTACGAGAAGCTCAAGATGCCCAAGTTCTTCCTGGCCGACCACCAGGTGCAGGCACTGGTGACCTACGTGACCAGCATCCGCAAGCCGCTGGTGTCGGCGAAGATGCAGCAGGTAACCGATGACGCCGGCAGTCGAGTGGTTCGTGGCCGGCAACTGGCGACGCGGTTCAATTGCTATGGCTGCCACAACATCGAAGGCAACAACGTCAATATCCAGCAGTATTTCAACGTACGCTTCCAGGATGGCAGCTACGACGGCAATGCCCTGAACTGGGTGCCGCCAAGGTTGATCGGCCAAGGCGCCAAGACACGGCCGGACTGGCTGCACCACTTTTTGCAGAATGTGCAGCCGATCCGTCCCTGGCTGAAAGTGCGTATGCCCAGTTTTGCGTTGACCGGCGACGATGCGGCCGTTCTGGTGGATTACTTTGCCGGCCACAGCCAACAACTGTCGCGGCAACTGGCGGCCGACCTTGAGCCGATCGACCAATACATCACCCAGTATTTGGCCAACCATCGCGAAGCAGACATGGCTGGTTCTCGCTGGTATGCGCAACCCTCGATCACTCGGCAGGTGGCATCGCTCAAAAAGTTTGCCATCGATACGGACTTGGTCACCGCTGATGATCTGGATCCACGTCAAAACAGCGGCGACGATGTTGCTGCCAATTGGGCGAAGTTGCTCAAAGCCGTAAGAGTGTTGGTAGGGACGTTCGATACGGATTATCCATATGTGCAGCAGTACCGGCCACCGTTTGATCCGGTGCGCTTGGAGCGGGCCCGCCGGCTCGTCGTGGATATGGGCTGTATGACCGGCCAATGTCACCGTATGGGTGATGAGCAGGTCTTGATCCAAGAGGGGCTGTTGGCTGCGGTATCACCGTTTGCCGTCGAAGGGGATCAGGGTCTGGACGACGACGAACTTGAAGATGAGTTGGATGGCCAAGAAGATGAGTGGGAGGACGAAGAATTCGAGGAAGAACAGAGCGGTTTGTCACTGACACCGAACACTCCCGCCGAGGGAGCGCCTAATCTGAGTTTGACGTTCGAACGCCTCCAGTCGCGATGGGTGCGCTGGTGGACGCCTAATGCCCAGACCATTCAACCGGGAACGAGAATGTTGCCCCTGTGGGAAGGTGGAAAGTCGCATTTTGCCGCCTATCCTGACGACGTGCGCAACCAGAAAGAGGCGATATTCGGCGCCACCAAGGATCAACAATTGGATCTGGTGAGATATTTTCTCTACACCGCTGGGCCTCGAGGCTTTACCTACAATTCTCAGGTTGATCCCATCGGTTCGATGGCACAGGTACAGGTTGAGTTGGAGCCATTATCGCCGTTTCCAGAAGCGCCGGTTGCCGAGAAGCCGCCACTGCCAACCGAAACGGTGTCGCAAGAACCGGTAGAACCAGCAGCAAATATTCCCCTGCCCCGGCCTGAACCAGCGCCTGAACTGAGCGTTGTTGCAGAGAAGTCGAGTATCGAATTGCACGATGATCTGGTGGCCGCCTATGACGGGACTCGCATTGTAGGCGTGGTAAAACTGGACAATCCCAAGAATCGACGGTTCAAGTCTGCCAAATTGCCGGGTATCGCCGCCGATCCCTACTGCGGTAAGCGCCATGCCCAGCCGCCGCGTAAGCAGGGCTTGATCGTAGGCGATGACATGTCGGTGCAAAATGTGTTTGTTTACGTTAAGTCAGGATTCGACAAGGGGCAAAAATACCCTGCCACGAAACTGGCGGTGCTTGACCAGGCCGGATGTATCTACAAGCCGCATATCCTGGGCGCTGTGGTGGGGCAGCCGGTACAGATTATAAACAGCGACAGGACCAACCATAACGTGCACGGTTATGAAGGCAGAAAATCACTTTTCAATTCGGCCTCCGGACCCGGTAGTACAATCAAAAGGGTCTTTAAGAAACCACAGGCGATTACCCTCAAATGCGACGTGCACTCCTGGATGACTGGGTACATACATGTGGTCGAAAATCCATTTTTCGCTGTCAGTGACGTGCAAGGCCGGTTTGAAATAAAAGGGCTGCCACCTGGCCGCTATACGTTGGAAGCGGTACACGAGCATCGGCGAATCGATCCGGTGGCATTTGAGGTGCAGGTTGAGGCCGATACGTCACATCGGCAGGATTTAACGGTGACGTATCGATAATGGAAGGTACATATGCATCGGGGTGCAAACTAAAAGATACAGCATGACCGCCAGTAAACGCTCTATTAAAATTGGGATTAGTGCCTTGGCCTTGGGATTGGCCCTGGCAGGTGGCCCTGTGCCGTTATTCGGTGCTGAGCAGGAACAGGAGCTGGCCGAACAAGGAAAAAAAGTAAAGCTCAATGTTGGTGGCATTGATCAGCAAGGGGCAAAGATCACCGGTATCGTCAAGTACGGCGGCAAGGTGAGCAAAACAAAAAAAGTCATAGACATGAGCAGCGACAAGTTCTGTACCGTGTCCCATGCCCAACCGGTGCCCCGGCAACTGCATCGCGTCTTCGGCACTAACGGCGAAGATAAGGTGATCCAGAACGTGTTTGTCTGGATCAGCAAGGGGCTGGAGAGCAAGGATTTTTCCGTGCCCGGCAAACCGGTCGTGCTCAATCAAAACGGATGTATCTATACACCGCACCTGATGGGCGTGATGGTGGGACAGGAATTGCACGTGCTCAACAACGACAAGACCAATCACAACGTGCACAGTTATGTCGGCAGAAAAACAGTTGATAATAATGCATCGGGGCCCGGGTCAACGATCCGGTGGAAATTCAAAAGGGCGATGAAGTTAAAGGTCAAGTGCGATGTGCATTCCTGGATGACCGGGTATGTGCACGTGGTAGAGCATCCTTTTTTCGCGGTGACACAGGATGACGGGACATTCGAGTTGCGTGGGGTGCCACCGGGAGAATACGAAGTCAGCGTCTGGCATGAATACAGGCGATACAAGCCGGACAATGAAAAGTTGACGGTAAAAGTCGCTGAAGGTGAAACCAAGAAAATTGAATTCACTTACAAGCCTCAAAAGAGAGAGTCGAAAAAGAAGCCGTGATCACGAATAGTGCACGCCATTGCAGTTGTTGAAAGATCAGGTACACAAGTTAACCTTGCATTCGGATCCAGAACCCCGCAATGACAAAGCAGTCACCCTTGCGATTGGTTGAAGTAATCCGCCGACGCGGTCGGTTGTGTCTTTGGGCATTGCTGCTGTTATGCACCGCCGCGCCGGCATGGGCGCAGGAAACGTTCGGTCCGACACGGTTGGGGATGCCGGTGAACGTTTCGAACGCGACCAATGACATCGACGTCTTGTACAAGTTCATATACTGGCTCACGACCATCGTGTTCGTTGTCTTCTTTGTCACGATGATTGTGTTTCTGGTCCGCTACCGCCACCGGCCCGGTCGCCGTGCGGCGTTTGTGCATGGGCACAACCGCTTGGAAATCGTCTGGACGCTGGTCCCTACCATCATCATGGTCTTGATTGCCGTATTTAGCCAGTCGATCTGGGCCAAGCACAAATACATCAACCAGATGCCAGTCGGGCAGAATGTCGTGGAGGTAAAAGTCGTGGCCCGGCAGTTCCAGTGGTTCTTCCACTATCCGGGCGAGGACGGCAAATTCGGGCGCACCGACGTGCTTTGGCGACAAAATACGGGTGATCCGGCTGAAGAAATTGGCCTGATGCGTGGTTACATCGAGGATTTTCTCGAAGAAGACATGTTCGATCAGATCAGCGAGAATTCTGGCCGGGCCCACCTGCTCGAGGCAGACGACGCGGCTGATGACGACATTGTCACGCCGGTCCTGACGGTCCCCATTAACCGCAAAGTTCACGTGCAAATTACGAGCAAGGATGTATTGCACAGCTTCTTCCTGCCTTACTTTCGGGTCAAGCAGGATGCGGTGCCGGGGCTGATCGGACATTTTTGGTTCGAATCAAATTACCTCAGCGCTGATATCATGGGCGTGTATGCCAACGGTGCCCCCAAGCCGTTTGACATCATCTGTGCCGAACTGTGCGGTGCTCAACACTATATGATGCGCGGCCAGTTGTTTGTCGTCACCGAACAGGCGTTTGAGAAATGGCTCCGCGAACAGGCACCGGAAGTCGAAGAGGAAGAGCAATACGAGGACGAATAAGTTTTGCCTTGTGCAGTAGGGTGTTACTTGGATATAAGGCGATTGAAGGTCAATAACAATGGGCGATAGTCACCACGGCGGACATGACGACTCCGGCCACCACGGGCCGACCAGTTTCTGGACCAAGTATGTCTTTTCCACGGACCACAAGGTCATCGGCATGCAGTTCATGTTTTCGTCGCTGTTGTTTGTGGTTATCGGCGGCCTCCTGGCGATGGGGGTGCGTTACCAGATCGCATGGCCCAAACAGAACGTGCCCTTCAGCAAGATTTTACCGGCAGGAACGCTATCGCCCGACGATGCCCCGTCGGGCACACCGTTTATGACCAGCAAGGTCGCCGAGCCGAACCTGGCACTGTGGCAGGTCGGCAGTATGGTCGTGTTTGATCGAGACATCAAGATTGATGGGCGGTCGTATCCCCGGGGTGCCAAGGCAAAACTGGTTGGCTTTACAAATGGTCTTGCAGTCACGGTGCCGGTCAACACGGTGGTGGATCGCGGCCGCATTCTGATCGAGCCGATTGACGGGTTTGTTGATGCCGGCCGGGTGACTGGCGATTACGACTACACCAAGGGCACACCGCACGCTTTGGCGACCGCTGGCCTTGCCGTGACTGTCCCCGGGTCAGGGGGCGCCGATCGCGTTGTGGAATTAAAAGGCACCAGCATCCCCCGCCCCGGCAACGCCGAACCGGGCAATAGCGGACAGATCTTGCTGGCGATTCGT
>CAUZAW010000091.1:0-10162 GCA_963577735.1 Phycisphaerae bacterium | reverse complement strand
GTCGCGTCGAGTGGCTGGACTTCAAGGGCGCCGGTAATCGAAATCTTAAGTACAAGGGAAGATTCAGGAACTCCCACATCACCGTGTACTGGTAATCGACGTGTGACTGGACCACAAGGGCCAAGCTATAATCCAAACCAAGGTGCGGTCTCCGTTGCACTAACTGTCTATCACTGTGGTGACGCAGTAGGTAGATACCGCATAGACACCAGTGTGGACGGGCGTTATACCCCTGTTGATCCGTGATTACAGGCCTGTTTTGCAAGCCGTTGTCTTGGAACCATCAAGTGTCTAGGCCAACAAGCAGATTCGCGTTCACCCTGATCGAGTTGCTGGTGGTCATCAGTATCATCGCCATCCTGATCGCCATGCTCCTGCCGGCGCTCAACGACGCCAAGGAGAGCGCGCGGCGGATCAGTTGTGGGTCCAACCTACACCAGGCGTCCATCGGGCTGGAAAACTACACCCTCGATCAACCTGGAGAAGAATATCCCATCGGGGACTGGGGCGCCTTTGAAGGGTTCAACCACGCCAACATGGTTCTACCTTACTTCGAAAATCCTGAGGCCGTGTTCCTCTGCCCATCAAGCCCAGTACAAGACCGATCAATGCAATTGGGGATGGGAAAATGGGTGCCGTCTTATTGGCAGCCGGGGAACCCGCTGCAACTTGAGTTCTCCCTCGGATACCACTACCTGGCAGGATTCGGATGCCTGTCCCATGGCGGTTGCAACCCGGACGATGTCCTTGAACGTGCCGATGGTTATCCCGTGTACTGTTGTTGGGCGAACTGGTTTCCCGATGGCCCCGTCTGGTTCAAAAGTGATCCACCCACCAACCCCTATAGAACTCCAATCCTCATGGACCAAGCGCACCCAGGCCGTTCTTACGGGCACTGGACACCACCCTACTACGGTTATAATGGCGGCATGCTCGACAACCACGAAAAGATCAACTCCGACGATCCGGCCGGGGAAAACGTCATGTTCATGGATGGCCGTGTCGAGTGGCTCGACTTCAAGGGCATTACTAAGCGAGATACCAAGTACGGGGGAAAATTTTTGAACTTCTACATCACTGTATACTGGTAACCGTAGAGTGGGCAGTGGTTTTGCGCCGATCGAATTATTGGTGGATATCATATGGACGTCAGTGTGAACGGGGATCGTATCCCTGTTGTGCCTTCAACATAGACCTGTTTTTGCAATCCGTTGTCTTGGGGTTACTAAATGTCTAAACCAACAAACAGATTCGCGTTCACCCTGATCGAGTTGCTGGTGGTCATCAGTATCATCGCCATCCTGATCGCCATGCTCCTGCCGGCGCTCAACGACGCCAAGGAGAGCGCACGGCGGGTCAGTTGCGGATCCAACCTCCACCAGGCATCCATCGGGCTGGAAAACTACACCCTCGATCAACCTGCCGAAGAATATCCCAACGGGGACTGGGGCGCCTTCGAAGGGTTCAACAACGCCAACATGGTTCTACCTTACTTCGAAAATCCTGAGGCCGTGTTCCTCTGCCCATCAAGTCCAGTACAAGACCGATCAATGCAATTGGGGCTGGGCAAATGGGTGCCGACTTATTGGCAGCCGGGGAACCCGCTGCAACTTGAGTTCTCCCTCGGTTACCACTACCTGGCAGGATTCGGTTGCCTGTCCCATGGCGGTTGCAACCCGGACGATGTCCTTGAACGTCCCGATGGTTATCCCGGGTACTGTTGTCACTTTGGCTGGAACCCGTCTCAAAGTTGGGCTAACTGGTTCAGCCCCGTCTGGTTCAAAAGCGATCCACCCGTCGAACCTCATAGGCTCCCGATCCTCATGGACCAGGCGCACCCCGGCCGATTCCATGCGGCCTGGACACCGCCCTATTACAATTGGAACGGCGGCATGCTCGACAACCACGAAAAGATCAACTCCGACGACCCGGCCGGAGAAAACGTCATGTTCATGGATGGCCGCGTCGAGTGGCTGGACTTCAAGGGCACCACCAAGCGAAATGTCAAGTACAAGGGTAGATTCCAGAGCTTCATGGGGAGCGTGTACTGGTAATCGAAGTGTGACTTGAAAGCCAGCCAGTAACGACCATCCGTAACCGCCGGACCGAGTTTCAGCCAATACCCAGACTACTGCGTGTCTGGCTACCCTGTAGACTATTTATTTTGGAGGGCAATCCGTCCTAATACCGTCCTCCTCCCCACAGTCGAATAGCATCGACTTGATCTTGCCACCCTGCGGCGAGATCACAGAAAACCACTCAATATTATCTGGCTTGCTGAGCAACGTGCCCGCCATTTGCTCCATGATCGGCGGCATGGACACATTTTCGCCTTCGGCTTTTGCGGCCATTTGTTCGATGGCCCCTTTGATTTCAGGGTTGTACTTGGTCAGGTAAGCGATCTGGGGATCGCCTTTGCAGTCGCCGCAGAAATAAACGATCGCCTCGACCCCTTCGCCACCCCAGGGTGACTCGATCGGGGATATCGAACTGATGTCGGCGCCGAAGAGTTGCTGTGTTTCCAGGCAGTAGAACCACTTGGGCTTGGCTGGGCCCGCTCCGCTTCTCGTGGCGGATTTTACAATGAACCCCAAGGCGAACAACAGCACCAAGACCACCCCGACCGTTACCACCACCGAGTTCTTGTTGGCCCATTCTCTGATTGTCACAGTTACTATCCTTAGTAAATATCCATTATTGACAGACGACTTTTGATTAGTTTCATCTTACCACCAATACCGCTGGGATGGCGTACTGCCACCTCAGGGTGGCGGGGTCGCCGCGCTGACCCTTTCTTGGCCGGTTCGCAGTCATCGGCTGTGCCCAGGCCCATCCGGCGTTTGGCTGCTGCAAGCCGGGGATACTCACGCATGCGGGGGGTTGTTTTATTTTGAGATCAAGACCAAGATGATAGGCCAGGTGGCCGTGCCGCGACCCGTATTGGACAGGAGGCTTAGTTTTGCTGCTGGAAATCAATACCCCCATGAATCCCCCACACTGGGCGTTGCTTGAGCGGCAATTGCTCAACGCCCAGACGCAGGCCTGCACTGAGTTTTACGATCATTACTTCGACGAACAAGGATACCTGCTGTGCGTGCCGCGCTGGGGCGGTGACGACGGACCTGACGATGCGGCCGAAAATCAACTGAACTGGACCATGTTGTACGCGCTGGGCGCTGACGACAGCCTGCTTAACCTGTTTCGCATTGGTTTCGAGGGGCACCTGCGGCAATACACCGAGGCGAAAACTGTCGATGTGCCCATGGCCCGTGAAGGCATGTATTACCGCGAGTTTCCCGCTTCACTGGACTGGTTCCATCACGGCGAAGGGTATGCGTCCTATTTCCTTTACGGGCTGTGCGATCCGCACGACCAACGATATCTACAACGCATGCGGCGCTGGGCGGCCATGTACATGGGTGACGATCCGCACACGCCCAACTATGACCCCGAACACCGGGTCATCCGTTCGCTGTTCAACGGTAGCCGCGGGCCTATGCTGCGCAAGGCGACCGCACTCGACTGGGCCGGTGACCCCATCGAGGTCGCCGGTCGCTTTCGACTGGGCCACGGCGAGCAAAGCTACCAGCAGATGCTGGAACACTTCCGTGAATACACCGACGTGGCCGGCGACAGTCCATTGAACATGGAAGCCACGCACCTTGCCCTGATCGTCTATGCCCTGACCGGCGAGCAGTCTTACCGCGACTGGCTGCTGCAATACGTGGACGCCTGGGTCGAACGCACGAAAGAAAACAACGGGATTATCCCGTCTAACATCGGGCTTGACGGCACGATCGGCGGCGAGGCGGGCGGACGATGGTATGGTGGCTGCTACGGCTGGGCGTTTACCGTCACCGTGCCGCAGACCGGGAAACCGGCCCACAGGCCGGCTGCGTATCATCGGGCCCATTACGGGTTTTCGCACGGATTATTGATGACCGGCAGCCAGTCGTACGTCGATATCTGGCGAGGAGTCATTGACCGCGTCAACGAAAACAGTAAACAGATAGACGGCCAAATCATGTATCCACGCATGTACGGTGACGACGGTTGGTACGACTACCGTCCCCAACCCTTCGACAGCGGCGCGTTGGAAGTCTGGTACTGGTCACAGGACCGCCAAGACCTGGATCGACTGAACGACAACCCCTGGATTGGCTACTTGGAAGGCAACGACCCGGGCTATCCGAAACGTATGCTTGAGACGGAACTTGGGCAGGTACGAGAAAAGATCGAGTTGATGCACCGCGATACCGCCACGGCCGACACCAGGCTCTCCGACGACATGAACCTGATCAACCCCGCCACAAGTGATACGCTTAACCAGCTCACCCTGGGCGGATTACCCACCGGACGCAACTGCCACACACTGCATTGTCGCCTGCGTTACTTCGATGCCACACAACGGCGGGCAGGCCTGCCCCAAGATGTGGGGGCCTTGGTCGAATCCATGTCTGACACCGATGTCACCGTCACTCTGATCAACCTCAACCCGGTGCATGAGCAGCACATGATCGTGCAGGGCGGCGCCTACAGTGAACACCGCCTGCAAAAGGTAACGATCGAGGATCAAACGACGCCGGTGGACACGAAGTATGGCCAAAACCAGTCCGCTTTTGCCGTCCGCCTGGCACCTGGCTGCGGGGCTAAACTGCAAATCACCATGAAACGCTACGCCAACCGCCCGACGCTCGCTTTTCCGTGGGATTGAAACGTCTTCCACGTTATTTTGGGCAAGTCGCCGGCAAGCGGCGAAAAAATGGGACACTTTTGCGGCCAGCAGCGCCGTTAACCGGCCAGAGGCACATCGGGTTATCCTGTTGTCGTGGCAGAGCCAAAACCCGATATGAAGCCATGGCAGTTGCTTGGGCAAATTATTGACTTGGGCAATGTGGCCCACCTGGAGGCGTTCCTGGAATTGCTGGCTCCTTCGGACACGCCGTACACCATCAATCGGCTCGACGAAGACCGCCAGACACGCATGCTTTCCATGGCCCGTCCGGAGCTGGCGGCCCAACTGATCGAGCATCTCGACGACTCCCACGCAGCCGACCTGATCGAGGGACTGGCCCCCCGGGGCGCCGCGGCGATTGTTAATGAACTGGACTCCGATGACCAGGCCGACATCCTCGGCGAGCTCGACCGCGACGAAGCCGAGGCCATCCTCACCCACATGGACCCGCAGGAAGCGGCTGACGCACGCCAATTGGTCGGCTACGAGCCCGACACCGCAGGCGGTGTCATGATTACCGAGTTCCTTTCCTACCACATGAACCAATCCGTCAGCGATGTCCTCGACGATCTGCGCAATCATGTGGAGGAGTATGCCGACTACGACGTTCAGTACGTCTATGCCACCGATGACCAAGGAGTACTACGCGGCCTGATCAAAATTCGCGATGTCGTACTCACGCCCGGAAATCAGCCACTGCATTCGATCATGAACCCAAGCCCGACGCTCGTCGGCGTCAACGATTCCATCGATCACCTTGAAGATATTTTCGACCGCTATGCTTTCAATGCCGTTCCCGTTGTCAATCAACAGCGAGATCTGGTCGGCGTGGTGCGCCGAGCGGCAGTGGAAGAGGCCCGCAGCGAGCGTGCCCAGCGCGACCTGATGCGTGTCAGCGGCATCATCGCCGGCGAGGAACTGCGGTCCATGCCGCTGATCTCGCGATCGCTGCGCCGATTGGCCTACCTCGTACCCAATATCCTCCTGATGATCATCTCCATCAGCGTGATCGCCGCCTTTGAAAACCTTGTGCTCAAGGACGTTATCTCCCTGGCCATTTTTCTGCCGCTGGTTGCCGGTGTTGCCGGCAGCGCTGGCAACCAGGCCGTCGCCGTGAGCATTCGCGAACTGTCGCTGGGCGTGACCAAGTCCAGTGATACGCTGCGTGTGTTGGTAAAAGAATTGCAAGTCGGCGTGGTCAACGGTCTGGTCGTGAGCGCCGTCGTGTTTGTCATTGCTTACGCCATGCGTGGCGATTTTTATTTGGCGCTGGTCATCGGCTGCGCTCTGCCGGCCACGGTAATCGTTTCCGTCGCCCTGGGCGGCACCGTCCCGCTGATCCTGCATCGGCTCAGGGTTGATCCCGCCATGGCCTCGGGGCCCATCATCACCACACTGATTGACTTCTTCGGCTTCTTCAGCGTCCTGGGGTTGGCCTGGCTGATGATCGATTACCTCAACGGCTGACACCTTAACGGCCTGAACCAATCGCCTATGCTCTTCCACAGTTGGATTTTCGCGATCTTCTTTGCCGTCTGTTTCTTGGTCTATCTGCCACTGCGGCGAACGCCGCTGTGGGCAACCTGGTTGCTGCTGAGTTCTTACTTCTTTTACGGCTGGTGGAATCCGCTTTACCTGCTGCTAATCATTTACTCCACCGCCCTGGACTACTTTGTGGGACTGGCTATCGCCCGGTCGCGCCGCCAAGGGTTTTGGCTAGTGCTGAGCGTGGCCAACAACCTTTTGTTGCTTGGGTTTTTCAAGTACAGCGACTTCGTGGCTCAGAATTTCACCGCGATACTGCACTCTTTGCGCATACCCTTGGACATTCCCGAGCCCGGCATACTGCTGCCGATCGGCATTTCCTTTTACACGTTCCAGTCGATGAGTTACACCATCGATCTTTATCGCGGGAGAATTCGCCATGAAACCAACTTTGTGCGGTTTGCCCTTTTTGTCTCGTTTTTTCCGCAACTGATCGCCGGCCCCATCGAACGGGCCGGCGACCTGCTTCCGCAACTCAAACACGCACCACGCATCAAGACGCACAACATCACTGACGGCCTGTCGTTGTTCGTCGTGGGGCTTTTCAAGAAGGTCGCACTGGCTGACCTTTTGGCCGTTTATGTCGACCAGGTCTATGACGCCCCGGTACAGGCCTCCTCCACGTCCCTGCTGCTGGCCACTTACGCATTTGCCTGGCAAATCTATTTTGACTTCAGCGGCTACTCCGACATGGCCCGCGGCTGCGCCCAGGTGCTCGGCATCAAGTTGAGCCTCAATTTCGCCAACCCCTATCTTGCAACGGGACTGGGTGATTTCTGGCGACGGTGGCACATCACGCTATCAACGTGGTTTCGTGACTATCTCTACGTCCCACTGGGCGGCAATCGCTGCAGGGTATGGAAACTTTACCGCAACATCGCCATCACCATGGTTGTCGCCGGTCTGTGGCACGGCGCAGCCTGGTCGTTTCTTGCCTGGGGCGCCATGCACGCGATTGGCAGGTTCTGCACCCGACACCTGGAACAAACCGCCTTTTACCGAAACCGCGTACCCAACTTCCTTAAACAGATATGGGTCTTCCATTTCCTGTGCCTGACCTGGATATTCTTCCGCGCCGAGTCACTGGCCGACGCCTTGACTGTTGTAAAGGGCATCGGCCGCGGCGTGTGGACGGACCCGCAACTGCCTATCGTGGCCGTATTGTTTTGCCTGTGTGTTATCGTCTACCAGTGGATCAGCGAATCTCGTATCAAGTACCTACTAAACTATTCGCCGGTAAAAATACTGATGATGCTCGCAATGCTTGTCTACTTAACCCTTTTCACCACTTCGGGCTATGAACCGTTTATCTACTTCCAATTCTGACCCGCTGCACCTGAACGCAAGGCAGTGGATCGTGGTCATCATGTTGTATGCCTGCATATGCCTGCTCATCGATCGCGCGTGGCTGGGCTGGGAACAATTTAATGCCGGGACAGACTACCGTCTACCTTGTTTCGGTGAACGGATGAGCGACTATTGGGAGTTTCGCCGATGGACCAGTCGGGCACGCGATCAATACCGGGTCTACCTCATCGGCGACTCGGTCATCTGGGGCCAGGAGACCACCCACAACCAGACGATCAGCCATTACCTCAACGAACGGTACGGCCAAGACATCTTCGCCAACATGGGCATGGACGGCCTTCACCACGCAGCCATGCGCGGCCTGGTTAAAATCCACGGACAATCGCTTAATGAAAAACTTGTACTGCTGCAGTTCAACCCCTTCTGGATGTCGGACTCTAATTATGATCTTCGGGGCACATGGAAGGACTACTACCACCCCCGGCTGATCCCCCAGTTCAACAGGCGTATTGCTTACCACGATCGTGACACACAGCAGCGTATTGCCGTCCTGGCTGAAAGGCGCATTCCCATCTTTTCACTGGTCCGCCACGTGATGGTCAATTCGTTTCACAACCAGAGCATCCAGCAATGGATGATCCAGAATCCCTACAGCTGTCCGTTTACCGCCGTCACGTTCGAGTCCGCCCCGCTGTGGACAAAGGCGCCGGGTCCGGGCCGCAGTTGGCAAGATAAAGGTATGCGCCCACAAAACTTTGCCTGGCTGGCGGCATCCGACTCACTGCAATGGGAATGCTTTCAAGACACCATCCGGTCGCTCCAAAAGCGAAACGCGCAAGTATTCGTCCTCGTCGGCCCATACAACGCATATATGCTCACCGATGATAGTCGCGACCGGCTGAATCAACTTCTGTCGCAAACTGTTCAATGGCTAGGTGCCAACAACGTGCCTTATTTTGACGTGGGCGACAACCTGCTGCCCAGCGAAACGTATGCCGATGAGGTCGGGCACCTTACCGCCGCGGGACATGCGATACTCGCCGAGGCGTTGTTGAAACAGGATAACTTTCGCAAGTGGATTGAACTGCAGCCCCCACCATAACCCAGTCAAATGGGTGGTTACCTGATTCCGTCCTGAGGTTCGTACCCAATCACCTGCCGCGCGTGGTCTATATCGCGAAATAAGCCGCGGTTGCTGGAGCAGGCAAAGAATACGTCAAACCCCACTTGCCGGGGCGCATCTACACAGCGTTCAAACATCTGGGCTATATCACGGTGGCTGCAATAGATAGACGCCTGGTAACTCGACAGGTCTTTCTCCGTTTGCGGCGGGCGCGGCACGTGCCCCACGCGCACGCAAATCACAGACATACCATGCCCGTCGGCGTAGGCCCTGCCCAGCGCTTCACCCCATACTTTTGTAGCACCGTATACCCCGTTGGGCCGACAGGGGGCAAGGTGCGTCAACCTCGCCACGCCGTGCGGCACGTCATCCCAACGCGACTCTGCCAGTGACTTATACGGCTCATCGTTGACATAGTTGAACACTGCGGCGCCGGCGCTGGCGAAAATCACACGGCCCACCGCCGCCTTGCTGGCCGCTTCGTAAACGTTGTACACCCCCTCGATATTCGTCGACACGTAACCGGCAAAGTCCGCTGCGGCACCCGACGGCGAATCATCGCCCGAGGGTTGATAGGTCGCCATGTTGATCACCGTATCCACGCCCTCAAAGGCGGCCCGCACGGTGTCGGTATCAGCGATATCGCCCCTGAATGTTTCCACGCCCTCGACCGGGCCGCGGTTGAGGGCAACGACATCATGCCGCTGAACCAGCTTGCGACCGACCAGGCCGCCGACAAGGCCGCTCATGCCAATGATCAAGATGCGCTTGCGATCGCTGCTTGCCATAATGCTGCTCCGTGGCGGACCTTGCGGCCATAATGCCGCAGTCAATGGCGAATGATAAAGTATCTCCCACCAGCTTGACGAAAGGCCATTCGATGTGGTTACCCGTCGCCGCCTGCGAGAAACCGCTTTACGGGTGCGGACTATTTTCCACCCGGAGCCTGCGCCTGCCACGGTTCATGGGTATCGGCGCCCATAAAGCGGGGACTTCCTGGCTGCACGTGAACCTGCAGGCGCACCCCCAATTATTTTTGCCCCGCCAGAAGGAACTTCACTACTTCGACTCCTATTTTCACAGCCGAACCCTGCGGTTCTACAGCAGGCAATTCGAGTCGGCAGACACGAAGATCCGCGGTGAAATTACACCCGCCTACTCGATTCTATCGCCTAAACGCATCAGGTTCATACGGAAAATCATGCCCGATGTTCGGCTCATTTTCATCATGCGCAACCCAATTGATCGCTCATGGTCGGCAGCATTGATGGACCTGCTGACACTGCAAAAGCGGACATTCGATCAGGTTCCGGAAGACGAGTTCTACGCTCATTTCAAGTCACAAGGCGCCAGAGCGAGAAACGGCTACCAAGCGATACTGGACAACTGGCTGTCCATCTTTTCCAAAGAACAACTGCACGTGACTTTCTTTGAAGAAATCATCCACCGGC
>CAUZAW010000090.1:0-10455 GCA_963577735.1 Phycisphaerae bacterium | reverse complement strand
AAGGGATACGCCAACATCGTGGTGTTTATCGCTTATATTTTTTTGGGTTACCTCGAAACTTACCTCATCCTCGCCGCCCCTGGCCTCACCCCAAAAATCCACCCCCCAGGCCTGCTTGGTCTGCTCATCAGCTTCGCAGTGATATTTGATGTGTACATCCTGCTCGATGACCTGCCACTTCACACTGTGCGGATGCAAATAATCCCTCGTACCTGGCGGGTTGATGTATTCGGGTATCCGCAACACCAGCGACGAACTGAGATACTGCGGATTCGAGATGACCACGTGCGGCTGAAACGAAACTGGCGTAACACCTAAACGCGCCATGATGATCTACCTTTGTCCAAAATGAGGTAGGACTGGATGCCCCGGACGCCGAGCAGACAGTGTACCTAGACATATTGCCGATTCAAGCAGAAGTGGTCAGATCCCCCACTCATCACCCTTCATGGAAGTGATCAACCAGCCCTCGCCCTTGAACTCTGTCATGCCCACGATCAGTTGCGTCCCTTCGCCGTAGATGTGCGTCACCCAAACCTTGCCCCGGTTGGACTGTACGCGGGTACGACGCTGAATCATAGGCCGCAAAGCGTAGAAAAAGCTGTCCAACGGGGTATCAGCGCCGCCGATCTTTCGGACGCGTTCCTGGGCCTGCGGTGAAAAGCATTTCATGGCCCGACGATAGTCGCGATGCTGCACGTTGCGCTTGAATTTGTCCATCACTTCCAGCGCAGCTTTTTCATTTACCTCCGCTTTCGCCCCGCATCCACCCACGGCAACGGCCATGAGGAATGCCAGCCACCATGTCCTCCGCCAACCGCGGCCGTCGTTGTGCAGGGTGTTCGTCATGATCCATGCCTCACCGAACCGGACCAGCCTTGTCACGCCTACTGCTATTGGTCATCTATGATCATCCACCGGGGCATTTACCCAAAGACCGACTACCCTGACCCCAAGGTCGTACCGCCATAATCTTATCGACCGCTTCAGCCTTACCCTGCAGGCCACGTCTGCTGGGCTAGGCCCCGGCAATTACGGGCAAGGGCAGTTGATCCACAAATGGCTGACAGTGGCCTGCTGCCTTACTATAATGACGCGCCGCAGCAGCCCGATCGCAGGTCGCTGTCGGCTTCAATTCGCCCCCGGAAGGGCTCGGCTTGGCTTCGGCTTTGCCGGGCCTTTTTTATTCTTTTACCAAAGCCAACCGGTCAAATCGCGGCCGTGCACCGGTCAATGCATCGCCCTGACGGATTGTGACGTTGGGTTTTGCTCAATCAGCCAGGGACTTGCCCAGCTCGTAAATCTGTTCGGCGTCCAGTACCCGGTTATTGACCTCAAACAGGCTGGCCACCGCGGCTTTGTGGATTTTCATTTTCGTCACACCGACGCCAATCGCACCGTAAACCAGCTTTGAATCCCAATTCGCCGCCTTGTCCGTCACCGTAACCGGCTCGATACCCAACGGCGGCACGGCGTTCAAGTCAATCGCCACACGCACGTCCGGAGCCGCCTTGAGCACGGATGTCGTCAACAGTTGCACGCCGGCCGCCCCAGCGGCAATGACCAGTTGCACGCCGGCCAATGCACTGTGCAGCGACTGATCATCGCTCGTCGTACACGGCGCAACCTGTTCGGCTCCTACAGCCTGGTTAATCGTCTCGGCCGCGTATGCGGCGCGACGGTCCGAACGGCTGGCCAGGCGCACCGTAGCGCCTTCACCCGCCAGCAGTCGCGCCGCACGCTGGCCTACTGGGCCGGTACCTGCCAACACCAAGGCCGTCGCCGAACCCAATTCCAAGTGGCGTCGCGCCACCAGTACCGCCGCTGCCGCCGTCGTGTTCGCCCCATTGGCATCGAGCATGATCGACACCGACAACGGTCCTAGAAACGACGACTTGACACGCGCCATCACCTGCTCACCCACGTCCACATCGTTGCCACCAACGAAAATGGCCGTGCAATGCAGATCTTTCTGCCCTCGTGTAAAAATAGCCCCATGGACCAGCGACGGCACCTGATCGAGCGCGACCCCGCTGTAAGTAAATACCTCGTCTACGCCTGCATCCACGGCCACGACGCGGTCAAAGCTGCTGGCCTGCACGTCACTGTCCAACTGAATGAGTATCTTGCCCTTGGTTTTGCTCATCAGTTGTGGACAATTTCATGCTTGAGCCGTTCGGCCAGATCATTTAGCGACACGGGCATCGGCTCGCCGGTGACATATACGGAGGCGCCTCGCGCCAACCCCTGCTCTACACGACGGGTGGCGGTAAGCACCGTCGAGTGGTTTGACCTGCCCATGGCCACGGCAATTTCCGGGTAACTCATCGCCGTCAACTGCCGGGTCAGGTAAATCACCATCGACCGGGCAGCCACCACCGCGCGATGACGCGAGTGGCCCATTACACGATTACGAGGAATACGCATCCGCTCGGTAACGGTTTTCAAAATTGACTCAAATGACACAGCCCGACGCGGCTGATCGGTGCGCTCGGCCTCAAACAGACGATTAAGCATCGCATGCCCGACGGCATCCTGCCCTGATTCATCGCCCCGCTTCTCGCCGCCCAGATGCACCAACGCATGCAGCTTTGAAATCGTGCCCTCTATCTCCCGCACCGATCCTTGGCAGCGGGCAGCCAGCGCCTCAATCACACTGTCCAAGATTGAAATGCCCCGCCGCTGCGCCAAGACACGAACTATCTTGACCCGCAAGGCTATATCCGGATCGCTGATTTTCACCACCATGCCCCGCATACACCGGCTTGCCAATGCCTCACTGAGCTTTTCGATCAGCTTCGGGTGGCTGTCGCTGGCCATGACCACGCGGGCCCCGCTCAGGTCGATGGCATCGAAGCTATAGAGAAATTCCTGCTGCGTCGCCCGCTTGCCAGCAAAAAAATGCACATCGTCCAGAGCCAGTAAATCGAGCTGGCGAACGCTTTGTCGAAACGAGTCGAGCCGCTTTGCTCGCATCGCTGCCAGAAACTCGTTGGTGAACTGCTCGGACGTGGTGTAGCGGATACGTCCGCTGCCTCGCCGCGATAACACCCGACGACAAATACCCTGCAACAGGTGCGTCTTGCCCAACCCGCACCCACCGTGGATAAAAAGCGTGTTGGCCGGGCCAGGATTTTCCTGGGCAAAGGTGTTGGCCGCCGCGTATGCCAGCTCATTGCTCGGCCCGACGATAAAGTCCTCCAATTGATGCCGCAGACGTTGTCGTAACTTTGGGCGCTGCGAGGCAGCGACTTGAACAGAGGCCCCCTGATCTTCGTCGGCCGGCAACCCAGGTGTTATGTCGGCGAAAATGTCGGCATCTACGTGCACGTTCAAGTCCACGGAATCGCCCAGTTCCTGCTCAGCGGCTTCATGCAATTGCTGCTTGAAGTGACGACCGATCCAGTCGGCCACAAATCGGTTGGGAACTTTCACCTCCAGACGATGGCGGTTTCGGTCGTAATCAAACCTAGCCGACCGATTGAACCACATGTTGTAGCGGTGCGACCCCACGGACTGGGCCAAACGGTCAGCAATGCGCGCAGCTACAGACGTCGAGGCAGTGACACTACTCAATTTCATCACCCTTGGATGGTTTGGGTCGTCACTGGGGAACGACCGAATTCCGTTGAAACTTCGATCAAGCGTGTCGCCAGTTGCCACAACGCCTTGAAATCCATACTCAGCTTTGCGTCGGCCCATACCCGCCAGCGGACACATGAGCCCGCATCCACAGCCCTGTATGACTCCGCTGGAATGACCCAAATACAGAACATTTTGTCAACATTGCCGAGAAGACCGACGCAAACAGCAACACTCCGTTATTACCGTTGGTTAAGATAAAACACTGAAGCGCGACTTACAACCACCATTTCAATAATAACGCCGCCGCACTCAACTCGCACCCTGCAAACACAGGCATTTGATCGCTTAAAAAAAACTTCTCCACCACGCCATCCGCCTTCTCAGGAAAAGATGTGGAAAACAGGCCGCCGTCGCCTAACCCATTGTCATACAAGCAACAATTTTTTTTGACCACATGCCCGAAAAGCCGTCTCGTCCCGCTTGGTCAGGTGGTTGAACCTGACCGGCAGGCCGCAGCTTCAATTTTCCAGATCGTCAAGGACATAAATCATCGCCTGACGGCGTGAGGTGGAGGTAAAATGCATCGATCGGTAGAGATGCAGCGCCGGCTTATTGATCCTGTCCACGGCCAACGCCATGCTCGTTGCACCATACTGCGAGGCCAGGCCCAATCCATGTGCCAACAACTTACGCCCGACCCCCCGGCCTCGCCAACCAGGCGCGACCCCCAGATACACCAGTTCCATCACCGCGCCGTGGCTCGCCAAATTCAGCAACATCACCGCCACTGGTTCTCCATGGGCATGCAATGCAAACCAAAGCTCGGGCTTGAACACACCCGCGGCCATGTGACCGGCAAGAATGTCGTCAATGTGTCGCAGCCCGACCAGTCCCGGGCAGTCGAGCGTATCCTGATAACTGGCGAGAATGATGTCTTTAAAACAACTGTTTGTGCGCCTGGACCAATGCAAGCACGTCACTGCCTCATCCAGTTCGAGCGGTATCATGCCAGCCTCAATGTCGCACTCCATGTACAGCAATTGCGCCAACTTCGTAAATCCAGCACCAGCCAGAGCCACCACCTCTATATCTTGATGTGGATCCAGCAGCGCTTGAATCAAGCGCATCTGGTTAGCATCTTGCGTCTGGCATGCGACACGCACCAAGTTCGTAATCGTATCGCTATCAGGCCCATCGAATATCGGGGACAAGAAGGCCATGCCGGTACGCCCGACACCGGGCACGATCAACATAACGGCCTTTGGCTCGTCGCCCTCGGCTGCCATCCACAACTCATCCAACGAAAGGTGCTGATCGTCTGCAAAGGACAAAAGGGGATTGACCGCGGAAGCGTCGGCCTGGGCTCGACCGGTCAGCAGCATCGCCAAAGCCCGTTGCCGCAGGCCTCGTGTAACGCGACGATAAACCACACCCCCCTCACCGCTAGGTGCCCGGGGCTGTGTCGGACCACTGCCTGTTGCCGCCAAAGTCAATGCCCTTGCCTTGATGGTTGATCCGAAGTCTACTGAACGTACAATGATCCGTCGACCCGTCAAGAGCAAACACGTATTGTGCTCACGCGGAACAAAAGCCATGGCCGGTAAACCCGCCTCCACACTGCTTATCCTCGCCCTGGCTTGTAGCGCGATCACTTTCTCCAATTCACGGTTGTTGGCGTATGCCGAACCCGCTCTCGCGCCCACGTCCTGGCAGCTTGATTTTACTTATCGTGTACCGCGGACAATTGCGGTGCGCGACATTGACCAGCGCGTCCAATGGTATTGGTACATGCCTTACAAGATCGTCAACAACAGCGGCCAGGAACAGTTCTTTGTTCCCGATTTTACCATCGCCACCCACCATGGCGACATTATCACCGCCGGCCGTGGCATTCCCCCGCATGTGTTTACGGCCGTTAAACAAGAACTGGACAATCGCCTGCTCAAGAATCCCTTGCAGGCCTCCGGGCGCATACTCTTGGGCGAAGACCACGCCAGGGAAAGCGTGGCCATCTGGCCCGTATTCCAACACGATGTGGATTATCAAACGATCTTCGTCGCCGGCCTCAGTGGTGAGTCGGTCATCATCAAGCACCCGCTGACCGGCAAAGATGTGCCGCTGCGCAAATCGCTGATGCTCACTTACCACATACCCGGCAGCCGATCCCCATTGGTCAACCCACAACAGCAGGCAGTCAGGTTACTGGGCAAAACCTGGGTGATGCGCTAGTGGCCGACAAGGCCACTGAGATCACCATCTGCCACTGATTTGCACATCAGTTCAAGTCACATCCGTAACCAGAACACGTGGTGAACGATAAGAGTCGATTTTGGGGCCGCGCCGATCCAGGCAATACCTAGTGGTCCATGGCTCTTGATTTTCGTAATATTAGCCGAGTGGCGGGTATTAGAATCCCGCGGCGAGACACGGCAAACCTGCAAATACAAATGTTGGTGACCACGATTTAATCTTCGACACCCTCGAAGGAGTCTCCACCTTCGCCCTCTGGATGAACAAAGGATTTTTTCGGATCGCTGGTGCGGCCGCCTATTTCGCTGATGGCCGCATCGGGCAGCTTGTCCAGCGGCGTGTAGCCCGGATGGGCGGAATCTTTGTATGGATCATTGCGGCGGGCATTATAACAGCAAATTAGTGACCACCGCGGCGTGTCGGTTTGGTTAGCGTCGGAACGATGCAGCGTGTTGGCATGGAAAAACAGGCCATCGCCCGGTTTCATTTGGGCGTAGACCAGCTCAAGTCGCTTCAGCACTTCGGCCGTCCGCTCGGGATCGGCGCTGATGCGGCCATCGTACTTTCCGTGCTCGATGCGGCCCAACTTGTGCGATCCGGCGACAAGTTGCATACAACCGTTCTCTTGCGTCGCCCGGTCGATGGCAATGGAAATACTAAGCAAGTCAGGGTAAAGACACCCGTTGTGGTACCAGTAGCCGTAATCCTGATGCCATTCCCATGCGCCCCCCTCACGTGCTTCCTTGAGAATGATCTTGCTGTGATAGTGGTAGACTTCGTCGTTCAGTATTTTTTCGACCGCGTTTACAATCCGTTCGCTGCGGCTGATGGTACCGTAAATATCGTCTCCCGGATGATTCCAGCCGGTGAGTTGCACCGGTTTACCGCTGGGATCGACATGATCGAAGATCACTTCATCGCGCACCCTTCTGTCGCCGCGACAGGCCTTGACGAGGCATGCGGTTTCTTGGGCATTCAGAAGATCCCGCGCCAGCAGAAAACCATCGCGATCGAATCGTTTCAGCTGGTCGTTGGTGATCTGCCAATAGGTCATTTGCTTGGCCTACCACAATGAGCCGCTTTAAACTTGGGCGGTTATGACTACACAATCTCCTGCAAATACGCAAGCCAAAGCGTTTCTGGCCAGTAATTTGACATCCGTTCAAGTCACATCCGTAACCAGAATACGTGGCAGCCGCTCGTGATCAACCAGTACGTGCGTGTTGGTAAACGCCTGCTCTTGTGCCATCTTAAGCACAACGTCCTTCTGGCTGGCCGCTACCTCAAGAACCAGTTGGCCCGGTTGAGCCACGTGATCGTGGGCCCCAGCCATGATCATGCGGATGAATTTGAGACCATCAACGCCGCCACGCAACGCCTCGTGCGGCTCATAATCCTTTACGTTGGACGCCACCTGGGCCCACTCGGCGTCGCTGATATACGGCGGATTGGAAACTAGATATTGGCACTGCTGGTTGCCGGCCAGTGCCTCCAGCAAGTCGCCCTCCACAAAATCAACCTGATCCGTAACACCCTGCCGCTGAGCGTTGTACTGTGCTACCGCTAATGCTTCACTGCTCATGTCCGTCGCCACGACATGACATCCGCGGATGTGCTTGGCTAGGGCTACGGCGACCGCCCCGGACCCGGTACCAATTTCGAAAATCAGCGGCGAACTGAAACCTGGTGTGCGTCGAGAGTGCTGAACGACGTGTTCGACCAGCGTTTCCGTACTCGGCCGGGGAATCAACACCGCCGGCGTGACGGTTAACATCATAGAGAAAAAAGGCGCTTCACCGACCAGGTAATCGACCGGTTCCTGCGCCGCGGCCCGCTCGACCAGACCACGGAAAGCGGCCCGTTCCAGTTCGCTGGCTGGCCGATCAGGGTCCATAAACAGCTTGAGGCGAGGAACACCCAAGACGTGGGCCAGCAGCATTTCCGCCGCCAAGCGAGGCGAGTCAACGCCTTTATGCGCAAAATGCTCGCTTGTCCAAGCCAGCAACCGCCGGGTCGTCCACGGGCCCACTGATTTTATACCGTCACGCACCATTGTCATAATTGTCACTGGGGCTGGCAACGCCGTCCACCCGGCACGGCCCGTATCGCATATCATGGTTGGCCTGATGCACGCGGCGCTCATAGCGGACACGGCGTGGCTAACCGACGAATTGGCCATGTTCAAATTCTTGGGTGTAGGCCTGATGGGCGAACAAGTCCGGGTGGCCCAAGTCGTACCGGCGTGCACCACTGATCAGCAAATCAGTGCGTTCGGTGACCGTGTTACCTGGCATGAGAGCCGCTTCGATCTTGTCCGCAGCCATCGTCTGGCCGGACTGGCCGGTGAGCTTGATGAGTTACGCATTAACGTATTGCACGCGCTGGATGGTCGGCTCTGGGCCGGCGCACTGCGGCTTGCTGAGCGACTTGGGATGCCCGCCGTACTCAACGTTGCCTGTATCCAGGATGTGACGCGGGCCATAAAACTGCGGCGAAACATCGCTGCCTGCCGCACGGCTTTCGCCGCCGCCACCGAACCGCTGGCCCAGGCCATCCGCAAACACGCTGCTGACCCCACGCTGATACGGCATTTGCCTCCAGGCGCGCACATGCCGGCCGAGTCCGTCTGCCCCAAAAGCAATGACGCATTGTGCTTGGTAATTACCGGCAACGGCATTTGCGACACGCAATACCAGACGCTGTTCGAGGCCCTGCGGCTTTTCATTGAAGATCACCGTGACACCCTGCTGTTTTTTGACAGCCAGGGCGGCGACCAGCACCCGCTGTGGCAAGCGATCCGCCGTCACGGGGTTCTGGACAACAGCAGCATGATTCCCACTTACATCAATCATCGTGAAATGCTCAGCGGCGCCCATGCCCTGGTCCAGCCCCAGACACTGGGCCGGGCGCGTAGTGTGACACTTCAGGCCATGGCCTGCGGTTTGCCCGTACTGGCTCGCCAGGATCAGTGGCTCGATTACCTGATCGACGACCAGACCGCCTGGACCACCGAACACGGTGACGTCGAAGACTGGCTGCGACTGTTTCGCCGTATTCGCGATGATCCAATCGCAGTTCAGAAAATGGGCCTGACAGCGCGACAGTGGATAAGCCAGCATCATCTGGCCGCTGCACAGGTTGAACACACCATCGAGCTTTACCGGCAACTGACCGGTGAATCGTACAGGTTTCCCCAAGCGCAAGAGCACAACGCCTGATGTGGATATCCAAAACCATCACAGACCTGCGTCGACAGCGCAACGCCTTGACTGGCACGGTCGTCCTGGTCCCGACCATGGGTGCGCTGCACGAAGGTCACGTACGGCACATCAATACTGCCCGCCGGATCGGTGACCACGTCATTGTCAGCATTTTCGTCAACCCAACCCAGTTTGTACCAGGTGAGGATTACCAGCGGTATCCGCGACCGCTTGAACAGGACTTGGCCGAATGTGAAACACACGGTGCCGACGGCGTTTTTTGCCCCTCGGCCGGGCAAATGTATCCGTCAGGCCAGCCTGCCACCGCCGTGAACGTGCCGTCGCTGGCTAACCTGTTTGAAGGCCGATCGCGCCCCGGCCACTTCGCCGGCGTGTGCCGCGTCATCACCAAACTTTTCAACATCGTACAGCCGGATATCGCCACTTTCGGGAAAAAAGATTATCAGCAACTGCTTATCGTACAGACCTTGGTCGCGGATTTGGATATTCCAGTACGAATCGAGCCGATTGAAACCGTACGCGATGCCTCCGGCACCGCCATCTCCAGCCGCCACTGTTACCTTAGCCCGACCGGTCGTGAAAGGGCCCGCAGCATCTACGAGGCGCTCCAAACTGCGCGGTCGCAGGTCGAAGCCCACCACGAGACCGATCCCCGCGCCATGGAGTCAGCCATGGCACAGACACTGCAAGACCACCAGATCCAGGTTGACTATGCCGCCGTATGTCATCCGCAGACATTGGCGACATTGGATTGCCTCGAATCGCAACTGACAGGAGGCGTGGTCGCACTGATCGCCGGCTACATCGAAGGTATCCGACTGATTGACAATATGGTGCTGGCTGGCGGCAGTGATGCAAAGACCGGTGCCTAGCGTGGCTTCAGTGACCGGCGACTTTACGGCTTGCCTGGCTTCTGAGCCAATCCGGCCAATGGCGACGGTCCAGGTCTGTGTTGATCCGACGGTTGATCCGTAAATCAATCCGAGTATCGACCGCGTTATCGATACGCCACTGTGTGCGAACCGAGCCCAGCGCCCTGCCCCGCGGCTGAGCTTCGAATGTCAAAGGGTAAGACGAAGCGTGCGGATCCAGAGGCTGTATTTCAAACAGGGTGTCCGCCGGAATAAGCTCAAGGAATTCGCCATCAACTCTTGGCGCGATGTTCATATCCAGCTGAGAGCGTCGCCCGCCATCTCGAAGTACCAGATAGTCCATGCGATTGACCCGCGCCGTAAATCCCGGACCGATGCGATAGTACTGCATTTCACCGAACTGGCTATCGCGGCCAACGGTTTTAAATAAGCTCGTCTGTTCGCCATCGATGCGTAGCCCCACTTCGATGCGGCGCATACTCACCGACAGCGGGTCCAGATCACCCACTGCCTGATCAACCGGTTGC
>CAUZAW010000089.1:0-10536 GCA_963577735.1 Phycisphaerae bacterium | reverse complement strand
CGGGAACCGGCTCGGCCAGATCACCAATTTCGTCCCGGGAAAGATGCCTCACGTGCCAGTAGCCGGTAAGGCACATTTCGGGAAAAACAACAAGGTCCACTGCCTCGACAGCAGCCCTGGCGACAAAGCCACTGACCGTGGCGAGATTGGCCTCCTTGCCGCCGGCAATATGTTGAAACTGGACGGATGCAACGCGCAAATCGTTCATGAGACTGGCTTAAATGGCTCAAGAGAATCGTACACGATCAAACAACCTGACAAGTCAAACATCGTCACAGGTGGCCATGAACCGAAAATTAATTGCTGGTCCTTGCGATGCGCAAAAGAGGTTGGCCTGTGAAAATTCCGTTCGGCATCTGTCGTAATTCATGGTCGGCGATACTCGTCCGCCTGTCAGGGCCCTGCCAACTCGGCCAGCAGGAAAGCCCGCCGCCGGATGACATGGTCGGCGATTCCCTCGATACCGACGCCCTTGTTCAACTGCGAAAAGACCACGGGCCCGTCGCCACGCATCCTTTTGGCATCGCGGTCCATGACGGCAAGGTCAGCGCCGACGATCTGGGCAAGGTCGGTCTTGTTGATCACCAGCAGATCAGACTGCGTGGTACCCGGGCCACCCTTGCGAGGGACCTTGTCGCCGCCGGCAACGTCAATAACGTAGATGGTGAAGTCGGCAACTTCACGGCTGAAATGCGCAGCAAGGTTGTCGCCGCCGGACTCAAGCATGAGCAGGTCAGGGGCAAACTCGGCAGAAAGATATTCGAGCGCTACGAGGTTGGCAGACACGTCTTCGCGAATGGCCGCGTGTGGACATCCGCCGGTTTCGACAGCACGAATCCGCTCCTGCGGCAAGGCCTCTTGACGGATGAGGAACTCAGCGTCTTCCCTGGTAAAAATGTCATTGGTCACGACGGCTAGGCTCATCTTGTCACGCCACGCTAGGCACAGTTGCAGGACAAGCGCGGTCTTGCCGGATCCGACCGGACCGCCGATACCCACGGTAAAGGCACGGCGGCAGTAGTCGCGATTGACCAGCGGGCCCTCGCGCTCGTGGAAGTGGCCTGGATGATCCACGTGGTCGTGGTGCATGTGCATGGATGAGTCGCTTTGTGTTGGGCCCTGGAGCAGTGGCCGCTGCGAGGACTAGGTTAGCTTTGAAACAAACGTGTGTATAGGCGATCCTGGGTTGCCTGAAACAGGTCCATCAGGGGCGCAGAGATCGCCATGTCGTCCGGGGTCAGGCCAAGGCACTGGCGGGCAACACGTTCTGCGTCAGAACCGAGCCGATACTGGACAGCCTGGGCCTGCTGGGGACCGACGATACCTAGGCGCACCGCGCTGGAGGTAAGGCTGCGCAACGCAAGGAAAAGGTACAGACGTGCGGCGCAATCACGACCGACGCCGAGGGTGGCGGTCACCACTCCAAACACGACGGGCAGATGTCCGTGCGCTTCGCCACGCATCACTGACAGACGCCATGCGCCCGCCTGCGGGGCATCGAACGCTGCCTCGATGGTGTTGAGCAAGGCAAGCCCCTGCGTCACGCTGGCGCGGTGGGCAACGTGGTTACGCGTGCAGGCCTCCCAGAGGTGATCGAGTTCGACAAATCGATCGGACTGGTCGTGCGCGGCGTTTACGAACGGTATTTGTGAACGCCCAACCTGCGTCAAGCTGCTGCGGATAAAGTCCGCTAGGCTGTCTGCACCGTTAACGGAACCGTGCCGCCACGCGGCCTCGAGCCCACCGGAATGGACAAAACCACCGCCGGGAAATGCCGAGTCGGCCAGTTGCCAGATCAGCCAGTCGCCATTCATCGTCTACTCCAACGAAAATAGGGTTTAGGGGCATTTCAACCGCATTACGCTGCCCTTGACAAGCAATAACGGTACCGCACGATTCAGCGTTCGCCAAGCGTGCCCGGATGCCCAATAACTGTGCAATCGATCACCCATTGCACAACATCTCAGCCCCCACAGGCACTTTACTGTGAATCAGGCCTGTTTTAAAAATTGGCACGTGTTTTGCACACTTGGGTTCCGTTCGACCTAACTCGTTCCAGCTATTGACAGGAACACGAGGACAGAGGAGTCGAAGACGGTGCGACGGTGTAGTTGCACCTGTTTGTGGTTGGGGCCCGCAAGGTGTATGCCCTCGGGCCACGTACATTGCCCCGTCAGACATTAGGAGACAGACATGAATTGCAACAGGGGAATAACTGCAGGAATCGCCGTCAGTGTGATCACCGTGATGCTGTGTGCTGTAACACCAGGCTACGCACATGAAGAATCCGGAGAGGATCGTGTATCCGGTGTCGCCGGGCTGACGTTCCTCAGCGAACGCAACGCCCGCGGAATGGTCCTTGAGGATCAGGGCCTGATCATGCAGGGCCTGCTCGGCATCAACTTCCAGTTGACCGACAACATCACGCTGACGACCGGTGTGTGGACCGACATCCACAACAACAACGACGGCCCTGGACCGGACGCAGCCGCAGCAGGCGCCGGCGTCGGCGACTCCGATCTTGAAAACTTCTACGAGTTTGACTGGTGGATCGGCGTGGACTTCGAGATAGGCCAACTCAACGTGCTTGCCTACTACGAAGAGTTCCTCAACCCTGCAGATGACTTGGTGTCACAGACCGGTGGATTCGAGTCCCGCCACATACAAACCGTCTTCACGTACGATGGACTCGGCGACAACATGTTCGGCATGGACGGTGTCAATCTCAGCCCCTACGTGAGGCTGTTGTTCGAGATGGATGGCAGTGTCGGCCCCACCGCCAAGGACGGCATATACATTGAGCTCGGCGTTGGCCCGTCATTCACCGCCATCCAGCACCAGACGAACCCTGTTACCGTTACGTTTCCGATTGCCGTCGGCCTCGGCTCAGATTTCTATGAGGACGACGAGACTTTCGGATTTTTATCCGTCGGCGCCAAGGCTTCCATGCCTCTCCCGCAGCTCAGTGACTGGGGTAGCTGGTCACTCAGTGTCGGCGTCAATGCGGTCATTGCTAATGACGACGCGGTCGGCGCCTTTAACAGCGGTGTCGCCGGCCAGAGCGATGACACACGGCTCATCGGATACGTGAGCATTGGTATCGGATTCTGAAAGGCAACTCTTGCGTAACTTGCGGCCGGGCCAACACCGGCCAGGAAAAACAATGACTGTGGCACTCAAATACTGAGGAATTACGAGAACAATCATGAAAACACGAATGATGATGGCATTGATATCGAGCTTCCTGCTACTGCCACTAAGTGGCCTGCAGGCGGCTGACACAGTAAAAATCGGCATACTCCACTCCCTGTCGGGCACGATGGCAATCTCCGAGACCTCACTGCGTGATGTGGTCCTGATGGCTGCGGAAGAAATCAATGAGGCGGGAGGCGTCAAGGTCGGCGGCAAGAGCTACACCATCGAGGCGTCGGTTGTTGATCCTGCATCGGACTGGGACCTGTTCGCAGAAAAAGCCAAGCAGCTAATACTTGAAGACGAGGTCGCCGTGACCTTCGGGTGCTGGACCTCGGTCTCGCGCAAGTCGGTCCTTCCCGTCTTTGAAGAGAACAACGCGTTGCTGTTCTATCCCGTGCAGTACGAGGGTGAGGAGCAGTCGCTTAACGTCTTCTACACCGCGGCCTCGCCCAACCAGCAACTCATCCCGGCGGCCAAGTACGCAATCGAGGAACTTGAATGCAAAAGGTTCTATCTGCTGGGCACTGATTATGTTTTCCCCCGCACCGCCAACCGCGTGCTCAAGGCCTACCTGCTCAAGCAGGGCGTGCCCGAGAAAAAGATTATGGAGGTGTACACCCCGTTCCACCACCAAGACTATCAGACCATCGTCGGTGAAATCAAGGACTTCGCTGCTTCTGGCGATGCCTGCGTCCTGTCAACGATCAACGGTGATTCAAACGTGCCGTTCTACACCGAATTCGCCAACCAAGGCCTGACCGCCGATGACTGCCCGATCATCGCCTTCTCCGTCGCCGAAGACGAGTTGCGTGCGATGGAAGTAGAAAAACTGGTCGGCCACCTTGCCGCATGGAACTACTTCCAGTCGATTGATACACCGGACAACAAGAAGTTCGTCCAAGCGTTCAAGGCCTACTGCGCGAAGGAGGGCCTGCCCGGTGGCATGGACCGCGTAACTGACGACCCGATCGAAGCCGCGTACTACGGAGTCTATGTCTGGAAGAAAGCTGCTGAAAAAGCCAATTCCTTCGACGTGGACAAGGTCCGCAAAGCGGTCTACGGCATGAGGTTCAATGCCCCTGGCGGCAAGAAGATCATGCACCGCAACAACCAGCACACTTACAAGAAAGTCTACATTGGCGAAATTGCTTCGGATGGCCAGTTCGACATTGTCTGGCAGACTAAGGGTCTGGTTGAGCCGGACTCGTACAGCAAATTGCTGCACAGCAAGAAAGAACTCAAAGCCATTAAGCCAACCGGCGGCCCCGTGCAGCAAGCGCAAGGCCACTAAGCAAGACCCACCGTTACGGAGATAAAGTTATTCCCCTCCCCTTCCCCCTCCCCCCTCCATTAAAGGGGGGGGCTGGGAGGAAGGTGCCGAATGTTTATCCGCATGGTTTTAGAAGCCTTGTTGTTCCACTCCCCGTCTACTGCCCATAGGCCTCGAATCTGTCGAAATACGAGTTGCTTGTTCGCGTTGCTGGCCGCTGTGTTCGTGTCAGGCGTTACCGTCGCACAGGAACCACAGGCTGACGAGGCAACTGCGCAAAACTCCGAGACTACGCCGGCAATACCGGATCTCAACTCGCTGGTAATGCAACTCGCCGGGCGCGACACCTATAAACCGGCGACCGAAGCCCTGATAACGATCGGTGGCAACGACGTCGAAGCCATCTTCGCCCACATCAAGAACCGCAAACTTTATCTCTGGCAGGACCGGATCGTTTACATTCCCGCTTTCGGGAAAACCAACGCGGGGGTGTCGATGGGCAAGGCCTATGCGATGACCACACCCGCCCCCGGGAGGGGCCAATCGATGGCCGGCCAAGTCATTGGCGAAGTGTCCAAGCCAGACGCCCGGATGCTTAAGGTGCAGCGCAAGGCGCGCAAGCAGATCACCAAGGCGATGATGGTGATCGGGCTGCACAACAAGGATGTCACCAAGCGCCGCGTTGCGGCCAAGAAGGTTGGCGATACCCGTCAGGGCGCGGCCTTGGTACGTCTTGGCCAAATGGCTGAAACCGACAAGGACGCCAAGACCCGTTTCCTGGCCAAAGAAAGCGCGGCCCTGATCATCCTGTCAGGAAATGCCCCAGACGCCGATGAGGCAGAAAGGCTTGCCGCGGCCAAAGAATTGGGCCAACTCAAAAGCATCCGCGCCTTCCATATGCTCAAGGACCTGTATGAGGCCGAAGGCGTCAGCGATACCGATGCTGCAGTCTACGACACCGCCATCACCCTCATTGAGCGACACAAGACCGTCTCGCAGTGGACCTCTCACACGTTCCGCGGATTCTCGCTAGGCACGATCCTCGTGCTCATCGCGCTGGGCCTGGCGATCACCTTTGGACTCATGGGTGTGATCAACATGGCCCACGGCGAGATGTTGATGATCGGCGCGATCGCGACATGGGCGACCTTCTCATTCTTCAGTGGTACGCTGTTTAGTTCCGAGAACTGGGCCGGTAAATTCGCGATATCGTTGAGGCCACCGGACACCTGGTTCGACTGGTACTACGTCGTTGCACTCCCGATCGCTTTTCTGGTTTCAGCATTCGCAGGATGGCTCACCGAGGTGCTGGTGGTGCGGTGGCTCTACAAACGACCGTTGGATTCGCTGCTGGCGACAATCGGGGTGAGCCTGATCATGATCCAGGGCATTCGCCTGTGGAAGGGCGACAACCTCGGCATGCGTCACCCTTCATGGGCGACCGGTGGCTGGGAAGTGATGCAGGACGTCGTGCTGCCCTACAACCGGCTGTTCCTGATCACACTGGCCAGTTCCTGCCTGCTATCGATTGTGTTGCTGTTCCGCTACACCCGCATCGGACTACTGATCCGCGCAACCGTACAGAACCGCGAGATTGCCCAGTCGCTGGGCGTGAACACCCGTTTAATCGATATGTTCACCTTTTCGTTCGGCGCCGGGCTCGCCGGACTTGCAGGCTATGGCCTGTTCCTGACCAGTAACCCGACACCCGAGATGGGCCAGACCTACATCGTCCAGGCCTTTCAGACTGTGGTGGTCGGCGGGGTCGGCAAACTCATCGGTGTCATGGTATCCGGCCTGGGCATCGGGTTCCTCCAGAAGTTCATCGAGCCCTTGCCCCTGATGGACCCCGGCTGGGCCACCGTCGTGGTGCTGCTAATCGTGATCGGCTTCATCCAGCGCCGGCCGGCCGGCCTCTTCCCGGACAAGGGGCGCTTAGCCAACCAAACGGACGGCAACAGCATGCCCTGGCTGGCCACGAGCAGTTCGACGAACCGGCGCGACTTGATCCTGGCCATACTCTTTGTCGGTGCTGGGCTCATCGTTATCCCCGGCCTCTACCTCACCGGCATGATCTTGCCCAGCACGCTCAACAAGTTTGGCCAGTACCTCGCGTTTTCGATGATTGCGATCGGCCTTGACCTTGTATGGGGCTATGTCGGCATCCTCAGCCTGTGCCAGTGCCTGTTCTTTGCACTGGGCGGCTATTGCATGGGCTTCTACCTGATCAACCATGGGCCGATGGATGAGTTCGGCATTCCCGCCTGCTTGGCATACGTGATGTCAGACGTGGCGGACAAGCGCCCACCGGGATACCTATCGTTGTTTCACAACTTCCCAATATCCGTTTTCCTAAGCGTGCTGGTGACGGGTGGCATCTCATTTATCATCGGCGCAACCTGCTTCCGCAGCCGAGTGCGCGGCGTATATTTCTCGATTCTCACACAGGCAATTCTTGTTGCGTTCTGGAACGTATGGGTCAAGAACGACATGAGGATGGGCGGCACCAACGGCCTGACCTTTGACCCGACAAAAACCATGTTGATGGGCGCTACCATTGCCAACAAGCCGTTTCCCAACCCCGAGGATTTTAACTCGGGCGGCTACCTGGCCCAATACATCAGCGTCGCGATCGGGCAGACTCGCTTCTGGCTCTACATCACCAGTTTCCTCGTACTCGCCACATCGTTCTTCCTGGCCCGCATGCTCGTGAGATCGCGCTTCGGCCGCGTAATGGTCGCGATCCGCGACGACGAAACACGCCTACGGTTCATCGGCTACCAGACATGGGTGTACAAGGCTGTTGCCTTTGCGATCGCCGGGGGCCTAGCAGGCATCGGCGGCATGCTCTACGTCCCACAGAAGGGGATCATCACGCCCAAGTTCATGGAGCCATTCTGGTCGATCATGGTCGTCGTCTGGGTTGCCTTGGGTGGGCGTGGTACCCTCTGGGGCGCGGTACTGGGGACGATCGGCGTGAGTATGCTCTACGACACGATGACCTCCATCGCGCCGGAGTACTGGAAGTTGGTGCTCGGCGGACTATTCATCCTTGTGCCGATAGCACTGCCCGGTGGAATCATGAGCTTGCCCGCAGTTGCCAAGAAACTGTTCCACCGCCCATCGCGTTCGGATGGCACCGATACAGAGCCGCCCACCATCGCGACAGTAGGAGGCCATGTATGACCGATATTCAAGCCCTCGAACACGACCCCCGGCAATTCGACTACATCAACGAAGGCCCAAGCCACAGCCAACTCTGGAAAGAACGCTACCTCCTCTTCCTCCAGGACGTTACCGCGGTGTTCGACGGATTCAAGGCGCTGGATATCCAGAATCTGGGTATCGGACACAACGAACTGCGTGTTATCGTCGGTCCCAACGGCGCGGGTAAGACTACCATGTGTGACATCATCTCCGGCATGACCCAGCCGACCACCGGCAAGATCTTCTTCGACGGCGAAGAAATCACCGGGCAAAATGAAACCGCAATCGCACAATTGGGCGTTGGCCGCAAGTTCCAGGTGCCCGATGTATTCGACTCGCTGACAGTGTGGGAAAACATGCTTCTGGCACTGCCCACGCTGGAGGCCGCCAGGCGGAATGACCTTCGCAAGACCGATTCACGGCTGGCGGACCTGGGGCAACTTATGATAGTCAAGGCCGCCCAGCGTTTCTTCAACGCCGGCGGCCGCGAGACGCCCCAGGCCCGCGAGCAGATCGAAATGATCCTCAAACGCGTCAAGCTCATTGACGAACGCCACACCGTCGCTAATAACCTTAGCCATGGTCAACGCCAATGGCTGGCGATCAGTTCGCTCATCCTGGCCAAGCCCAAGTTGCTGCTGGTCGACGAGCCGGCCGCGGGCCTAACGGATTTTGAAAGTGCTCTCACCGCCGAACTGATACTTGAGCTTAAAGAAGAGCATACGATCATCTGCATCGAACATGACATGGAGTTTGTCCGCCAACTCGGCTCGCGGGTAACCGTATTGAACGAGGGCCGGATATTGGCTGAGGACACGCTGGATAACGTGCAGGCGAACAATGAGGTGATCGAGGCTTACCTTGGAAGGTAGTGATTAGAAGCCAGGCCCTAGCTGCCAACAACTATGATTAGTATCACCAATCTCAATTTCTCCTACGGTGGCGTCAAAGCGATCACCAATGTCTCGATGCAATTCAAGCCCAGACATATTACCTGCGTCATGGGGCGCAATGGTGTGGGCAAAACAACCCTGATGCGCAACATTGTTGGACTGCTGCGGGCTGACAGCGGCCAAATCATGCTCAAAGGCAGCAAAGGCGACAGAGTGATCACGCGCCTTGCCGCCAGCAAACGCGCCAAACTCGGTATCGGATATGTCCCCCAGGGCCGGATGATCTTCCCCAAATTGACCGTCGAAGAAAACCTCAAGGTCGGACTTCAGGCCCGCGCTGACGGCAGGAAGCGCATCCCCAACGAGATCTACGACCTGTTCCCTATCCTCAGGGATTTCCTCTCCCGCAAGGGTGGCGACCTGTCCGGCGGCCAACAGCAACAACTCGCCATGGCCCGTGCGATGGTCGGCGACCCGAAAGTTCTCATCCTCGACGAGCCGACAGAAGGCATCCAGCCCAACATCATCCAACGCATCGGCGAGGTACTCACTCAACTGGTCACCGATCACGGCATGACAGTGGTGCTGGTAGAGCAGTATGTTGATTTTGTCCGTGATTTTGGGCATCGTTTCTACATCATGAACCGCGGTCAGGTCGTGAGCGAAGGGGGCACCGCAGAACTGACCGCACAGCTGGTCCACCAGCACCTCAGCGTCTGAGCAAAAACCTGCCGGGTGACGTAATGCCACAGATGAGGTACAAGCTTAAGCAACCTATCGACCCAAGGCTGCGACCGGGCATCCGAATCCGGATTCAACGGCTGGCCGCGTGTCGATGACGAGTACCATGTTTGAACTCCAAGGAGTTTTCCTATGAAACAGTTCTCGCTGACATGCGGCGGCATCATGGTCACAGCCAGCATGGCGATCGGACACCCCGGTCACGAGGCCATCGCACCGGCTGGTGATCCCTTGCACTATCTGATCAATCCTGCTCACATCGTGATGGCCGTGGCGGCCATCTCACTGGTGACCGGCGTGTTGTGGCTGTACCGCCGCACGCGGAGCAAGATCTACTGCACCACACAGAAAGACTAAATGGCCAGCACCGTCACACACCGGATTATCCCGGCTGCACTTGACGGCGCGCCACGATATGTGGCATGCTCCTTGGCGGAGCATGCCACGCCGCCTTCGCTGCCGGGCAGCGGGCACGTCGATCTGGATCGAGTCAACGGCAACACCGTTGTCACACGCCTGCGTGCCGACAACCCGCTGAAACTGCTCGTGCCGCGCCAGCGGCAATGCGCGGCGTGGGTGATCGCCTCCTGCTTCGGAGGTGGGCTAGTGGCCGGCGACTCGCTTACCACCACCGTCCGGCTCGGCGACGGCGCCATCGCCTACCTTGGCACGCAGGCATCGACCAAGATATACCGCGGCACACGCCAGATGCCGTGCCGACAGCACATGCGGGTAACGATCGGCGACGGCGCGTTGGCTGTGATCGCGCCAGACCCAGTTACGTGTTTTGCCGACGCCGTGTATGAACAGCGGCAACGGTTCGACCTGCATGGCAATGCCGGGTTGGTGCTGATCGACTGGCAGACTGCCGGCCGCGTCGCACGCGGTGAACGATGGGCGTTCGACCGTTACTACTCCCGCAACGATGTCTACGTCGATGGCACGCACGCGCTGGCCGATGCAACGCTGCTCGACACCGACGATGGTCCGATCGCCGCACCTCACCGCGTTGGGGCCTACAATTGCTTCGCCACGCTGGCGATGATCGGCTCGAAAGTCGCCGATCTCGCGGAAAATCTCGCTTCGTACATCGATACGCGATCTGTTGAACGGCACGGCCCAATGGTAGCAGCTGCCAGTCGCTTCGAGTACGGCGTGCTTGTCCGTATCGCAGGCCGTACCACGTCACAGGTCAATGCATTGCTGCACGAACAACTTCAGCCACTGACC
>CAUZAW010000088.1:0-10897 GCA_963577735.1 Phycisphaerae bacterium | reverse complement strand
ACCGTGGGAGATAAGCCAGTACCTGACATTTTTCTAAAGGCACTTGGACCATGCAATACCTGCTAGGGCACGAATCCTGGGCAATTACACCTTCCTCGCCCAAGCGTTATCCACGTTGCGTACGTGCACGCAGCCACATCCGGTGGTAATGTCCATTACTCACCCGTGACCTGTATTTTTTAACTATTTGTTGCTGCCCGCCATGCCGTACCGGCTATTGCGATTCGCACTGAGCAAGGATTACCCCGAGCCTCGCATGTTCGCGGCCCCGGAGAAGTTGCGCGATGAATATGACGTGGTGATCATCGGTGGCGGCGGACACGGGCTGGCTGCGGCATATTACCTAGCCACAGATCACGGGGTCAGCAATATTGCCGTGTTGGAAAAAGGCTACATCGGCAGTGGCGGCACCGGGCGCAATACCGCCATTATTCGCTCGAACTATCTCACACCCGAGGGCGTTCGTTTCTACCAGGGGAGCGTAGATCTATTCGCGGACCTGTCGCGGCAGTTGGACCTGAACCTGTTTTATTCTCAGCGGGGCCACTTCACGCTGGCACATTCGTCGGCTTCGCTGCGCACCCAGCGTTGGCGGGCTGAGGTCAACAAGCACATGGGTACCGACAGCGAAGTTGTCGGACCGCAGTTCATCAAGAAAACGGTTCCGGAAATTGACTTGTCCTGCGGCGGCCATATCGCGCCGATCTACGGCGCCCTGTATCACCCGCCCGGTGCCATAGCCCGCCACGATGCGGTGGCCTGGGCTTACGCTCGTGGTGCCGATCGTGGCGGCGCTGAGATTCACCAGCAAACAGCCGTGACGGACATTGAAGTTCGTGACGGGCAGGTCTGTGGCGTCCATACGGACAAGGGGTTTATAAAAACACGGAAGGTGCTTTCCGCCGTGGCCGGCTGGACGACGCACACGACACAGATGGTCGGTCTGCGCACGCCGCTGGTCATTCATCCCTTGCAAGCGATGGTCACCGAACCGCTCAAGCCCTGGCTGGACAGCATTGTCGTTTCCGCCAGTTTGCACCTTTACGTCAGCCAGTCGTCACGTGGCGAGTTGGTCGCGGGAGGGTCGCTGGATCCGGCCGAGTTGATCGCCACGAGGTCCACGCTTGATTTTGCCGAGGGCTTGAGTGGTCACCTTATTGACCTGTTTCCTTGCCTGGGGCAGATCAACGTGATGCGCCAGTGGGCGGGCCTTTGCGACATGACGCCCGATTTTTCGCCGATCATGGGCACCACACCCGTGAAGGGTTTTTACCTCGACGCGGGCTGGGGTACGTGGGGGTTCAAGGCCACGCCCATCAGTGGCAAGACGATGGCGTATACCGTCGTTCATGACCATGACCATGAATACATCGAAGCCTTTAATCTTTCCCGTTACCGGCAATTTCGACTCGTTGGTGAAAAAGGGGCTGCTGCCGTCGGGCATTGATCCGGTGAAATCAGGCTGAACATGAAGGTCATTGACTGCCCTATCATCGGAACGCGACCCGCCCAGGAGTTTCACTACGGCGGCGAGCTACGCCAGATGCCAGAGCCTGGCCAGGTCGATGATGAACATTGGGCAGACTACGTTTTTAATCGCAATGGCGAGCCGGGTATCAAACGAGAATGGTGGTACCACCTGCCCAGCGGCACGTGGTTCATCGCAGAACGGGACAACAAGTCCGACCAGTTCATTCGCACCTACCTCTACCCCTGCCAGGAAGCAGATAGATGAGTCGCTTACCCACACCTGCGGGGCAGTGGATCAACCGCGATCAGCCCATCGAGTTTCGTTTTGAGGGCGATACGCACCGGGGCTTTGCAGGTGATGTATTGTCCAGTGCCTTGTGGGCCAATGGCGTGCGGGTACTGGGGCGCAGTTTCAAGTATCACCGGCCAAGGGGCATCTACAGCATGGCGAACCTGGACGTCAACGCCATGGTCGAGGATGTGAGCGGTCGGCGGACCAACCTGCGCGGAGACGTATTGCCCATCGAGCCCGGCCTCGACGTGTGTGCGGTCAATACCGCCGGCGGGGTCAAGCGTGACCGCCTGCGCATCACGGAACGGTTCGGCTCCTTTATGCCTGTGGGTTTTTATTACAAGGCGTTTCACCGGCCACGCAGCCTGTTTCCGTTTTATGAAAGGCAGATGCGCAAGGTAGCCGGTCTGGGTTCGATCAATCCCGGTAACACGCCGCAATCGACACCGAAGGAATACGCCTTTTGCGACCTGCTGGTCGTGGGTGCGGGGCCGGCCGGCATGTCCGCGGCGATCGAGGCCGCCGAGCAGGGTTTGCGCGTGCTGCTCGTAGATGAACAACCGCACATGGGCGCAAGCGGCGCTTGGCAGTTTGCAAGTGATGAGGCTGTTCAACGAACGTGCCACGACCTAGCCCGGCGGGCTGGTGCGCTCGATAACCTGGAAATCCGCTGTGGCACGCAGGTCGGCGGCTGGTATGCCGATCACTGGATCGCCTTGATCGACGATCAGCGATTAACCAAGTTGCGAACCGCGGCGACGCTGGTCGCTACGGGCTGTTTTGAGCAGCCGGCCGTGTTTGCCAACAACGACTTGCCCGGCGTCATGCTCGGCTCGGCGGCGCAGCGTTTGATTCATCTGTACGGGGTCAAGCCGTTTGAACGAGCCGTGGTCCTGGCGGCCAACAGCGACGGTTATCGCATGGCGCTGGACCTAGACCATGCCGGCGTGGATGTGGCTGCGTTGGTTGACATGCGACTGGCTGGCGAAGCAAGTCAATGGGCCAGTCGCATTTCTGAAGCGGATATCCCACTGTACTTGGGCCATGCCGTTTACGAAGCACACCCTAGGCCAGGCAAGAGTGGGATCAAGGCGGCTTTGATTCGGCCGGTTGATCAACAAGGGCGCGTTGTCGCTGACGGCGAGCAGCACATTGACTGCGATGGGATCGCCATGAGTGTGGGATGGATGCCGGCCTGCGGGTTGCTTTACCAAGCTGGTGTGCGTTTCAGTTACAGTCGGCACATCGAACAACTCGTGCCTGGGCAACTGCCTGCGGGTCTGTTCGCGGCTGGTCGGGTCAACGGCGTCTTTGCATTTGACGACCAGTTAACCGATGGCCGCCGCGCCGCTCTGGAAGCCGCCGTGTACCTGGGCAAATATGACGGCATCGTCCCCAAGGCCCCCACGCATAACGATGCGCCACCCAGTCACCCGTACCCGATCGTTGTCCACGAGAAGAAAAAGGCTTTCGTCGATCTTGATGAGGACATCCACCTGAAGGATTTCGTTAACGCCCACCAGGAAGGTTACGACAATGTCGAATTACTCAAGCGCTACACGACCGTGGGCATGGGTCCCAGCCAGGGAAAACTGTCCAACATGAACGCGACGCGCATCCTGGCGCGGCTCAACGATACATCCATCAACGAAACGGGAACAACCACCTCCCGGCCTATGCACCAACCGGTTTCGATAAACCACCTGGCCGGTCGTCGTTTCGCTCCGCTTCGTCGTACGCCCATGCACCGCTGGCACGCCGGACATGGTGCTCAGTTCATACACGCAGGTGACTGGCTACGCCCTGAGTATTACCGCGACGGGTCAAAGGCCCGTGACGACTGCATACTCGACGAGGCACGCCGACTCCGCCAGGGGGTAGGCCTGATCGACGTGGGTACGCTGGGCAAAATTACCGTCAGCGGGCCGGACGCGGTTGCGTTTCTTGAACGAATCTACACCGGGCGCTTTGCCAAACAACCCATTGGCCGTGTGCGCTACGCCTTGGCTTGTGATGAGGGCGGCGTCATCATCGAGGACGGTGTCATTGCGCGACTGGCAGAAGATCGGTTTTATGTCACTGCGACCTCTTCTGGGGTCGGCGCGTTCTATCGCGAGATGCAGCGATGGGCCATTATCTGGCAGATGGACGTCGTGCTGGCCAACGTTACTGGTCAATTGGCCGCGATGAACATTGCCGGGCCACAATCCAGGCATGTGATGGAGGCCCTGACCGACATTGACCTGTCCGCCGACGCCTTTGCCTACCTAGGTGTGCGTGAAGGCATGGTGGTCGGCGCAACGGCGACGGTGCTGCGGGTAGGGTTCGTCGGTGAATTGGGCTATGAAATTCATGTGCCTGCGTCACACGGCCTGCAGGTCTGGACGAAGTTGATAAACGCTGGCCAAACCGAGGGGATTGGCCCCTTCGGTGTCGAGGCCCAACGGTTGCTGAGGCTGGAAAAAGGCCACATCATCGTCAGTCAAGATACCGATGCGTTGACTCATCCCTACGAAGCTGGCCTGGCCTGGGCCATCGGCAAAAACAAGCAGTTTTTCATCGGCCAGCGTAGCATCGGCATTATGAATAAGCAGTTGCAGACGCGGAAACTGGTCGGCATCGCGTTCGACGAAAATTACCAGGGACCATTGCCTGAGGAATGTCACCTGATTATTGATGGCAGCGATATCGCCGGCCGTGTGACCAGCATCGCCCATAGATCAACATTGGGCTACGCGATAGGTCTTGCGTTTGTGCGTCCGGACCAGGCCGAACCGGGTACGCTTCTGTGCGTGCGAACAGATGGCGGCTGCATGGTCGAAGCCCGCGTTGCCGCAATCCCCTTTTACGATCCAGAGAATCAACGGCAGAACTGAACTCGCATGAATCTGATCGAAACACCACTGAGCCCGGTCCACGGTGAACTGGAAGCCCGCGGCGCACAATGGGGCCGGGTCGGACAATCGCCGATCGCAGTTCACGTGGATGAACCACGGATTGAGCGCCAGGCCAGAGCGACACTGGCCCTTTGCGATTGCTCGCCACTAAGCAAGTTGGGCGTCAAGGGGCCGGGCACGGCGACGTGGCTGGGAGAACAAGGTGTAAGCGTTTCCGACGAAGCATTTGAAAGCCGTGCCCTTGCCGACGGCGGTGTGGTGGTCAACCTGACCGGTGGCGAGTTTTTTGCTGAAAGCGGGCCGGCAAGTGAAATCGTGCCCAAGCTCGCCGCTCATCTTGGCCGAGGGCAGACCGGTGTGTTCGGTGTGGAGCGGCAAGACGCCACGTTTCTGCTCAGTGGCGGCAAGGCGAGGCAGGTGCTTGCACAGGTGTGCGGAATCGATTTCGATCAGGCAAGGCCGCGGCAATTGATCCTGACCCGTACGGCAGGCGTTACTTGTGCCGTTCTGCCTCAACCTGAGTCGGACGTCGAAATATACCGTCTTTGGGTGGATCACAGCCACGGGCTGTACCTGTGGCAGACACTGGTGCAGATCAGCGGCGAACTGGGCGGTCGCGTTGTCGGGGCGGCGTGTTTTTACCCCGGCCTGCAAGTATCATGACTGGCTTGCCGAGGAGATGTTGATGAAAGTGACAGTAGCCGCCGCGTGCGTACCCGACCATAAGGGCGACTGCGATAAGAATCTCGCGGCCGCGCTGGAGATGATCGGGCAATTGGCCAAGGCCGGTGCCCATATCGTCGTGACGCCCGAGGCCTGCCTGCAGGGTTATGCCGCGGCCGACAAAAATATCACCGATCGGCAATTGCATGAATTGGCTGAACCGTTTGACGGGCCTTGCGCCCAGGCATTTCGTGCCGCGGCGAAGGAAAACGGTGTTTTTCTCGTTGCCGGGTATGACCGGCGCGACGGTGACCGAATTTTCAACACGGCCGAATTTATTGCCCCTGACGGTACGACCATCGGTGTGTATGACAAGACACACACCGGCACTTATCCCGATACGCGTCTGTACACGCGGGGCGCATCATTGCCCGTATTCGAAACGCCGTTCGGCAAGATCGGCGTGTTGATCTGTGCCGACCGGTCGTTTGCCGAAAACTGGCGCATGATGATGCTACAGGGCGCCGTAGCCGTGCTCATACCTTCCAACGGTGGCTACGGGGAACTCAACACGCACCGGTTGCAGGTGGCGGCGTTCGATCAATGCCTCAACTGTGTTTTTGCTCACCCGCGACGCGGTCTTGTAATCGACACCGATTCGAACATACTCGATCGTGACCAGGACGAAGCTCGCCCTTACGCGATGGCGGAACTGGACCTTGACCCCGTTGCAGAGAGACAGGCTGAACTGGTGGCCAGACGCCGCCCCGACCTTTATACGCTGCTGAACTAATCTGTGAATTCCTGCTGGAGGTTTCATGCCAATTGGCCCCATTGAAATGAAGATTGTCAGTCAAGGGGGAACTGCACCGCGGTCAATACGGATAGGCTCGGTTTCCGGCGCCCGATTTTCCGCTCGCGATGTTGAAGCGTTGCGCAAGAAAATGGATGAGCAGATTGCCCGAGACGGGCATTTTACCATGTTGACGGCGACCAACCCGTCCATCTGCCGCATGGGCCGATACCTGCTGACCCAGGCCGAGCATATCGAGGTTCAGGGGCCGATGACCGGCGGTGAGGCTGAAGCCGTCGCGATTCGGGACGGCGATGATATCCTCATCACCGTTGGTATTGATCAATGCGATCGTGAGCTTGATAAGTTGTTCCCCGATAAGCCCAAGCAAATGTGTCCCCACCCGATTGCTACAATGGCCTGGCCCTATGGCGAGGTCAAGGATCATTGGGACCAGCTGCGTGTGTACAGTCACGTCGTTGTTGACGGTCACACGGTGACATTGCAGGACACAACCTTGGACACGCTAGTTGACCTGGAATACCTGTTAGCCATGGACGAGGTCAAGCAATTGGCCGATCCGGCATTTCTTTATTGCGGAGCTGCGCCGTTTCTAGATTCAGTGGCCCAAACCATCAAGCAACACGGCTTGGCCGACGAAGCCGGACTGGGTGTCGGTGACCGGTTTCTCGCGCGTCTGTACGATCCCATACTCGATCGTACAATTGAGCACCAGTTCGCCAC
Organism: Phycisphaerae bacterium; assembly: GCA_963577735.1. GTDB lineage: Bacteria > Planctomycetota > Phycisphaerae > Phycisphaerales > Phycisphaeraceae > CAUZAW01. The sequence continues at coordinate 4,038 of CAUZAW010000088.1, read as the reverse complement.
TGTTGTATTGGGCGATCAAATCGAGGAACGCAGGCGGTTCCCGCGCACAATCGGCTAATACGTCAAATAGTGGATAAGATAAAGAGAGCCGGTTTCATGCCTATAATAAGGGTGGAAGCCAGAAAGCAGGTGACGCCGCATTGGCGTGTTGCTGCAGTGTATTGTCATGTGGATCGACGGCCTTGCCGATCCGTTAATAGGTGCGACCGTCATTGATTAGTCCGGGTCGAGATTTTAGAATTGTCTGATGGTGCAACCAGAGGTGTAGACGTTGAAACGAAAATGTGACCAATGCAACCGGCCCGCGACCGTCCACGAGGTGGAGATCATCAAGGGGAAGAAGGTCGAGAAGCACCTTTGTGACGATCACGCCAAGGAGGAAGGCATCACTCTCAAGGATGCGTACACGCCGATTAACGAGTTGCTGACGAATTTCGTCAAAACGCACAGCGGGGCGGCCACGCAACAGGACATGGTCTGCGACAACTGTGGCCAGACTTTTGCCCAGTTCCGTGACAACAGTCTTTTGGGATGCCCGCGTTGTTACGCGGCATTCGAAGAACTTCTGGGTCAGTTGCTTGAACGGGCCCACGAGGGCGGGACCCATCATCTGGGCAAAGTCCCGTCGCGCAGCGGTACGGGTGAGCGGCGTCAAGAGCAATTACTGAGGTTGCGGCGACGCTTGTCCGACGCGGTGACCGCCGAGGATTACGAATTAGCCGCCAAGTTGCGCGATGACCTTACCCATTTCGAGGATGGTGCCGATGACGATTCCACGGATGACTGACCACGCAGGTGAGTGGTTGCGCGGGGCCGGTCCGCAAAGTGAAATAGTCATATCCAGTCGCGTGCGATTGGCGCGAAACCTGGCGGGCTATTCGTTTATCAACCGTGCCGATCCACCCCAGCAGACAGAAATCCTCGAAAGATGCCGCAAGCAGATTATGGACGGGCATCTTGGCGATGATGTGCTGTGGGTCAGTCTTACCGAATGCCCGCAGGTGGACTGCCAGTTACTGGTCGAGCGTCACCTGATCAGCCGCCAGCATGCGGCCGCTAATGAGTTGCCCCGTGCCGTGGCCGTAGACGCCAATGAAACCTTCTCCATCATGGTCAATGAAGAAGATCACCTTCGCGTGCAAGTGTTGCGCAGTGGCCTGCAACTCGAAGAAGCCTTCGACCAAGTCAACCGGCTTGACGATGCGTTGGAGGAAAACCTTGAGTACGCCTTTTCTAAGCGGTTTGGTTACCTAACCGCCTGTCCGACCAACGTTGGTACGGGCATCCGCATCAGCGTGATGCTGCATCTGCCTGCACTGAAGCTGACCGGCGAGATCGAAAAGGTCCGCCGGGCCGCCCACGACATGCACTTGGCAGTGCGTGGCTTGTTCGGCGAGGGCTCTGAAGCGCACGGTGACCTCTACCAGGTTTCCAACCAGACCACGCTCGGCCGCGGTGAACGGGAAATACTCGGCGATTTTCAACACACCGTGGTGCCCCAAATCATCGCTTACGAGCAGCAAGCGCGACAGGCCCTAGTCCAGCACCGTTCCGTGCAGTTGGACGACAAGATATGGCGTGCCTGGGCCATGTTGTCGCACGCACGCACGCTTGGCAACGAAGAGATCTTGGCACTGCTGTCACACCTGCGCCTCGGTGTTAATGTCGGTCGCATTGATAAGATTGGTATCCGGCAAATCAATGAGTTGTTCCTGATCACCCAGCCAGCCCATCTCCAGAAAATCGGTGGTACGCCCATGGACGCGTCGACCCGTCGCGAAGCCCGGGCCACCCTCGTCCGCCAGCGCCTTGGTGTGGCGTAAAGTTACTTATTCAAGATCATCACACTTTGTTTGTGCAGGGGGATTGGTTTTGCAGAGCCTTGAAAGGCGAGTGTTTTTTAGCTACACTCGTTTGTTAACAGGGGGAAGTTTCTGCGATGGGGTTAAGACAGGACATTCTCAGTGACCCGGTTTCTGTGCTTGAGCTGCGGCAGTTGATTGCCGTCAAACCGGGGACGACTGTGCGCAGCGCCATCAAGTTGATGCACCAGCATCGGCTTGGTTGTGTAGTGGTCGTCGATGACAACAATCAGCCGATGGGTAAATTCAGTGAGCGCCTGCTCATCAAATTGCTCGTGACTGATCCCGGTGCACTGGATCAAGACATCAGCGAGCATATGGCCAGTACCTGGGCGATTGTCAAGCAGAGTGACCCTATCGCCAAGGTTATTGAGTGCATGGAAGCGGACAAATTGCGGTTTGTGGTCGTGGTCGATGAGCACGGCCATCCCGTGGGCATAACCGGTCAAAAGGGTGTGATGGAATACATCGCCGAACACTTTCCCCGCCAGGTGAAGGTGCAGGAGACCGAGGCCAAGTTATACATGGACCAGCGTGAAGGAGCCTGATGGCACGACGTAAACGCCGAGCACCGCAAGAGGGCGATTTCCAAGATCCGCTCAAGAACTACGATGGTCCGCAACGTGTTGATGACCTGGAACGGTCGTTGATCGAGGCTAAGGTTGGTGACATGAAGATTCAGCCGTTTGCCACCGTAACGCCGCAGACCAGCGTCCAACGGACGCTCGAAGAAATGGCTAAGCTGAATATTGCCTGTGTGCTCGTTGTTGAGGATGACCGCCTGCTGGGCATTTTTTCCGAGCGGGACGTGCTGATGAAGGTGGCCGACCAGTTAGAGCAACTCAAGGACCGACCCGTCAGTGAAGTCATGACTCCCAAACCGGTTTATGTCCACCGCACCGACAGTCCGGCCAAGGCGGTGAACCTAATGGCGGTTAGCGGCTTTCGCCACGTGCCCATCGTCAACGTTGATGACAAGGTTGTCGGCGTCCTTGGCCCGCGGCGTGTCACGGCCTATTTGCGAAACCACTTCAAAAACTGACCTACCGGCCTTACATGTATCTTGGCCCGCCCCCTACGGGGTTTGTACCGTGTCTTGCAATAGTTTCAGTGCCCGGTGTTGGGGGTTGGCAAAAGGCAGATCGTCCATCGCATCAAGGCGGCGCCACAGGCCGCTTCCGCGCCGGAGGTGACCGGTCTGTACGCACGAGCACCACAGCACAAACTTGATCGTGCGGTGGGTCGTCTGGTGGCCGAACGTTTTGACCTTGCGTGGACGGGCCACCGTCAGGCCGAAATGATCCTTGACCCACTGTGTCAATTGGCCGGCGCTGGCCTGCTCGGCCGTTGGAATTTGCCACATTCGCGACCACAAACCCTTTGCCTCCCGCTGTTCCAACAGATACTTATCGCCACGGTGTATTGCCACAATGTGGTGAGATACCTGCTGGGGCGCTCGTCGCGGCGTTCGCAGCGGTAATCGATTCACGCTGCCGTCTTTATATGCCCGGCACTGGTTCGCCACGGGGCAGGTCTTGCATTGTGGGCGCTTGGGGGTGCACACCAACTGCCCCAGTTCCATCAAGGCCTGGTTGAAATCACCCGGCCTCGATTGCGGTACCAGCCGCTGTGCCACCTGCCATAACCCATCACGCACCTTCGGGGCGTCGACAGGCTGTTCGATTGCCAGCCACCTGGCCAATACCCTGGTCACGTTTCCGTCCAGTATCGGGCTTGCCCTGCCGTAGGCGATCGAGGCGATCGCCCCGGCACTGTACCGGCCGATGCCGGCAAGGCGCATCAGTTGATCAACAGAGGACGGTACCCTGGCGTCAAATTCATCGACAATCATTTTCGCCGCAGCATGCAGATGCTGCGCCCGCCGGTAGTAGCCCAGCCCCTGCCATAGACGCAACACCACCTGTTCGTCAGCCGATGCTAGGGCCCGTACCGTGGGCAGTCGATCAACAAACCGGTTGAAGTAATCCACAACGGTCGCGACCTGCGTCTGTTGCAGCATCGCTTCGCTGACCAGTGTATAGTATGGATCGACCCGCCCGCAGCTGTGCGCCGCCCGCCACGGCAACCGCCGCCGGTGCCGGCCGTACCACTGCAACAGCACGCGGCGCAGATGCGTTATCCTCGCTGTGGTTAACTTGGCCTCAGCCATCATGGA